>JAIMBF010000095.1 GCA_023511585.1 Terriglobia bacterium
ATGGAGCTGCCCGGAATGAAGGGCTTGAGGCCGCTGCGGATGAAGGGCTGCACGGCGCCGAACCGCTGGGTGCCCGAAAGCGCCTTTCGCAATTCGCCGTAGGAGGTGCGGGAAACCGGGATACGCATGCGCACATGCCCCTGCTGCACGCGTTGCTGCAGCAGTTCGTGCATTCTGGGCAATTGGCCGCTTCCCAAAAGCCTGATGAATTGCGCCCGCTCTCCCGGCTGCATCGCGGCCAGCACCTCGGCCGGCTCAAAGAGCTCCAGAAACTGCTCCTCGGAACACTCCCGCAACCGGTAGTGATCGGGCAAGAGCTCGGTGCCGTCGCCGATATGAATCGGTGTGAGCGGCACGGCCAGGAATTTTCTCGGTGTGCTCATCCAGCCCTCCCCGCCACGATGAACGGAATTGTGAAGTGAAACCCGTTGTGGCCGATTTCCGCGCGGTCTTGATGCACGCTCCGGATCCAGCGGCCGAAGGGGCCTTCGTCTTGCGGCTGAAAGACCATTCCCGGGCGCGTGAGCAGCAGCGGCCGTTTCCAAGGCCGCACCCCTGCGCCCATGGCGGCGCTTCCGAGCTTGCCGAAATGGCCGGCGAGTTTGTAACGCGGCCGCTGCATGTTCGGCGTCAGCACGCCGTGCGAAAGGCTCATGCGCCACAGCGTGCCGGCGGCGTTGGGGCGCTCCGTGAGCCAGCGGAGATCCCTCTCGATCTCCGCCACCACGAACTGGCCGCGGCCGAGATTGGCATCGCGGCCGAAGCCTTCGCGGCCGACGTCTTCGAACAAGTCCCGCAGCAAAGCTTCGTCGGCTTGATCGGCCGGCACATCGACATAGACATCCAGCTTTGTGCCGGCTTCGGGCCAAAATTCATCGGCGAACCAGAGCCCGGCGGTCTCCGGCGTGTGCCCGCTGCGCCGATCGATGGTGTTGTGCGCAAGCCGTGCCCGCTTGGCGAGGGCGGGCGTGGCGGCGGCGTTCTGCAGCGCCTCCGCCGTTGTGTCTCGGCGCAACTCCCGCCAGCGCGACAGCGGAATCCAGGCAAGTTTGGATCTGTCTTTCGCTTTTTCCAGCTCTTTCGCCGGAAGGTTTTCCGGCAGCGGCGGCGGGCGCAAGGCCGGGCGCGGCAGATGATCGGCCGGGAATGCGTCCGAAATCGCAAAGGGCGCTTGCGGCAACTTCTCCAGCCATTGTTCCAGGGCCGGCTCACCGAAGCGGCGCCGATAGGCCCAGCACAGATGGCCGAAGAGCGTGCCGGAGTTGAAGGGCGTGCCGAACGGGCCTTTCAGCTCCAGCCGTAATCGGTAGGCGGGCATGGCTTACGCGGGCCTCCAGATGGACGGAGCGGTTTGTTCCACGCGGTTGATGCGGAAGCGTTCTTCGAGCGGGTAGCCGGTACCCTTGTAGTGAAGCGTGAGATGCTCGAACCGGATGCGCCCGTACCCGCGGCTGCCGGAGCCGCCAAGCGCGTCTTGCTCTAAGAGGCCAAGCCCGGCAAGCCACCAATTCAGGCAGTCGATATCGCCTTTGGCTTCGTCACCATCCACGCTGTAGAGGCGGAAGCTAAAATTGAAATCGAATTCGGCGCCGGCGGGAACGCGTTCGATGGTGCGCGGGCCCACGCCTTCCAGGGCTTTGCCTTGGATGCGGTCGATCACCACTTCGGTTTTTTCTTCGGTGAGCGGCAGGCCCGCCCCAACGATTGTGTCCACCCAAGAGGGCACGAGCGGCGCATCGCGCACGATCAGCCGCGTCGGCCCGCCCTGCCAGTCTTCCGCTTTGAGCGCATTGCCGAAGATGCGCAAAATCGGATCGCTCGGCTCCCAGGTTTGATTTCCGTTGCGGGGGTTGTTGCCTTCCGCGCCCCAGGGCTTGCCGTCTTGCCGCACTTTGCCGAGCGCCCATTCGAGCAAAAAGCGCACGCGGCCTTTGATGGAAGAGCCGGGGATGTAGGGCTCGCCGGTATGCGGGTGCTTGATCACGGGGCTATCGGTGCCGCCGATTTCCACGCTGTCCTTCCCCGCGCCGATATGCAGGCCGGAGAGCAAATGAATGCGCCCTTCCCCGGTAACCCGGCCGAATTCTTTGATTTCAGGCATCGGTCATGCTCCTTTCCCGCCTTATTCCGAAGCGCTTGCGGCGGCGTGATAGGCGATCACCGCCTCGAAATACGGTTGAAAGCCGTGGAGAAAATCATCCTTGCCCTGCACCGATTCCGCATGGAGGGTGAAGAAGCGCGCCAGCTCTTCGTAATCCTGGTGACTCTTGTCGTTCTTGTGCCGAGCCCAGGTATAGGCGGCGCGCGCTTTGAGAAGGTGCAGCCGCGCGCGGACGGCTTCGTCCGAAAGCGATGAGTCTTTCGTCGCGTCTCTCGTCAGTTCCAATTGCCGCTTGAGCGCCGTCGTCTCCGCATAGAAGCGCCGGAGCTGGCTTGGCGGAATTCCGGCGAGCTTGGCGCCGGCATCGCGCGCGTCTTTGTCGAAAATCTCCGGGCGCGGGGTTTTGCGGTCTTTATCGCTAAAATATTGGAAGCGCGCGGTTGGCGGGGCCAGGACCTGCTGAAAAGCGGCCTGGTTTGCGTTGCCGCTGTGATGGCCGCCGCCGGGGCCGCGGCCGAATTGCGGATGTTGCGGATGGTTTGGCATGTTCCCCTCCTTTCTAGCGGTTTCGCCACAAGGCAATGCTGATGGGCAGCCGCGCCGGGACTTCCTTGCCCAGACGTTCGCCGCGGATCAGCAGGTCCAAACGCGTGCAGAGCGCCTCTGCCGACGGGTCGGATTTCAGCCGTTCGGCCAGCCGGGCTTTGGCGTAACTCCAAAGCGGCAGCCAGCGCGCCGCGGCGATTTCGCCGTTTTCCGCGCGGCGGCGCAGATCATCGAACCGCAACATCTGGTGAAGCACCGAGGTGCCGAGGCGTTTTTGGCGCACCTCTGCGTTCAGCCACCCCGCCTCCGCCCAGGCGCGGCGGAGCTCATCCCAACGAACGGGCTCCTTCACGATCAGGCTGATGCGGTTGCGCCCGGCGGTTTTTGCGGCCTCGAGCCGCTCTTCGGCCTCATCCACCGCGCGGTTGAGCGGCTGATCCGCATGCACCAAAGCAATGCCGGCAGAGAGCGTGAGATTCGGATTGCCGGCGACAAATGTGCGAAATTCCTCGTTGAGCGCCATGGCCAGCTCAATGCCCTGTCGCCAGGGCGCAATCAGCAGCAGATCATCGCCCCCGGCATAGACGGTGTAGGTTTCGGGGAATTTGCGCCGCAGCAATTCGGTGAGAGAGCCGGCGAAAAACCCGTCCATGAGGCGAGAGAGCGCGGCAACGCGGCCCGGCGTACGGTCGGCGCCAAGCCCGCGGGAGAAGACGAAGCCCAGCCGATCCACATCGGCTTTCAGCACGGCCAGCAGCGGCCGGCCGACCCAGCGACCCTCCACCTCCTCCCGCGCCAAAGCGGCGAGGTGGCTGAACGGCATGACCCCGCCGGCCTCCGCCGCTTTCCGGTCTTCTTCCGAGAGATCCGCAAAACGGGGGTCTTCCGGGTTTTCCAGAACCTTGACGTAATTGGCCATGAACCGGGGCGCGGCGAGCACGTCCGGCGCGGCCGATGCCGCCGATGCCGCCGCGTCGCGAAAACGGATGGCAAGCCGCACCGCCGCGCGATTGCTCCCGGAAGGCAAAATCTCAGTGGCGTCCTTGGCGATGCGCAATTCATAATGCCCGAGCAGGTCGCCGAGCACCTCGCCGTGGTCGGGGTAGCGGCCGGGCTTGCAGAGCAAAAACCCGGCCGCCTTCGGCAGCACCGCGCCGATGCGGCGGGCTTCGTCGCACGGCTTACAGCGCCAAACGCTCTCGCCGTCATCACGGCGTTCTTCGTGCGTTGCCGGGCGGACGCCGCAAGTCGCGCAAGCGCCCCGCGCGAGATCGAACGAGGCTTGGATCACCCCGTTCTGATGCTGGGCCAAATAATGCCGAAGCGGCGCATGTTTGGCCTCATCCAGGGCCAGATCCGATTTCGCCAACAAAGCGCCGAGCCGATTGCGATGGAATTCTTCCGGCGCAAACGGCTCGGTGAGCGCGAGGTTGACGGCGATATCGCCGCACCAGCGCGGGGCGAGCCACGCCTCGGTTTCCTGGCGCAAATCCTCGATTTGCTCGGCAATTCCGGGCCGCTCCGGCAGCAGCATGCGAAACCGCCCACCGGCCGCAAGCAAAATGCAGGAGGCCGGCAGCCCCAACGCCTCACGGCAGCGGAGCGCCATCGCTTCCATCAACGCCGCGAGCAAGAAGCTCCGCGCCCTTAAGATGCGCGCGGTGCCCTGGACCTGTTCGCTTTTCAGCCGGAACAGGCTTGCTTGAATGCCGGAGAGATCCCCTTCCAGCAGGCGGAATTTCGGGCGTTTGAGGTCTTGGATCGCCTCGGCGTTTTCCAACTCGCCGCGCGCCTGGTGGTGCGCATAGAGGCAGGCCGCAATGGCCGCCACCGAAAGGCTGTGATCGTGCAGGGGAACGTCGGGCTGATCGATCGTCGATGAAGGCACCGACCAGAGGCAGGATTCGGAAAGCGCGATCAGCGCCGGCTCGAAGAGATGCGGCGCATCGCCCGCGGCGTTCGCGAGTTTCGCGAAGTCGCGTTTGAAAACCTTCCAGAGCCCGGTATAGCCGCGTTCTTGGCCTTGGCCATCGGGGCTGCCTGTTTCCGGAATCAGCGCTTCGGTGGTGAGCGGCCTTGCCGGGTAGAAGGCGGTGGCCGGGTTTCCCAAGCCGAGGTCGATACCGGGCGGCAGCGCTTTTAGCGTGATGCGGCGGAAATTCGTCCGCTCGGCCGGATTTGCTTCGGCCTTCTGATCTTTCACCTTGCGATCCAGCCCGGCGGAGAGATGGTCGGCAACGGCAATCAGCGTGGTCGGGCCATCCTGCGGCCGATGGTGATACACGGCCAGATCCCGCACGCGATCGCGATTAAGCCCGCTCGGAAATGCGACGCCGTCCTGTTCCAGCGCGTCGAAAAACGCGTCGGTCCAAAGCACGTGCCAATGGGAATAGTTGCCGCTTCGGGGATCCTTCGGCAGCAAAACGGACTCCCGCGGTTTCACCGCATCGGGCAGCCGGCAATCGCTCTCGTGCGCGCGCTGGCCGAGTTTGCCGAGATCGTGCAGGAGTGCGGCGACGGCAACTTCTTCAATGCTGGGAAGATTCGGCATGGTCTTCCATCCTGTTCATCCTGCAGAAGCCCGGGCGGGGATGATGGTGATGCAATCCGGCGGAGTGGCGAGCCGATAGCGGCTGTGCGGGCGCCGGCCGATTGTCTCCACCCGATATAGTGCCGCAGCCGGGCCGATTGCTGCGGCAACAAGTTTGTTGAGCCGGGCTTTCTTCTCGGCCACGTAATTCATCTCGAAACCGTCGCGAAGCGCCCGCTTTGCCGCGGCCACCGCTGCCTCGGCCCTTGGAAAGGCCGCGATGGCGCGCAGAAACGCGCCCACATCGGCGGACCGCCAGTTGAGATCTTCCCCGGCGCGGCGAAGTTCCGCCAACCAGAGCAGGAAACCTGCGATGTTGGGCGTAAGCCGCAAGATTTCGCCGTGCGCACGAACCACTCCCTCGCGGAGATCAAAAACCAAGCGCGGGGGCTCAAAGCGACGCTGCAGTCGCTGCACCGCGCTCGCAAAACCGACGGAGCGCACCAAATCCGCCGGCGCGATCGCCTCGCGGAGCCGCAAGAACGGAATCTCGGCCAGCACCACCGTGGCTTCCGCGGTGGAAACGGGCTCGTTCTCGCGGCTGCGCAAGCGGCGCGGCACGCGCGAGGGAAAGAAGAATTCCGGATGGTTTTGAAACGGCTCGGGTACCAGCACGTGCGAAAGCCGATCTTGCGGTCGCCCGAACAGCGAGAGCGCAAAGCCCGCAAAGACCCCCATGGTTTTGCGCCCGCCGGCGAGGGAGACATGCAGCGCGGCCGAGGGATCTGCCGTGAGCGCGCGAATGGCTTCCGCAATGGCGTCCGCGGCTGCGATGTTGTCGGCCTCGGTCAGGATATCGCTGAGCGGCGTGCCGTCCGTGCCGCACAGGAGACGGATGGAATCCGGTGTGATCAAGGTGGCGATCGCCGGCTGCCCCAACTCATCGGCAAGCGCTTGCATGACGCTGGGGCGCCCCGGCCCGGGTGCTTCGAGCAGCATGCGGCGTATTCTTTCTCCCCCTTCGCGGGTGGTGAGCACATGCGCTTCGGTGGGGATGAAAGGCGGCCGGCGCTCGGCCAGCGCCCAGAGCGTTTCCGTAACGACTTGCGGGCTCAGCCCGGTTACGGCGAGCAGAATACGGCGGGAATAGTGTGCCGGATCCGCTTCCATCACGAGGTGTTCAGCCGAATTCGGCCAAACCCCATGGTCGCGGCTTTGCCGAGATGCAGCCACTGGGCAAACCACAGAAACGGCCAAAGCGCGGGCGCCGGCGCGAGATCCAGCCGCGCCTGGCCGACAATACCGCCGAGGCGCATCAGCGTGCCTTGGCGTTGGCTCCGTCGCGTGGTTTCGCACCAATGCAGGCTCGTCTCTTCCCAACGGAGTGTTTGCATCGCTTGCTTCAGGGCGCGAAAATCCGCCTCCGGCGGCAAGCCTGCATCATGCATGCACGCCAGCGAAAACCGGCGCACCGCGGCGCCGAGCACGTGCGCCGGGGTGAGGTTTGCCGGGGTGCAAAGGTCGTTCTCAATTTTCAGGCGCAACGGTGTGGTGAAGTGGACCGAGATCGGCCCCGGCGGAAGCGGCGGCAGCGGAAGTTCCAGCCGATGAAGCCTCGGCGGAGCGCTTTCGCCGTTGCCATGAAGCAGCGTAAGCCGCGCCCGGTCCGGGCCGATGCCGCGCTCGGCCGCTTGCACCAGGGCGAGGGCGGCGTAAGCGCCGAACCGGCCGGCCTCGCCGATGAGCCGCAAGGTGACCGGTATGGGCTCGCCCGCCGCAAAGAAGCCCGCGCGCGGCGTTTCCGGCGGGTCCAGCACGTAGGGCGGCATGCGCAGCCGGGAGAGGCCATGCCGCGCGGTTTCCGGGTCGGCGGGCGGGTCAAAGATTTGCGGAAACGGGCAGACACCGAGCAACGGGCAACCCGGGCACGGGCGCAGATGCATGGTGCAAACCAGACGTTTCAGTGCCGTTCCAAATGCGCCGCGCCAGGCGGAGCCTGGGAAACGCTGAAACCGCGCAAGCTCTTGGCTGGCGAAGACGAAGCGCGCCTCATAAAGAGGGGGAAACCGAATGCCCGAGCCGGGCTCACCCTGCGATGGTTGGCCACTTGCCTGCATACGGACCTCAACGGATGCGGATGGCCCATCGAGCCTAGGGCGAAACGAGAGGATTTCGCAAGAGAATTGACGAAAGGTCTTTAGCGGCCCGGCTCTGCTTAGCGTTGGACATAAGGAATGATGAAGCGCGGGAAATGCGTGCGTTACCACAATTCATTGCTGCGCCGCGCAACGCTTGTGACCGTGGCGATGAACGCGACCCCCGCAATCCAGCCGAGCAGAGCATCGAACCAAACGACCGCTTGCATCACCCACGCCAGAACTTGAACTTTGGCAGTCGGCGCTTTGCCGGGATTGAGCGGCGCCCAGTGGTTGGATTGGCTCAGATTGAAAAACGGCAGCAAGACATCCAGCGCATAAAGCGGTGCATGAAACGCGGGGTAACCGGGCGATAGATGGGCGCAAGTGATCCAATCCACATTCCGGTTTTTCTCGGGGTTACAAGCATCATCGGCGGGTTTTTCAAAGAACCCGTTTTGGGTTGCGCCGATCGGTACGAAAACGTTATGGGTTTCTCCGTAGAGGAAAACCAAGCTGCTGCAGATCCATAGCACGACGGAGATCGCGATCAGGCGGCCAAGGCGATAGCCGTAGCCGGCAAGTTTGCCGTAAAGCCAATGGGCGATGCGCGCCGCGCGGCTGCGAAGCCACGGCGCCGAGAACGGCGTGGGGGGCGGCGAGACCTCGCCGATGACGCCGCAGGATCGCTTGCGCTCTTCAAAGGCGATAATCACCCGGCGCGCGTCTTCGTAATGCCCGTCATCGCGCAAGACTTTGCGCAGTTGCTGCCACGGCTGCGGCCGAAATTCGCGCGGGTTTTTGGCCTTGCCGCTGTGCTCCGGGCTTTGTTTGTCGAGCCATTGCAATCTTTCCTCCGCGCGCGTGGAGGCCTGGCCGATGAAGCCGTTGTAAACAAAGCCGTTGAGCACGATGCCCTGGGGCCAAGATGTGAGATCGTCCAACAGGCGGGCGACTTGGGCAAAGCCCAAATTGACCGAACCGCGCGTGATCGTTACATTCCGAAAAATGAAAACGCCGGAGACAAACATGCCTTCGGCATTGACGGCAAAGCCGTTCGCGTTTTCAAATTTGCTTT
>JAIMBF010000096.1 GCA_023511585.1 Terriglobia bacterium
ATGCTCTTCAGCACTTCGTAAAGCGCTGCAGTGTCTTGCTGCCCGCGGCCCTCGGCAACCGCGGTGTGGTAAAACGGTGTACTCGCATCCAGCAGCGGTGTAGGCGCACCAACCGCTTCCGCGAACGCCTTGATGACGGCAAGGTCTTTCAAGTGTACTGCGAGCTTCATCGTTGCCGGCTCGTAGCGGCCGGACGCCATCAGCGGGCCGCGCAGCTCGAACACGCGGGAATTGCCGGCGCCTTCGCGAACGGCCGCGATCGTGGTCTGCACATCGAGGCCGGCACGCTCCGCGAGGCAGAGCGCTTCCGCCGTCGCAAGGTTGTGCACCGAGACCAGCAGATTAGCGACGCATTTAAGCTTCATGCCGGCGCCGAACGCACCGGCGTAAATCACCTTGCGCGAAATTGCGGCAAACACGCGCTCCATCTCGGCGCAGGCCGTTGCATTGCCGCTCGCAAAAATAACAAGGTCGCCTGCCGCTGCCTGCGCACCGGTCCCGCTGACGGGACTGTCGAGCAAAACCGCGCCTGTGGCTTCAACCTCCGCGCGCGCGGCTTCTTTGTCTTCCAGCGCGAAGGTGCCCATCTCACAAACCACCATGCCCTTCCGCAGGCTGGGCGCAATTTCGCGCACAACCGCACGGAGCACATCGGGAGAGGGCAGCGCCAGAAGCAGGCAATCGGCGGCAGCGGCGACGGCTGTGGCGCTTTCCAACGGCTGCCCGCCCGCTTCGGCGAGCCGCTCGCGGGCCGGCGCGGCGATATCGAAGCCAAACACCACAAAGCCGTGCTTGAGAAGGTTCACGGCGTAGGCCGAACCCATAATGCCGAGCCCGACCAGTCCCACCCGCCGGGCATCGGCCGGTTTCATGGCCGCATTCATGCCGCCGAGGCCTGAGGGATGGCGCTCGCAAGCTTCGGCGCCACCTTCTCGGCCAAGAGGATCATCGAGCGGCGCGCAAGATCGGCGTCGACCCAATCATGGCCGGCATAGAGCAGTGTGCCGAAAGGACCGACCTCTTCACGGAAGGCGAGAAGCTTCTCCACAACCTCCTCCGCCGTTCCCCAGATCGTGAGTTGCCGGAACACACGCTCAAAATCGAGCGCCTCATCCGGCATCTTGGGGTCTTCCTTGAAGAGATTGCTCCGGCCGCCTTTGACGAGCTTGGTAAAAAGAGATTTGTAGTAGTGCCGGTAGGGACTCTTCGGCCCCAGCACGTAATCCTGCGCAACTTCGGGGCTATCGGCGACGAAAATGCTCTTGGCCACGCGCCATTGGTTGAAATCCACAGGCCTTCCGCCGTTGCGGCACCCTTCCTCGTAGCTTTTGCGATGCGTCGCGACCCATTTGGGCAAGAGGAAATTCGCGGAGATCGGATCCCAACCGCGCGCAGCGGCGGCGGTGACACCTTTCGAGAAAGGCGCAACGGCGGTCACGATAATGGGCGGATGCGGCTTCTGCAAAGGCCGAGGCACGATCCCCTGGCCGATCTCCGCCATCAACGTGCGCCGGGTGGAGAGCGTCCAAGTCGGGCCGGCGATGTCATAGGGCGGGTCCGTGGTCCAGAGCTTGAGAACCGCTTCGATGCCTTCCAGAAACATCGCATTGCGGTCGGCATCAAGGTTGCCGAAGATTTCCGCATCCGAAAGCAACCCGCCGGGGCTGATGCCGAAATTCAACCGACCGTCCAGCAAATGGTCAAGCATCGCGATTTGCCCGGCGACATGGGCAGGATGTGTGTTAGGGATATTGACGGTGCCGGTACCGAGCCGCATTTTCTTGACTCGGCCGGCAAGAGTTGCGAGAAACATCGCCGACGACGTAATATTTTCAGCAAGGTCGGTGACATGTTCACCGACATAGCCTTCGCTGAACCCCAGAGAATCCGCAAGCAAAAACGCTTCCTGGTCTTCCCTGAGCGTTTCGCGCCAGTCGCGGCCAAGCGGGTGGATCGGCATGGTAAAAAATCCGAGCTTCATGAAACACTCCTCTCACGGTCATTGAGAACAGGGCGGCACGCACCCTGCAGGGTGGCTAAGGCTCCGGCCCGCATGTCATCCGGTTCCGGCGCGCGGCGCTTCATACCGCACAATATTTTTCCTGAATCTCGGCATCGGCGAGCAAAGCTTCGGCCGAGGCGTGGTGAACGATGACGCCATGGTCAATGACATAGGCACGATCGGCGACGCTGAGTGCGCGTTCGACATTCTGTTCCACAAGCAGGATGGTCACGCCTTGCGCCTTGAGTTGGCGGAACAGATCGAACATCTCGTCAACCAGCACGGGCATAATGCCCTCGGAGGGTTCGTCTAACATAATAAGCTTCGGCCGTGCGATCAGCGCGCGTGCAATGGCCAGCATCTGCTGTTCACCGCCGGAAAGCGTGATCGCGTTCTGGTTGATGCGTTCGGCCAGGCGCGGAAAAATCTTCGTTGCTTCCGCAACCAGCTCGGCTTCGCGGTGCTTCAGCTTCGAAGCGATGAGCCCGAGCCGAAGATTATCGCGCACGTCAAGACCCGGAACGATGCGCCGCTCTTCCGGAACATAAGCCAGGCCGCGATGAAAGCGGGCGTGCGCAGGCAAGTTCAGCATTTCCTCGCCTTCGAACATTACGCTGCCGCGCACTTTCTCAACTAGCCCGATCACCGATTTCAGCGTCGTCGTCTTGCCCGCGCCGTTGCGACCGATCAGGCAGACGATTTCGCCGCGCTCGACGTCGATGTCGACCTTTTGCAGCACATAACTTGTGCCATACCACGCTTCCAGGTCGCGAATCTTGAGCATGGTTCAGTGGTCCCTCTGCCCGAGATAAACACGCTTGACCAGCTCGTTGCGCTTGATGTCGTCCGGAGCGCCTTCAGCGAGCAACTCGCCGTGATGGAGCACAATCAGCCAGTCGCTGATGCCGAGCACCAACTTCATTTTGTGTTCCACCAAGATGATCGTGCGCTCGGCGGCGAGACGGACGATAAGGTCCATCATCTCCCGCGTCTCCTGCGGGCTCATGCCGGCGGTAGGCTCATCGAGCAACAGCAGCTTGGGTTCGCTGGCAAGCGCGACGGCAATCTCCAACGCGCGTTGCTCTCCGTGCGCCAGCAGTGCGGCCGGGCGATCGCGTCGGTGGCCGAGGCCGACGCGCTCGAGAATAAAGTCTGCCTGTTCGTTCAGCATTTTCAGCGACGCGCGCGGGCGCCACATGTCAAAGACCGTCACGCGCGTCTGCGCTGCAAGCCGCACGTTTTCGTGCGCCGAGAGTTGCGGAAAGAGCGTCGTGATCTGGAACGATTTCACAATACCCATATGGGCGAAACGGTGCTGCGGCAGCCCGGTCACATCCCGGCCCTCAAACTCAATTCTGCCGCTCGAAGGGCGGAGTGCACCGCAAAGCAGGTTGAAATAGGTGCTCTTGCCCGCACCGTTGGGGCCGATGATGGAAGTGATAACGTTGCGCCGGAACTCCGCGCTCACGCCGTTTAGCGCATTGAGACGCCCGAAACGCTTGGAGACGTTGTGTGTCCGCAGAATAATATCGCCGCTCACGTCCGGCTCCGCTGCAAAATCGTACCCCAGACACCGCGCGGGAAAAACAGCACGCACGCAATAAAAGCAGCCCCCACGATCAACTGCCAGTGCACCGTGTAGAGCGAAACCAGGTTTTCCAGCAGCAGGAAAATGGCCGCGCCGATAAAGGGGCCGAAAAACGTTCCCATTCCGCCAAGCAGGCACATCATCACCGCAAGCCCCGATGTGTCGTAATGCATCGTCTCGATGGGCACGATCGAAAGATGCAGCGCAAGCAACGCGCCGGCGAGCCCGCAAAATGCGCCCGAGACGACGAAAGTGACAAAGCGAACCCGTGCCACGTCGATTCCGGAGGCACGTGCGCGCGCTTCGCTTTCACGCACGCCTTCGATAACGGCACCGAAGGGAGAAGCAAGGATACGAGAGAGCGCAAAGAGCGCCACGATGACGAAGGCAGCTATGACGTAATAATGCACAATCGGATTAACGAAATCGAGATGAAATCCGAACAGGTTGATTGTCTTCACATTAACACCGGTGAGGCCGTTCTCGCCGCCGGTCCAATCGGTCGCTTCATAAAACAGATAGTAGAGGCATTGCGAGAGCGCGAGCGTTACCATTGCGAAATAGATGCCGAGCGTGCGAATCGCGAGCGCGCCGATGGCTGCGGCGGCAAGCACGCCGCCCAACACGCCGAGCGCCAACGCCGCCCACCACGGCAGGCCGAAATGCGTAATGGCGATGCCGCAGAAATAGGCTCCGGTGCCGAACAGGGCGGAATGGCCGAAGGAGAGCAGGCCAAGATAGCCGAACAGAATGTTAAACCCCAGCGCATAGAGCCCATAGATCAGGATCATTGCCGCCAGTGCCTTAAAAGGCGCGACCAGCGGAAACAGGATCAGGAACAAGGCGGCCAGCCACGCACGGCGCCGTTGCGCAAAAGACAAAAAGCCGCGCATGCGTTCGGAGGTGTCGGGGGCGACGGAAGTTGCGGATCCGAGCAGCATGTTCAGCTCATCAGCCCCGCGCGACCGAAAAATCCCTGCGGGCGCAGCAAAAGAACAATCGCCATCAGCGCAAAAATCGCCACGCGCGACATCTCCGGCGCGAAGAGCGAAGTCATGCTGACAACAACTCCGACCAGAAGCCCGGCAACAACGGCGCCGAGCAGCGAGCCCATGCCGCCCACGACGGTGACAACGAAAGACTCCGCAAGGATCGGCCCGCCCATTTCCGGGATCACCCCCTGCAAGGGCGCAGCAAGCAGGCCTGCAAGGCCGGCAAGCCCGGTGCCGATGCCGAACACAATCAGCCAAACGCGTGCGATGTTCACACCGAGAATTCGCACGATCTCAGGATCGCGCGCACCGGCGCGCACAATAAGGCCGAAGCTCGTGCGTTCCAAGAACAGCCAAAGACCGACCAAGACCACAACGGTGGCCGCAATCACAAACAGGCGGTAGAGCGGGAAATAACCAACCCCGATATCGACTGCGCCTTGCAAGACGTCCGGGGTATCCACGGGGTAGCCGGTATTGCCGAAGAAGACGCGCACGAGTTCCACAATCATGTAGCTCAGGCCGAAGGTCAGCAATAACGGATAATCAAGGCCACGACCGTAAAGCGGCCGAATCAAGGTGCGCTCGACCAAAAGGCCGAGCGCGCCTATGGCAAGCGGGACAAGGATCAGCGCCGTCCAGAAATTGACCCCGTGCATGAGCAGCCAGAGCCCGACATAAGCACCCAGCATGTAGAACGCGCCATGCGCGAAATTGACCACGGTCAACATGCCGAAGATCAGCGAAAGGCCGATCGCCAGCAGCACATAGAGCGCACCCAATGCAATGCCGGTGAACAGCTGCAACCCGAGAAGCTGTAGCGTCAAATCCGCCATGAGAGCTCCGGTTTATGAACGATGTCTGCGCGGTGTAGGCAGGATGATCAGTGGAAGCCGAGTTCCTGACAGCTGCGGAGATCGGCCTCGCTGAGCTGATCGATGGCGAGGATGTTGAACACGTCCGGATCGCCGGGCGGCGCGTTCTTGGATTCGATGATGAGCACCGATTGCACCGCCTGATGATCGCATTTGCGATAGTATTCCGGGCCTTTGTAATAATCGTATTTCAGCGCTTCCATCGCCGGAATCACGGCCTCCGGATCGGTGGTTCCCACCTGCCGCGCCGCCATGAGGAAGGTCTTCACCCCCGCATAGGCGAGCGAGCCGTAGTCGGAGGGCAAGCGCCCGTTGTACATTTTACGGAACCGATCGTTGAACGCCCTGGCTGAGGGTATGGTCTTTTCCAGGCCCCAGTAATACGAGGTGCCGCCCACGACACCCTCAAAGGCTTTCGCGCCGGCGGCTATTCGAGCGGTGTAGAGCAGAATGGGTGCCACAATCTTCATGCTTTTCTTCAGCCCGAAGTCGGTGGCCTGCTTGAGCACAATCTGCTGGTCACGGCCGAAGTTGCTGATTACCAGGACGTCGGGTTTGAGCGCCTGGATCCGCGGCAGCAGAGCGGAAAAGTCGGTAGCGCCGAGCGGATGACGGATGTCCGCAAGCGTTTCGATGCCCATCGCCTTGCCGACGGCTTGAAAACCCCGCACCATCTCGTGGCCGTAGGCATAATCGGCAGAGAGGAAGACGACCCTCTTGCCGTATTTGGAAAAGGCATAACGGCCGACCGCACCGCCGGTCATGTGCGGATTGAGCGCCTCATGAAACGTGTAGCGGCTGAATTCTTTTGCCTCGTTGATCGCGTCCGACTGGCTGATGGAATTGTAAAGAACCTTGCGGACCTTGGTCACGTTGTTGACCGCGAGCTGCACCGAGGCCGAGAGGCTGCCGACAATGAAATCCACTTTGTCGCTCTCGATCAGCTCAAGCGCCCGTGTTGCAGCCTCGCCGGGATTCAGCTTGTCGTCGCGCACCAAAAGTTCGGCGCGTCGGCCCTTGAGCCCGCCGGTCTCGTTGAACTCGGCGATGGCGACTTGCGCGGCGCGCACCTGATCCTGCGCTTCGGCGCCGTAGGGGCCGGTCAGCGGGACGGGAAAGCCCACCTTGATGGTGGCGGCTTCTGCCCGCGCGATGTTGAAGAGAAACGGCGAGGCAAGTGCCGCGCCCGTTGCCACGACTGCCTGCCGGCGGGTTAAGCCGTTGTTTTTCATCGTCCTATGTCCTCCCGTCGTTGTATCACTCAGACGACCCCCAACGCCTTGAGCACGCGCTCAGGGGTCAGGGGAATTTCCGAAATCGTCACGCCGAATGGGGCCAGCGCATCATTGACGGCATTGACAACCGCCGCCGCCGCGCCCGCCGTGCCGGCTTCGCCCGCGCCTTTGGCGCCGAGCGTCGATTCCGCTGTGGGCGTCTCGACATGGGCAACATGGATATCCGGCATGTCGGCGGCCATCGGCACGAGATAGTCAGCCATATTCGCGTTCAGCATCTGCGCCCGCTCGTCGTAGAGGCATTTCTCGTAGAGCGCGGCGCCGAGCCCTTGCACGACCCCACCGCGGATTTGTTCGTCCACGAGTTGCGGGTTAATCACCGTCCCGCAATCTTCCACCACCCAATGGTCAAGCAATCTGATGAAGCCTGTGCGTGGATCGACTTCAAGCCATGAGGCTTGCATACCGTTGGTGAAGGCGAAGGGATATTGTTTCGGCGCATAGTGTCGCGTCGCGATCAACTCAGGCTGGAAATCCGCCGGCAACGTATCCGGCCGGAAATAGACGATGCGGGCGATTTCATCGAGACCCACGCGCGGGCGCTTCTCCGCGTCGATCACGGCTCCGTCCGCGATGTCGAGAACCGCCGGGTCGGCCTGTAGGATGATGCCGGCGACCTTCAAAATGTTCTCGCGCAGCGCCACGCCGGCACGCCAAGCCGCCTCACCGCCGATGCCGGTTGCGCGCGAGGCCCATGTGCCGCCGCCATAAGGCGTGTTGTCCGTGTCGCCGAGGATCACCCGCACCTTGTCCAAAGGCGCGCCGACCGCACTCGCAACGATTTGGGCAATAACCGCTTCCGTTCCCTGTCCCTGTTCGGTGACACCCGCCTGGCAAATCACGCCGCCGGCCGCGTCAAGCCGCACCACGGCACCATCCTGCGAAGAGATGCGCGCACCGCCGACGCCGTAGAACGCTGCGCTCGGATTGGTAATTTCAATGAACGTCGCAAAGCCGATACCGCGATAAATGCCCTGCGCCCTGAGCCGCGCCTGTTCGGCGCGCAGCCCCGCATAATCGATCATGCTCAGGAGCTTTGCGAGCGTCGCGTGGTGCGACAGCGCTTCAAACTTCATGCCGCTTGCCGATTGCGTGGGATAAGCGTCGTCGCGGATCAGATTGCGGCGGCGGATTTCGATCGGGTCCATGCCGAGTTTGCGCGCGGCAAGATCAACAAGCCCTTCGGTGACGGAGCATGCGATCGGATGGCCGACGGCACGGTACTGGCACATGACATTGCGATTGGTGAACGCCACGCGCGCGCGGGCACGGTAGTTGGCTACCGCATACGGGCCGCCGACGAGATTGACGACTTGATTGGCCTCGATCGCGCTGGTGCGCGGATAAACGGAGTACGGGCCGATGCCCGTGAGATCATCAATCTCAAAGGCCAGAATGGTGCCGTCCTTGGCAACCGCGATCCGACCCTTGCAGCGATGATCGCGCGCGTGGATGTCGGTGAGAAAGCTCTCGACGCGATCCGCCACATATTTCACCGGCCGGCGCAAGATTTTGGCCAAAGCAGCAGTTGCCATTTCGTCGGCGTAGACGTGCACCTTGATCCCGAACGAGCCGCCGACGTCCTTGCAGACAACGCGCACCTGGGCCTCGGCGAG
>JAIMBF010000097.1 GCA_023511585.1 Terriglobia bacterium
GTGGGCGCCCGCAGCGCCCGCGTGCTGCTGATTACCGATATGAACAGCCGCGTGCCCGTTGTGTTGGAGCAAAGCCGGGCGCGCGCGATTCTGGCGGGAACCAACGGCCCCTTGCCGCGGCTGCTTTACTGGCCGGAAGGGAGCCCGCCGGCCGAGGGGGAAAGAGTGGTGACCGCGGCGGAGGCCAATGCCTTTCCTGCCAATTTGCCGGTGGGGACCGTGCATTACATTGCCCCCAATACGCCTGCGGTGGTGCCCGCTGCCGAGCTCGATCGGCTGGAAGTGGTGCGCGTGTTCGACTACGATCTTTCCGGCATTTTGCCCCCGGAAGCCACGATGCGGCTGCCGGCGCGCGGGCTTTCGCACAACCGTTCCGGCCCGCCGGTTGCCGGGGGCGGCGTGCTGCGGCCTTTGGCGGAGCGGCGATAGGCATGGACGAGCGCCGCCCGGGAATCCGCCCCCGCCCGAGCCTTTGGCGCCGGCTTGATGCGGCGGCGCGCCGCGCCTTCCCGGCCGCCCTTGCCGGGCTGGCTTTGCTTTTCCTGGCCGCGCCTTTGGGGCTGCCGGCCCAGGCCGAGCTGCAGCCCGAAATTTTGCTGGCCTCGACGTTCTTTTGGTCGCTCTATCGCCCGCAGGCGATGCCGCCACCGGTGGTGTTTCTGCTTGGGCTGGTGAGCGATCTCTTGAGCGGCACGCCTGTCGGGGTCAGCGTCATGACCTTGCTTTTGGTCCAGGGTTTTGTGTTCCGCTGGCGGCGGTTTTTGACCCGCCAAGGCTTTGCGGTGGTCTGGCTGGTTTTTTCCGCCCTTGCGCTGGTTTCCGCGCTGCTCGATTGGGCGCTGGTCTGCGCCTTGCGGGCAACCGTGTTCCCCTTCGCGCCGGCGGTGATTGAAGCTTGCCTAGGGATCGGTTTCTATCCCGGTCTTGCACTTCTCTTCATCCGGGCGCATCGCGGCCCCGCCGCCCCGGAACTTGCGTGAGCGAAAAGGCGTTTCTGGTGGTGCCGTGAAGCGAGATACCAAACGCGTGAGCGTCTTTACACGCCGAGCGCTGGTCTTAAGCGGGGTTCAGCTTGCCACCTTCGGCGCGCTTGCCGCGAAGCTTTATCAGCTCCAAGTCATCGATAGCGACCGCTATAAGCTTGCGGCCGAAAGCAACCGCATTTCCGCCCGATTGATTGCGCCGCCGCGCGGCAGGATTGTGGATCGGTTCGGGATCGCAATTGCCGCCAACCATATGAATTGGCACGCGCTCTTGATTGCCGAGCAGACCGACGACGTGGCCGCCACGCTGGATAACTTTTCGCGCCTGGTGCCGCTGGCAGAGCATGAACGCGCCCGCATCGAGCGCGAAGTGCGCCGGCATCGCCGTTTCATTCCGGTCACCGTTCGCGAGTTTCTGAGCTGGGAGGAAATGGCGCGGATTGAGGTGAACGCACCGGATTTGCCCGGAATTGTCGTCGATGCGGGGACCACGCGGCTTTATCCATTCGGCCCGACTTTGGCGCATGTGGTGGGTTATGTGGCCCCTCCGAATGAAAACGACGTGGCCGATGATCCGACACTGGCGCTGCCGGGCATGCGCGTTGGCCGAGCCGGTTTGGAGAAAGCCGAAGATCGGAGTTTGCGCGGGCGCGCGGGCGTTGTGCAATTGGAAGTCAATGCGATCGGCCGCGTGATCCGCGAGCTGGAGCGGCAGGATGGGGTGCCGGGGGCGGAAATCGGCCTCACGATCGATGCCGGATTGCAACAAGCGGTGGTGGAGCGGCTGGGCGATGAAAGCGCTTCGGCCGTGGTGTTGGATGCGCAAAACGGCGAAGTGCTTGCGATGGCCACCAGCCCTTCGTTCGATCCGAGTCTGTTCAATTCGGGTGTTTCCCAAGCGCAATGGATTGAGTGGACGAAAAACCGCCTTACGCCGCTGATCAACAAAGCCGTGGCCGGAGTTTACCCGCCCGGTTCCACATTCAAAATGGTGGTGGCGCTGAGTGCCTTGGAGGCGGGCGTGCTTTCGCCGACCGACCGCATTTTCTGCCCCGGTTACCTGGATCTCGGCAATATGCGTTTTCACTGCTGGCGAAAAGGCGGCCATGGGTCACTGGATTTGCGCGGCGCCATCAAGAACAGCTGCGATGTGTTCTTTTACGAAACGGCACGGCGGGCGGGAATTGATCGCATCGCCGCGATGGCGGAGCGCTTCGGCCTTGGGGTGAAACTCGGCATCGAACTGCCGGAGCAACGCCGTGGCCTTGTTCCGAACCGCGCCTGGCGCATTGCCCATGGTTATCGGTGGAACATGGGCGATACGGTTGTGCACGGAATTGGCCAAGGCTTTCTGCAGATTACGCCTTTGCAGCTTGCGACGATGGTGGCGCGCATCGCTTCCGGCCGAGCCGTACAGCCGCATTTGGTGCGCACCGTCAACGGGGTGCTGCAACCCGGCTCTTCCGCTTCCGATTGGCCGGAGCTCGCGTTGCATCCGCATTGGCTGGAAGCGGTGCGCGCGGGCATGTGGGCGGTGGTGAACGAGCCCGGCGGCACCGCGCCGCTCGCGCGCATCAATTTCAACGGTGTCGAGCTTGCGGGCAAAACGGGTTCGACGCAAATCCGGCGCGTTGCGCGCGAGCTTCGCGAACACGGCAATTTCAACTCCGCGCGGCTGCCGTGGGAGTTTCGTCCGCATGCGTTGTTCGTTGCCTTCGCGCCTTTTGAGGCGCCGCGCTATGCCCTTTCGGTTGTGGTGGAACACGGCAACGCCGGGGCGGAGGCGGCGGCACCCATCGCGCGCGATATTATGCTGGAGGTTTTGCGGCGGAATCCGGCCGAGCGTCAAAACGCGCCGCAACCCCGTCTTGCAGAAGAGAGCCACGCCTGATGCAAGAACGGCTTTGGCGCGAAACTTCGTTCGGAATTACTGCCAAACTTTGGCAGATCAACTGGCTTTTCGTAATTCTTCTATGCGTGCTTGCCGCGGTCGGTTACGGCGCGCTCTATTCCGTGGGCGGCGGTTCGGCCGAGCCCTACGCGAACCGGCACGCCTTGCGGTTCGCGTTCGGACTGGTTTTGATGCTTTCCGTGGCGTTGATTGATATTCGCGTCATTGCACGCTTTTCCTGGCCTCTTTATGCCGTGGGCGTTGTGTTGCTCTTGCTGGTCGCGCGTTATGGGCATGTGGGCAAAGGCGCGCAGCGTTGGCTGGAGATTGCCGGTCTGCAATTGCAACCGAGCGAGTTGATGAAAATTTTTCTCGTTCTTGCCTTGGCCTCTTGGTTTCATCGCGCATCCTATGAGCGGATCCGCAGCATTCTTTTCCTATTGCCGCCGACCATTGCAGTCGCTTTGCCCGTTTTTTTGATTCTGAAGGAACCCAACCTGGGCACGGCGATCGTCACCGCTTTATTAGGCGGGATTATGTTCTTTGCGGCCGGGGTTAGAATTTGGAAGTTTGTTGTGATTGCCTTGGCCTTAGTTGCAGCAGCGCCGATTGCGTATCATCATTTGCACGAATATCAGCGCCAGAGAATTATGACTTTCCTGCATCCGGAGACGGATCCGCTCGGCGCCGGATACAATATTTTGCAATCGAAAATTGCGCTTGGCTCGGGCGGAATGTGGGGCAAGGGATTTTTGCACGGCACCCAGGCACAGCTGAATTTTCTGCCCGAAAAGCAAACCGATTTTATTTTTACCACCATTGCCGAGGAATTCGGGTTTGTCGGCGGCGTTTCCTTGATCGGGCTTTTGGTGCTGGTGGTTTTCGGCACCCTGGTGATGGCGTTGCGCTGCCGCCATCAATACGGGAGGCTGGTTGCCATCGGGATCGGCACCAATTTCTTTCTTTACGGGTTTGTGAATTTGGCAATGGTGATGGGTGCTATTCCGGTGGGCGGTGTTCCCTTGCCGTTAATTTCGCATGGCGGCTCCGCCATGCTCACCGCGATGTTCGGCTTCGGCGTGCTGCTTTCGGTGCATGTGCATCGCGACGTGGAATTTCCGAGTCCGCACGAGCCGATTTAGCGAGTTTCCCCAACGGTTTGCGGCGCTTGTTCCGCTTAGTAGCGCAATAAGGCACGCACATGCGCTGCCGCGGAGGCAGCGAGGGCAGGGAGGTCGTAGCCGCCCTCCAACACGGACACCAGCCTTCCTTTCGCACTGGCTTCGGCCTGCTCCACCAGCCTTTCGCTGAGCCAGGCAAAGTCTTCGGCCTCAAGGCGGAAATGGGCCAGCGGATCCGCTTTGTGCCCGTCAAACCCGGCGGAAACGATCAGGAGTTCCGGCGCAAAACCGGCCAAAGCCGGAAGAATGCGCGTTTCCCAGGCCGCCCGAAAGCGCTCGCCGTCGGTCCCGGGCGGCAGCGGCACATTGATGATATTGCCGGCAATGCCCCTCTCATGGGCCATGCCCGTGCCGGGATACGCCGGATGCTGGTGGGAAGAGGCGTAAAAGAGCTCGGGATCGTTGGCGAAAACCGCTTCCGTGCCGTTGCCGTGATGCACGTCAAAATCCACGACGGCGATACGTCGCAGCCCCCATCGGGAGCGTGCATGCAAAGCCGCAATGGCCGCGTTGTTGAAGAGGCAGAAGCCCATGGCGGCGCGCGGTTCGGCATGGTGCCCGGGCGGGCGCACCGCGACAAAGGCTGCGCGCGCCCAGCCTTCCATGACCGCATCCACCGCGGCAACGGCCCCGCCTGCCGCGTGCAGGGCGGCTTCAGCACTGCCCGCACTCATCAGTGTATCGGCATCGAGCGGCACATACCGGCCGGGCTCGGGGCGGATCGAGAGGATTGCGTCCACATAGTCTTGCCGGTGCACGCGCGTGAGGTGTTCTTTCGTGGCTTTCGGCGCGCGTTCGCGGAGGAGCGGCGTAAAATCCCGGCCTTCCAGTGCCTGAAGCACGGCCCGCAGCCGGTCCGGGCACTCCGGATGATAAGGGCCGGGATCGTGTTCCAAGCAGGCGGTATGGGTGAAAAGCGCAACCGTCATGGCCCGTCCTGCCGGCGGCGGATGAGAAAGCTGAAGACTCCGGATTCCTCGCTCCAGGCCAAAAGCGCATGGCCTTTTTCGCGGCAATAGGCCTGAAACTCGGCAACGGCCGAGCGATCCGTGGCAAGCACGCGCAGCCGCTCGCCGCCTGCCATGGTGCGCAGCTTGCGGTTCGCGCACAAAACAGGGAGCGGGCAGCGCAGATAACGCACATCCAGCACCGTTTCTTCCATGGTGCTCATCCTGCCCCGGCAGGATCTGCCGGGCAAGCGGAAGAAGCAGGCAGAGAGCAGGCCGCTCAGGCGCGGGCGGAGAGCGCCACCGGCTGCATCGGCGCGGCTGCCATGCGGCCGCGCGCGCCGTAACAGGCGGCCTGGTTGCCGAGTGCCCGAGGCACGATGCGTGCCAGCATTTCCAGGATCCGGTTTTGCACCTTGATGGCGTGCTCCAGCAGGCGCTTGTTTTCTTCCACAAGCGCGGCGAGCCTTTGGTTAAGCGCATAAGCGGAAGCACGCTCGGCGGCGCTCCACCGCTCCGGGCTTTCCGTCTGCAAAGCGGCGGAAAACGTAGAAAGCGCCGCGGCTTTCCGCTCGGCAAACGTGGCCGCACGGGAAAGCGCGAGCGCCTGCAAAGCGGCGTTTTCAGCGGCCAAGAGGTCCGCGAGTTCCGTTCCGGCACGCAAGGCGGCGTTCATGGCATGACCTTTGGAAGCGAAGCCTGGGGCGGGAGCAGAGAAAGCGGCATGGCGGTAACGGCAGAAGCGGGGGCGGGGGCAGGGGCGGCATTGGCACTTTCCTGCAAGCGCAGCAATTCCTGATAGACCGGCTGCGCGAGGCCGATCCCGCCATGGTTTGCGATCATCTTGCTCATTTCGGAGACCAGCAGACCCTGCCAGGTTTCCTCGGCATCGCCGCCGCCAAAGGGCGAATGCGCGATATCCACGGTCTCAAACATGGGCGAGAGCATTTGGCCAAGCGCCATGGCTTCGAAATCTTGCGCCGCTTTCCACAACTTGGCGGCGGGAGCGGGCACGGCGCCGGCATTGACCAATGCCGATGAAATCGCGGGCGCGGTCATTGCACCTTAAGCTCCGCCTGCAAAGCGCCTGCTGCCTTGATCGATTGCAAAATGGTGATCATGTCGCGCGGCCCGACCCCGAGCGAATTCAGGCTGCTGACCAGATCCTGAAGCGTGGTGCCCGATTGCAGAACGGCAAGCTTGCGGTTTCGATCATCGCCCACTTGGACATTGGTGCGCGGCACGACGACGGTTTGCCCCCCGGACAGCGGCCCGGGTTGGCTGACCTGCGGCGTTTCCGTGACCCGGATGGTGAGGTTGCCCTGTGCGATCGCCACCGTGCTGATTCGCACATTTGCGCCCATCACGATGGTTCCCGTCGCTTCATCGATCACCACAACGGCGGGCGAATCCGGCACCACCGTAAGATCCTCGATGCGCGCCAAGGTATCGACCGGGTCTCTGCCGCCGAGATCGAGCGTAACGGTTCGCATATCGCTGACCCGAGCAACGCCGCCGCCCAGAGTACGGTTGATGGCGGCGGCGATCCGTTCGCCGGTGGTCAGGTCGGGGTTGCGCAGGCCGAGATGCAAGGTGCGCAGATTGGCAAAATCGAACGGCACCTCGCGTTCAATGGTCGCGCCGTTCGGAATCCGGCCCGTCGTCGGGATATTGCGTGTCACCTTCTGCGCCGCGCCGGCGGCAACAATCGCCCCGGTCACCAACGCGCCTTGGGCGACGGCGTAAACCTCGCCATCGGCGGCAAGCAGCGGCGTCACCATAAGCGTGCCGCCCGTAAGATCCTTGGCATCGCCGAGGCTGGAAACGGTGACGTCGATATGCTCGCCGTTCCGCACAAAGGGCGGAAGATTGGCCGTGACCATCACCGCGGCGATATTTTTGGTCATCAAGTTGTTTTCAAGGTCGCGTGTGTTCACGCCTAGCCGTTCCAACATGCCCACCAAGGATTGGCGGGTGAAGAGCGCGTTCATCAGGTTATCGCCGGTGCCGTTGAGCCCGACGACAAGCCCGTAGCCGACGAGCTGATTGTCTCGCGCACCTTCCACATCGGCGATGTCTTTGATGCGGATTTGCGCTTCAATCGGCCGTGCCGTCAGCACGGCAGCCAAGACGATACCGATGATAATGGCGAGTCTGTGCACGAAAGCCCGCACGTTCGGTCCTTCCCGGTAGCAGCCTATCAACGTTTATCCCGCATGTTGGTAAAGGGAACGCAAATGCCGTGCCGACGCTTTTTGCGGAAAAGCGGGCGTTTCGCGGGCCTCGCGCTCGGCAGGAAGTGCCGGGCGGCGGAAAGGATCAGGAAAAAGGAGCCGGATGCATGATCGAGGTCAGCGGCGTCGTCGGGGTGGGGCAAGTGGGGCCGACGAGTTCGCGCCGAAGCCGGGCAGCCGGCGCGTTCTCGGTGCCATCGCAGGCAGAGGCCAAAAAGATCGCCCCGGCCGCTCCCTCATTGGTGGATGCAGTGGACGGCCTTCTTGCTTTGCAAGAAGAAGAGCAGGAGTTCACCGCCGATCAAAACGCCATGCGGTATGGGCAAAAGATGCTGGCGGCACTGCTGGCGTTGCAGCGCGCGCTCTTGGCGGAGCCGGAAGCGGAGGCCGCGGCATTGGAAAAGATCAAGAATTTGCTTGCGACGATGCCGATTCCGGCGGATCCTGTCCTTGCGGATCTCATCACGCAAATTTCTTTGCGCGCACATGTGGAACTTGCCAAACGTCGCTGCGATGCAGCATAAAAAAAGCTTTTGTGTCAGTGCGTTGAAAACATAATGGCAATGCCGGATTGCTCTTGGCGAGCTGCCGCTCGGCGGTTATAAGCCCGCGGAATTTATGCCCCGGCTAAGTGACGTTTCCCCGGGGATGCGGACCGGCGAACGCCCGGCCTCCGCAGGCGATAGGGGAGGACCGAGCGAAATGTTGATTACGTTACCACCCGACTATCGTCCTTCCGAGGACGAGGAGTTCATGAATCCCCTCCAGCTCGAATATTTTCGGCAAAAGCTTCTGCGCTGGCGCGCGGAGCTTTTGCGGGAGGCAAACGGCACCTTGGCAAGTCTTTCGGAAGGCGGAATCACCGAGCCCGATATTGCCGATCGCGCGTCGGTGGAAACCGATCGGGCCTTGGAATTGCGCACCCGGGATCGGGCACGCAAGCTGATTGCGAAAATCGATCAGGCCTTGCAGCGCATCGATAACGGCACCTACGGCTATTGCGAAGAGACCGGGGAGCCGATCGGCATCAAGCGCCTGGAGGCGCGGCCGATTGCCACCCTTTCCCTGGAAGCGCAGGAGCGGCACGAGCGCATGGAGCGCATTTACCGCGAGGATTAGCGGGGCG
>JAIMBF010000098.1 GCA_023511585.1 Terriglobia bacterium
AGCGGCGAAGTGTCCTTCAACGGAACCGATAGCCTTGCCGGCGCGCACGGTATCGATCCGTTCCTGAATTTCGTGGCAACATCCGTGACAACCTACGAAAACGCCGTCGCGACGCTGCGCATCAGCGGCTATGCCAGCGATCCGAAAATCACGCTCAGCAGCACGCCGCCTTTGCCGCAAGACACGATCATGGCGCTTCTCCTGTTCGGCCAACCGGCGGCAACGCTGAGCCCCTTTCAGGCCGCTTCGCTTGCGGCTGGGCTGGCACAGCTTTCCGGTAACGGCGGGGGTGATGTCATGAACGATATTCGTCGCAAGCTCGGACTTGATCGGCTGAGCATCGGCACGCGCGGGGTTCCGACAGGCGCAACCGCGGGTACTGCTTCGGCAACGCAAGGCGCCCTTGCGCCGACATTGCAGGCCGGCCGATATGTCGCGCCGGGGGTTTATGTCGGCGCCCAGCAAAGTGTGAGCGGCGGAAACTACAGCACCGTGCAAGTGCAGATCGATCTCTCCAAGCGTCTGAAGCTGCAGGCGGGCGCGGGAAGCGGCCCGGGGGCAAACGCGCTCGGGTTGATCTATCAGTGGAACTATTGAGGGCTTACGGGCTGCCTTCATCGCGGTCCGCTTCCGGCTTGCTCCGGCGCACGGTGACGAACACAAGCTAATAATCATGAAAGCCGGTGCGCTCTTTCGGCGCATACCATCCTGCGCTCAGGAGCGATTGAGCAATCGATCTCGGTAGGCTGCCGGGGGCACTCCGAACCGAGCCTTGAATGCGCGATAAAATGTGGATAGCTCGCCAAACCCGCAACGGAAGGAAATTTCTTCCATGCAGACGCGTCCGTTTGACCTCAAGAACATCAAAAGCGCCTGCTCAAGCCGCGCGTCGAGCAACATCGTTGAAAAGCTTAAATTGTTCGCTTGCAGGTATTTTTGGACGGAACGACGCGACATCTTCAGAGACCTGGCAACCTCATCGAGTGAAAATTCGGGGTTGCTCATTCCGGCGGAGATCAACATCTTGATACGATCCAGGATCGCGGTTCGATGCGCCTCGACCTCGGAATGCCCAGACACTATCGTTAAGGTCAGGCTTCGAACTGCAGCGACAACCCTTGCCAAATGCTCAGCGGTCCATGCTTGGTTGGCTCGGCAGAGGTAAGCCAAAGTCTGCCTCAGAGCAGGCGTCAGTTCGTGTTTGATGAAGCGCTGCGTGATGTCGGCTGCGTTACCGCGGAGGGCTTGCCGGTCTATGCGAAACGCCAAATGTCGATGGACATCGCGCGCATTGCTTTGCGCTTGGAAAACATAAGCGTTGTCAACCATGGCCAAATCGCCGGGGCGCAACAAATACCGAGAGCCAAACTGCTCGAACTCCATTTCCCCGCGCTCAATAAAATTCAAATAAAGATGATCGTCTGGGCCCTTGGCTATGTCTCTTCGGGTTCGTGAGACACAATGTGTCGAGGTAACCATGCGCGTAAACTCGCCGCAATCGCCGCTCCAATGCTCAACGAGCGCAAAGAAATTGCCCTCTTCCGATAATTTGTGCGGGGTAAGATGGGCAAAGGAGTCGCATAAAGCGGAGCGATAGAAATCAAATCGCTGCGACTGCTCGACTTCCGCCGTATTCCAAGCCGTGCACCGCATGGGGGTAAGCTCGCTCACCTGCATCGCTCGAGAACCGTGCATCAAACGCCAAATTATTGCGCCGGATGCTAAAGACTTCTCTGTCGGACGATATATCAATTGCGCGCAATAAACACGAAGTCAATGCGCTTTGCGGTTTGAGCCCGGCAAGACGAAAGAAGGAGGATAATAGCTATCGGCGCTGCTAATGGAGCTTACTCGAATGCGTTCTGCGGCGGCGCATCGGTATTGTGCCGCAGCGCAACAATGCGGTTTTTGAAGTCATTCCCATTGCGACCGATGCCGCCCCGATCATGCGAAGTTTCCGATAGTTGTAACGCCGTATCGTATGCAACTGCAGGCTGCATGCTCGGCGTCTGTTGAAAATCAACTCGGTAGAGTTGGCACCGAAAAGGAGGAAGAACGAAATGGTTGCCATTGATGAAGAGCAAAACAACGACAAACGCGTTCAGGGACCGGCACGGCGTGAATTTCTGCTCGGCTCGGCAGCGGCAGGAGCGGGGGTACTGTTCGCAGGGCAAGCAACGGCCGGCGGGAATTCAACAATCACGCAAGGAACCGTGACGCTTACGGACGGCACCAACCTCAACTATTTGGAAGCCGGCAGCGGCCCGCCCATCGTGCTTATTCCCGGCTGGTCGCAGACCGCTGCGATGTTTGTGGATCAGCTGAACGGCCTATCCGCGCGTCATCGAGTGATTGCGGTCGATATGCGCGGGCATGGAGACTCGAGCAAGCCTCCCTGGGGTTACCGAATGGCTCGGCTCGCACAAGATTTGCATGAGTTTCTCGGTGCGTTAAACCTCGAAGGAGTAGCACTTGGCGGGCATTCGCTCGGTTCTTCCGTGATCTGGAGCTATTGGGATCATTTTGGCACCGATCGATTTACCCGCATGATCGTCATTGATCAGGCCCCCACTGTGGTGGCGTGGCCCGGATGGTCTGACGACCAAAAGGCTGTTGCCGGAACCGTATTCACTCCGCAATCGCTTTACGACCAGGCAACGGCTTTGGCCGGACCGGACGGAGTGAAAAAGACGGAGGATTTGGTCAAAAACGCTTTCTTCACCAAATCCTTCCCTGCCGAGAAGCTCGATTGGGTAGTCCAGCAGAACCTGAAATTTCCGCGCAAACCGGCGGCCACGCTCCTCATCGACCATTGCTGCCAAGATTGGCGGGACGTGATCGTGAGGATCAGAGTGCCCACAATCGTATTTAGCGGTCAGAAAAGTATCTTTAATCCGCGCTCGCAGCAGTGGATTGCAAGCCAGATTCCCAACGCTCAGGTTCATATTTTTGATGAATCGGAGGGTGGCAGCCATTTCATGTTCATGGAGAACCCCCAGAAGTTTAACAAGATTTTGCTTGATTTTCTCGGCTGACAAAAGAGAGCGATATAGCCTTTCACCATGGCGACGCTGCGGCTTGCCGCCGTAAGCCGCAGCGTTGCCGGAAAGGGGCGCATGCCGTAAGAGTTCGTTGGTCAAGCGGGGCGAAACGGTTGCGTTTGTTAAACTAACATTTCTTTTGTCCTCTGTTGTGGATTGCGGCATGATGCAGGGCACTATGTCGCTCTTGTAGCCTCTCGGCACTGCCGAGCCGCTGTCAGGAACACCAACGCCGTCGCCCGGCCCGCCCATCCTACTCCGGCTTTCTCATCGGCCCGAGCGAGGTCATTGAACGTACAACTGCAGTTCATGCCGGCCTTTTGGAGACCCACCACATCTGCCCCGACGTCGCTCCCCTCCATGCCGGGCACAACTACTTTTCGTTGAGGGGCGATCTCCGCCCCTGTCGGCTCCTCAAGCCGGGGGCTCTTCATCGGCATAATTGTGTTACAATTGGGTGTCACCCGAGGTGCGGCGGGCTATCGACGATTTTTTCACGGGGCACAGCCTAGTGACCGTTCGAATTTGCGGCCGGCAAATACCGCTCCGGCTACCGGGTGAGGGGAAAGTCCAGGAAAGTTATGGGAGAACAGAGACATGACTCTGCGTACGAAGCTCATTAAGGCGCTGTGGCAGGGGAATGATCCCTTCGCCTCCCTTCCCAGCAAGGCTGTGCCGAATGTGCTTTATCTCCGCCAGGCGATCGACGCTCTCGAGCCGGACCTTGTCGTGCTGCTCGGGGTGACCGACACGAAGCGGGATCTCTCACGGCTGCTCTCCATCGCCGAGCGGCTCCGGGCGCTAAGGGGGGCAGGAAAGGCGGTGCTGCTGGCCGTGGAAGGGAGAACATCCGAGCCGCCGGGCGCCACGCACCTGAAATCCGGCCTCTCGCCCGCCTTCCAGCGGGTCATGACGTGCGTTGAGGCGGAGGGACTCTCCGACATCGTCCTCCCCGCTCCCGAGGACAACGGACAGCTCGTCGACACGCTGAAGCATTTGCGCCTTGCGCCCGAGGTGGTGGTAATCGGAGAGGGCGACGACGAGGCGAAGGTGGAGGAACAAGTCAACCGTTGGTGGCCAATCCTTCACAGCCCCGGAGTGATGATCGGGACAGGGCATCGCGTGGGGGGTGAATGGCCCGCATTCTATAACGTGTTCCAAACGTTCTGCAAGACACACAATCTTCCAATCTTCCTCGGCGGCCCTTCGCCGCTCGATATCCCGATAGATAAAAAAGGGCAGAGGCGCGGACGCGATCATGAAGAAGAAAACAATTCAATCTATGTGACCAAACTTTTCGCCGAGGGAGGACATCTGGACGAGCTGCGTCCCCGCCTTCAGGCGGAATACGAACGCTTCCGGAATAACCCCAAGGCCAACAAACGTGGCGAGCCGACCCTCATGGATCGCAAAGCTCTGCGCAGCCATAAAGGCTGGCTTAGCCGCCGCGGGTGGAATGTATCGTGGGATAAGGCCGATATCATTCACGCCACACCAGAGCCAAAGGCGGAGTACCGCTTCGCCGCTTCGATCGTCGACGCCTATCTCTTCCTCCGCCATCGCTTCGATTCCAAGGTCCCGGACCCCTGGCCTGATCCCGCGGCGATTGCCAACCCCCGCGCAAAGGAGACGGGAGCGGGCCCCTTCTGCCTTTTCCTCGCCAAGCCGGGCGGCGCAGCGGCGGCGGGCTAAGGCGCAAACGAGGGAACCCGCGCGTATAGATCACCCCTCTCCTCTTTCTTAATCCAAAACGAAATTTGGGCCAAACTGCTCCGCCGATAAACGCTCCTTCGCCCTGTTGAGGAATAACCGAAATGTCAATCTCGCTTACCCCACCCTTGCCTTCGCTCGATTTCGCCTTTCGCATCGCGGTTGCGGTGGGGGCGCCGATCGAGGGCGGGCCGCTGCCGGAAGGGCGGCGGCGGATCATCCCCATTCTCGGCGGGACATTCTCGGGGCCGCGGCTTTCCGGCGAAGTGCCCGCCTTCGGGGCGGATTGGCAAATCGTCGAACGCGCCGCGCTTGTTCATCTCACCGCGCGCTATACGCTCCGCACCGCGGACGGCACGCTGATCGGGGTGACCAATCGGGCGCTGCGCACCGGCCCCGGCGAGGTCATTGAACGTTTGGCGCGGGGCGAGACGGTCGATCCCCGGCTCTATTACTTCCGCGGCCATATCCGTTTCGAAGCGCCTCTCGGCCCTCATCGCTGGCTCAGCGAGCGGCTCTTCATCTGCGCCGCGGCGCGGGGGCCGGAGCAGGTGTTCATCGATGTGTATGAAGTCGGATGAAGCGCCGCCACGCGCGGATTGACGCCATCCTCTGCGCAAGCCGATCGGCATCGCGCAGGGCCTTGCGCTCTTCAGCCTTGCTTCGTTTCATCATGCTCTTCATCATGTTCTTCAATCAGCCCTCGGTGCTGATCCCATAAGCGTTGCCAAAGGCCAATGATCAGGGCGAAACGGTATTGTTCGCAACATTCGCGCACGAGAGAAGCGGGGGAAATCCGGTGGCCAAGAGAAACAAGAAAGGTGCACTGACGGCCGAAGAAAAGCGTATCGTAAAGGCTTTACTGGAAAAGGGCTATCGTAACCGGGATATTCAGGCACTCATCAATATCGGCCGTGGACGGTCCAAATCTTCAACCTTGCCTGCAACCCGGAGAGAATAGTTATCATCTGTTTCGTAACGAGGAAGAGCGCCGGACGCGCCATCGCGCAACGCCCAGGTTCGATCGATTAGGGCGCTTATGCTATTGCGATCAGCCGGGGTTCGCTCTAGCGTTCTCGGCAATGCGGTCAGCCATGCTTTCCCGGCTAGGGCGCCTGCGCGGCAAATGGGATCTCGGGCTAACCTGGCTCTAGGCAACCCAAGCCGAAACATTTCCCGGCAGGCCGCTCTTATAGACGGAAAGAGAATATCGCAACGCCCGTGCCGTTTCCGCAAACGCTGTTTCGCAAGGCCGCAGCAACAAAGGAATAGCCGATCGGTTTCCGATGGCAAGGCAATAAAAAAGGAGGAGCGAAGAAAATGACGTCACAAACTCAACAGGCGCCGGGAGCGCAACAAGCTCAACAGGCGCCGGGAGCGAATCAGCAGAAGTGCAAACGGCGGAAGTGCAGGGGGCCTCTCCTTGGCTGGGCTTCCCCCGATTACCAGCTCGCATGGGCGCGTACGGAGTATTACAAACAGATCATCGATATGTGTTTTCAGGACAAAGCTAAGGAGCTTGGTCAGGCAATTGATCGTGCTCAAGAGGCCCTGCAAAACCGAATTTTGTGTTGTATATCCTATCCGAAATACGACCTCGCATGGGCCGAATTAAATAACTTACGAAATATATTCTGTTGTACTGCACCGATGAGCTGTAAACCGGTGAATTGTACTCCGAAGAATTCTACCCCGGAAAATTCTGCACCGGAGGAGCCTGCCCCAAAGGATTCTACCGCAGAGGAGTCTATACCCAAGGACTCTACCCCGAAGGATTCTGCCCCGAAGGATCCCAGCGCGGAGAATTCTACACCGAAGGATGCTGCGGTGAAGGGTTCTACGCCGAAGAACTCTTCGCCGATGAAGTGTGCGGAGACGAAGTGTGCAGATATGAAGTGTTTGCTGTGTACCCTTTATGAAGAGATTGTCTATGATCTTACTACGTATCCGCATTCCGAAGAGGAAAAAAGGGATTATCGGGATAAAGTTGAAAAGCTGCGTAGCGACTTCCTTCAGGCAATCAAAGAGGGAACGTTAAAAACAAAGGGAATCGAGCTTCGCTGCCGCCTTGCATCGCTTTCTCACGCCGCCGCTTTAGCCGCGCAGAATCATTGGCGTAACATCAACGAGGTACGCAGGCGTCTCTTCAGCATGGGTGCAGTGATTGTGCCCCTTGTCATTTTTGTTATTTGCGTAGCTCCGAAATTCCTGCACCCGATGGAGCAGGAGTGTTATGAGTCCCGACCCCTCTTCCTGCTACTTCTTTCGGTTCTTGGCGCACTTGGGGGGCTGGTAAGTGGAATCAAAATAAGCGAACCGCTCGGAACAAAAGGCGGCGAAATATACCTTCATAATGCTCTTTTGTTGTTGCGGCCTTTCGTCGGAGCCTCCCTCGCTCTCGTTGTTACACTTGGATACCACTCCAATCTCTTCTCCATCGCGAATCTCAACCCGGATGATCCGCGCGCCCTGATGGTTATTGCATTCGCCTCGGGTTTCGCCGAACGCGCTTTTACCAGGCAACTTTTGAGAATCGTGGGAGGCTGAACGGAGCGACGGGCAGGCGCTTCCCGCCTTGTGGGCACCATACCGTCTGCCATCAAACGCGACGGAGCATCCCCCTTCAAGGCCCGCTTTGCGCCCGGCTTCAGGGTGCATTCACGAAAATCCCGTCGGGAAGGACGTTCCGTTCGGGCCGGCATGGAAGGAGAGCTCCAAACCCCCCGCTTCGGCGGGGGGTTTGCTTTGCGCCGTTACCAATTCGGCAAGTGCGACGCGGGGAAAGATGGAATGTCGAAGGGTCTGTTAGTTTATTATCCTAACATATCTCTTGTGCCCGGATGTGAATTGTGCCATATTGGTGTTATGACTCAATTGCACTCATTCGATGCAGACACAGCGGCGTTAGAAATGCCAACGCCGCCGATGCCGGCGGAGGAAGCGCTGCCGGCGGAGGAGACACCCGCCGCGCTGGTCAAGCCGCGCCGCAAGCCCGAGCCCGCCTGGAAACGTTACGATCACCTCATCCATGACGGCCCGGCCTATTTTGAGGCGCTCCGCAAAGATCGGCTCGCCCAAGCGCGTGCCGAGCGGCAGGAGAAAGTGCGCCAAGCAGCGCTTGCGCTCTTCGCCGCGCGCGGCGTGGCGCAAACCTCGCTTGCACGCATCGCCTGGCATATGGAGATTTCGCCCGCGAGCCTCCGTCGCGCTTACCCTGACAAAGCGGCCCTGCTTGCCGGCATTCTGGAGGCGCATATCGGTGCGCTGCTCGAGGTCGTGGGCACGGCGCAAGAAGAGGCCGACGCCGCTTCCTTCGCCCCGCGCGCCAAGCTTTCTGCCATGGCTGCCGCAGCGCTCCGGTATCTCGCCGGCGAGGGGGTGCTCACGGTGCGGATCGCGCCTCAGGCCGA
>JAIMBF010000099.1 GCA_023511585.1 Terriglobia bacterium
CAGGAAAGAGAAATTCCGTTCTTTGACTGGTTTGCCGCCATGCGCACCACCTCGCTCGAGGATTTTCACAAGGATTTTTTCGATCCCGCCCATCCCAGGCCGCAATCTTATGCAAAAATCGCCCAAATCTGGGCGGAAGGACTGCGGCCCTATTTGCGTTAGCGCCGTGCTGAACTTCGTTCAGAAAGTTTGTTCAAACGGAGTTTCGCGAGAACGGAGAACCGACGCCATTGGACAACCGCCGGCGCACCCGTTGCGTTTGGTATGAGGCAAACCCGTCTGCGGGCCGGAGCAATTGGGAAATATGTTCCGAATTGCCTTGAGGGCTGACGCTATTTATTGATATGGTTATAGAATTCGGGAGAATTGGCATCGAATGCGGCAACATAATCCGCGTAACTGCGGGGGTTGGGCTGGCCTTCCTGGATCTGTTGCGCAAGCATGTCCAAGGCTTTGTCCACATCCAGCACCTCCGCCAATTGCGGCTTGAACCGCAAGAGCGTTTCTGCAGCCTGATCCGGCAGGTTAAACAAAGCAAACAGCGCCGCAAGCTTGGCATACTTGGCCGGGGAGTAATCGGCCGGGTCGGCCTCCTTCAGCTTCCAGCCGAAATCGCGAAGATACAGCGCATCGCCCTGGTAAGGGCGGCCGCCGGTGGTTCGGCCTGGAAAATTATAAGAGTACGGCCAGGGTAGAGCGGCCGAGGAATGGGGGCGCACGGTTAGCCCGAAGAGCTCGAAGCCGCGCGCGCGCAGGAACCGATCGGTGTTGTGGAAAGTATGATGATCCGGCTCCTCCGAGCCGAAAAAGTTGACTTCCACCATAACACCTAGAACCCGTAGGTCCCGCAAAGAGTCTTTGAGGGAATGGAGGATGTAATAGTCTGCACCGTCAACATCGATCTTAATGAAATCGATGTCCGCAATCCCTTCGGATTGGAAAAAGTCCGGCAAATGGATGGCGTCGTCCGATGGTTCAAGCGGCGGCAACGGCGGTTCCTGCGTTATGTTTCTTACCGGGGGCAGAGTGTACTCGCCCTTCTCACGAACTTGGGCCGTTCGAAAGTATGCGATGCGGGTAGTGGGGTTACGTCGCCAAAAATTCCCGCTCTTTTTCCCAACAAAGCCGGCGATGTATTTGACCTGCGGATTGCTCTCCAAGCGCCTCAAGCGTTCGATCTCTTCTATATTCGGATCAAATCCGAAGGCTTGTAATCGCGGGCCGAAATCTCGCCAGGCCGCATCCAACCCGCCGCTGCACCCCACATCGATCAGGGTGAACCTCTCAATCCGGGTTGCAATGTATTGAACAACCGGAGTTGGCCTTTTTCGAATGAGTTCCATCGATGGTCCTAATCGTTTAAAAACTTATCCAACCCCGACTTTACATCAGCTTAATGGATTACTCGACGGCTATCAATACGCCCGAAAATCCGACGCCTCGGCCGGCCATCGTCAGCCTACCAAGTCCGCACCGATACCATTGGGCAACCGCCGGGGCACCCATTGCGTTTGGTATGAGGCAAACCCGTCTGCGGGCCGGAGCAATCGGGAAATATGTTCCGAATCGCTTTGAGGGCTGACGCTATTTACGGCTATGGTTATAGAATTCGGGAGAATTGGCGTCGAACGCGGCAACATAATCCGCGTAACTGCGGGGGCTAGGCAGCCTTCCGCTCACGGCTGCTCGAACCGCAAGAGTGTCTCTTCCGATGCAAAACGAGGATTGACCCAACACTGCACGCCATCCTGAAATTTAATCAGTCCATACGGGGTAAGAGAAGTGCGGTGGCACGGATAATCGTAACGGCACACCCATCCAAGCCGGTTGAACGTAATCCGAAGTAAGTACTCCGATTCCTCGCTGTGGGTGCCGATATACACGGTTTTCACTCTCTCCGCGAGGAGATTGGCGGAGGCGTGCACCACATTGCCCTCGGCATCTTGTATGTCCATGTCCAGAAGATCAACCTCTCCAACACCATCCAACACGGTCTGAAGAGAAACTGCCGGAACTTCGCGAACGCTCATGTCGGGCCACTTCGAGAATCTCACACTGGGGCTGTTGACAATTGACTGAGCGTAAGTTTCGTTCGGATGCCCGGTTGTGAAATACACAACGCCATCACTCGGCGCCACCGCCGCGTTGATCAGGCGGTGCCGCTCGGGATCCAGCCCGTTCGTTCGAAAATGCTCATGCATCCAGGCGAAATGCGCGGGCTCGGCCTCAACGCCGATGAGCATCAGCGGGATGTCGGCTTTGCCGATACTCCGCAGCGCATGCCAGGCATTGACCAGCCAGCGCCCATAGCCGGCGCCGAGTTCCACCATGGTGAAACTCTTCTGCGCTTCTAGAACGGATTGGAGAAGAATAATCCATTCGAAATATTCTTCACCGTTTGTGCCCGGCCGTGGGTATGGTGGCGCAATTGTGGTCTCAGTCGTGACTCGGCTTCCGCCCGACGTAAATCTGGTGTCAATCAATGCCCCTATCCAGTTGGCCGTGAGGTAGCCGGAGATCTTGCCGGTCCAACGCGGGAATTTCTCAAATACCGGATGCGCTTCCTTTGGTTCCGGCATGACCGTGAGTTTAAATCTCTTCTCCGACGATCTCAGCTGAAATTGAAGAAACAGCAGTTCGAACTCAACCGCGGCGGTTTCCGGTGAGCCGCTGCGCAGGACGACATTTCCGGGCGTATCGGCACACTCAGTATGCAATTCCACGAGGTGTTGCCCTGGCGTAGCGATGATTGTCTGGTCGTAGAATTTGGTGCATGCATCGTTGGCTACCCCGAGCCCAAGCCGACCTCTCCGCAACACCAACCCAGCCCGCAGGTGGAACGGCCCGGGCTTCCTTAGCACGGCGGGAACGGCTATCCGGGCCATGTAACCCCAACTCGGCACCGTTCCCGCAATGACGATGCTTCTTCCTTCATCATACGAATAGATAACTTCGGCACTCAACTTAGTCACTGTGTCCGGGTCATAATCTACCCAGAGTGCCATATCCGGATCGATTCCGGATAAGGGATCGGCATGGTCAGGCTGCAGGGCGGGATGGTCCGAGAGATCCTCTGGGGGATCAGAAATGACTTTCGACATCTATGCACCTCCCTGCTCAGGTCGCGTGTTGCGGGGCCGTGAGAGCCCGATCAAACCAGGTTCTTTGCGGCCAGCTGAACACTCTATTACCAGATTTTCGGAGCGATGGCAGGCGGAAAACAAGAGGCCGATGCTGAATTTGCAAATCGCCCGGAGCGCTCATGGACGCAGAAGATTTGGGATACGCATGCACCGCTTTTGCTACCAAGGCCCCACTCTTATGCGAATATTCAGCCTCGTCGGCGCTACCGTCGCGCCGAATGCATCGGCCGAGCACGGGCCGGCACCCGCGCTTTCAGACGGTTCAGCGCGCGCCGGAAGGCCCCCGGATCATCCCACGCGCGCGCCAGCACCAACGCCCCCTGCAGCGAGGCAATGGCCTCTTCGGCCAGGTCCTTGGCTTCCGCACGCGCCAGCCCCGCGCGCTGCAACGCTTCGGCAAGCGCCTCGCGCCATCGCGCAAAATACGCCCGGATCGGCGCCGCGAACCGATCGCGCGCGTCTCCCAAAGCCAACGCACCCACCAGGCACACCCGGCGGCCGGATTGAAAATAGGCCTCGACGGCGTGAAGCATGTTTTCCAGGGCGCGATGCGGGTCGGCCTCCTTCTCCAGCGGCAAAAAGACGTTTGCCTCAAACCAGGCTTCGATTTCCTTCAGCACCGCCGCCGCCATTTCTTCCTTCCCGCCGGGGAAGAAATGATAAAGGCTGCTTTTCCCAAGGCCGGTGCGCCGGACGATTACGGCAAGGCTTGCGCCTTCGAAACCATGCTCGCGGAAGATTTCGGCCAGTGTGGGAAGAACATCCTCCCGCTCGGCCACCACGCGCGGCACGCCTAGAGCCCAAGCTCCGTGAGCCCGGGGTGGTCTGCGGGGCGCGGCCCCGCCGGCCAATGAAACTTCCGCTCCGCCGCGCTGATGGGCACATCGTTGATGCTGGCCTCGCGCCGTCGCATCAAGCCGTTGGCATCGAACTCCCACATCTCGTTGCCGTGCGCGCGGAACCAATTGCCGGAATCGTCATGCCATTCGTATTGGAAGCGAACGGCGATGCGGTTCTCATGAAACGCCCATAATTCTTTGATGAGCCGATAATCCAACTCCTTGGCCCATTTGCGCTTGAGGAATGCGATAATCGCTTCGCGCCCTTGAAAGAACTCGGCCCGGTTCCGCCATCGGCTATCCTCGGTATAGGCAAGCGCGACGCGTTCGGGATCCCGCGTGTTCCAGGCATCTTCGGCCATGCGGACTTTCTGGATGGCTGTTTCCAGGGTGAAAGGCGGCAAGGGCGGGCGCGGTGCGGACATGAAAATTTCCTCCGAACGGTGGCGATCTTTATCAGACCAATCGGTCTAGAGTGTACCATTCGGTATACGGATCAGGTCCGATGTCAAGCACTTCGGTATCCCGGTCCGGCGCAACTTCCGAACCTTCCGCACATCAGCCATCGGGTTTTTTTCAGCGGTAAACGGCATGGCTTTGACTTCGCGCAAAGCACTCTCTCCCCGTTTGCCATTTTCATCCCCGCGAATTTCCGGTTTCCAAACGGATGAGGAGGTGAGACGTGCACTCCGAGGTCAAGGCGATGCCGGCGCGGGTCATAACCCGCTCGGAAGTGGATTGGACCCCCTACCTGGCCGGTGCCGGGATCGGAATTTTGAGCTGGGCGGTCTTCGCGATCGCCGATGATCCGCTCGGCATCACCACGGCGTTCGCGGCTTTTTCCGGCGTTGCTGCCATCCCGTTTCTCGGTATCGAGGGCGTCTGGCACAACAGCTATTGGGCCAAAACCCCGCCGAGCCTTTCTTACGGCACGCTGTTCTTGGTCGGTGTCGTGCTCGGCGCCGTGGCCTCGGCGATTGCGACCCGGCGCTTTTCCCTGGAGACGGTTCCGCGCGTTTGGCGCGAACGCTTCGGCCCCTCGGTCTTTCGCCGATTTGCCGTTGCGTTCGCGGGCGGCGCCGTCGAAATGTACGGCGCCCGGCTTGCCGACGGCTGCACCAGCGGGCATGCCATTTCCGGCAATCTGCAACTCGCGCTTTCCAGTTGGCTTTTCACCATTGTGATGGCGGCAAGCGGGGCGGCCACCGCGCGGCTGCTTTTCGGCAACGGGCGCTTTGCAAACAGGGGAGATCCGAAATGCCATTCCCTTTGAGCGGCGCTTCGCTTCTCGTCAGCGCCGTGCTGTTCGGCTTCATCTTCGGCTGGCTGCTTCATCGCGCGCGCGTGACGGATACGAATGTTATCGTGAACCAGTTCCGTTTTCGCGACTTCACCGTTCTGAAGGTGATGCTGACCGCGATCCTCATCGGCGGTCTCGGCGTGTTTTTCCTGCACGCCGGCGGGCTTGCGTCCTATCATATCAAACCGGCGAATCTGCTTGGCGTGGCGCTCGGCGCGGTGCTGTTCGGGATCGGCATGGTCGCCTACGGGTACTGCCCCGGCAGCGGGCTGGCCGCGATCGGCACCGGCAGCCTGCATGCCCTCATCGGAGCGCTCGGCATGGTGTTCGGCGCGGTGCTCTTTGCGCTCTCTTACGATTGGGTCAAAGCGCATATTCTCAACATCGCCGCGCTCGGCTCCGTGCGTTTGCCGGAGCTAACCGGAATTCCGGATCTTGTCTGGTTCGCCGGGTTGGCGGTTCTCGCCCTCATCGGTTTCCTCGCGCTGGAACGCCGCCCGCGGCGGTGAGGGAAAAGGCGCCGCGCAGCCCGCGGCACAGCACCGGTCCGGCTGTTTGGAGACGCGGCGGCCTTCGTTCAAAAGCCCGCGCTCGAGCAGGCGTTCCACCAACGCGGCCTTTTCCATAACCGGATAATTGCGCCAGATTTCCCGCTTCATGGCTTCCGGCGAGCCGCCGCCGTGCAGCGAAATCACCGAATACCAGCCGCCTTGATACGAGGCGGTCAGGTCTTCAATCAGGCGTGCAACCTCCATGCGCCGTTCCGCCGGAATATCGGCGCGCCCGCCAAGCACGGCCAAGAGCGAGGCTTTGGTCTCGGGGTTATGGTCTTCCTCGGGGCCGGGCAGCGCTACGATCAACCCGCCGGAGACATCGTGCGCAACCCGATGCATGTCGTAAATTTTGGTGGCGAGAAGCAGCTTGCCGATATTGGCAAACACCGGATCCGGCATCACGACGCCGGCCGCATCTTTCTTGCCGTAAACCGAGGCCGCAACGCCGCAGGCGTAAAAGCTTTCCGTAATCGTAATGAGCTCGACCATGGCCGCGCGAATATGGGCATCGCGTTCCGGATCCAGGCCGTTGGCCTCGATCATCAGCGCGCTCGCCCCGATCAGCAGATCCCCGAACCCGGCACGGGCCGCGATGCAGGAATGCCGATGATGCGTCGCATACGCGGTGGTCAGGAAGCCGCCCGCCTCGGTCTCCCCGGCCAGAAACACGCGCTCGTGCGGCACGAACACGTCATCGAAGACCACCACGCCCGTCGACTGCCCATACTTGGCCGAGAACTTCGCCGCCGCTTCGCCGGGGCGTCCGGCCGGCCGGGCGATGATGGTCACGCCCGGCGCATCGACCGGCACCGCGCAAGAGACCGCGCAAGCCGCATCGTCTTCGGTATGCGTGCGGCAGGGCATGACCAGAAATTCGTGCATATAGGGTGCGCCGGTCACGATGGCTTTGGTGCCGCGGATCACGATGCCGTTTGGGCGACGCTCCTTGATGTGCACGTAAACATCCGGGTTCGCCTGCGCGCTTGGCCGTTTGGAGCGATCGCCTTTGGCGTCCGTCATGGCCACGCCGAGCGTGAGGTCCTCGTCTTGGGTCCGATGCAGATAATGGAGAAAACGCTGGTGATAGTCGGTCCCGTGCGCATCATCCGCGCGCTTGGTGGCCTGGAAAAGGGCGTTCAGGGCATCGTGCGTCAGATAGCGCTGGGCGCAGCCGACCGTGCGGCAGAGGACACGTATCGCTTCGAGTTTGACGAGCAAATCGTTGGTCGACTCATTGATATGCACCATACGGTTGATGATCGCGTCCGACGCGTCGGGGCGCGCGGTCATCAGCGGCACATATTCCGGCCTGTGTGCAAAATCATACGTCACGCCGACGGCTGCGATCCCGGGTTCGAGCAGCGGTTCGTCGGCGACGCACGCCACCCGCGCGCCGTTGATAAAGACCCTCGGCTGATAGCGGCGGAGAGACTCGCGATAGTCGGCGGCGGTCATCAGCATGGCGGGGCTCCGTTCATAGCGCGTGACATTCTCATCGCCTTAAGAAAGCACGTCTCCGACGCGGGCGCGACTGCGCGATCACCGCGCGGAAGCCGAGCCCGTTGTCGGTGAAGGGCGCCCCGGCCAGGGCTCGGGAAATTGCCGATCCTTCGCGCTCGGGGGTTTTGCTTCCGTCCGCGCGTCTCGTTAGACTTCTCTCACCTGCCCTGCGGGGCGGGCCTGTTTCAACCCATCCGAGGGCAACGCCATGTACGACATGAAAAATCTCGAACACCTCAAAGACCTTGAGAAGCACGCCCCCGAGGCCTGGGCCGCCTTTCTCGCCTTTGATGCGGCGGCGATGAAGCCCGGGGCGCTGCCGGCCAAAACCAAGGAGCTGATTGCCCTCGGGGTCGCCCACACCACGCAATGCCCGTACTGCATCGCGATCCATATCGACCGTGCCCGCAAAGCCGGCGCGACGGAGAGCGAGATCGCCGAGGCGGTGATGGTTGCCGCCGCCTTGCGCGCCGGCGCCGCCGTCACCCACGGCACCCATTGTTTCTAAAGCTGCGCGTCTGGGGTGCTCGCGCTGTTCCTCTTGCGCAAGGCGCGGCGGGAGCACCCCATTTCCTCAGCGCGTTGCCTTTGCCTGAGAAGCTCGGGGATCCTCGCCGCGTCCTCCGGCGAAAATCGCCAATTCGGACGGATGCAGGGTTTGCGGGAGCGATTGAAAGAGAAGCAATTTTGGTTGCGGGGGGAGGATTTGAACCTCCGACCTTCAGGTTATGAGCCTGACGAGCTACCGGGCTGCTCCACCCC
>JAIMBF010000017.1 GCA_023511585.1 Terriglobia bacterium
TTTCGCACCGCAAACCGGTCGGTAATACCGATCACGGTTTCGGAACCGCCGAGGAACAGCACGCCGTCCGGCGCCATTTGCCTCGCTATGGCCTCCAGCACCTGCTGCTTCGTTTTCGGCGCAAAATAGAGCAAGACATTGCGGCAAAACACGATGTCGAATAGGCCCAGCGGCTTGAGATCCTCCAACAGGTTCCAGCGCCGAAATTCCACCATCTTGCGAAGCGGCTCGATCACGCGCCAGCCGGTCTGCTCTTTGCGAAAGTATTTGGCAAGCATTTGCATAGGTAGGCCGCGCTGAATTTCGAACTGGGAATAAAGCCCTTCTTGCGCGCGCGCGATCTGCGCCGACGAAATATCCGTCCCCAAAATCTCGATCTCGCAATCCTTAAGTTCCGGCATCTCCGCAATGGTCATGGCAATGGAATACGCTTCTTGTCCCGAAGCCGTTGCTGCCGACCATATGCGAATTTTCGCGTTCTTGGGGCGCGCGGCGTGAAGCTCCAGCAAAGCGGAACGGAGAAAGATAAAAGGCGACCGATCGCGGAAGAATTGCGTTTCATTGGTGGTCATCAATTCTACCACGCGCGAGATCAAGTTTTCCGCGGAGGGTTTGCACAATCGGTTGGCCAGCGCGTCCAGATTTGGAATTTGGTTTTCTCGCAAAAGGGGCGTAAGCCGGCTTTCAAAAAGATATTGTTTATCCGCGCCGAGCTCGAGCCCTGATCGCGCGCGCAAAAGTTCCGCAATGATTTCATACGTTGTGGAATTCACGCGCGCAGCATCCGCAAGACGTATGGAGCAATCTCACGAAGCGGCAAGACTGCGTGGCAAAGGCCGGCCTGCGCAATCGCCCCGGGCATGCCCCAGACCACGCTGGTTGCCTCGTCTTGCGCGATGGCCGCGCCGCCGTGCTCCACAACCAGGCGCGTTCCGGCAAGCCCGTCTTGCCCCATGCCGGTCAGCATCACCACCAGCACTCTTCCCGGGCATGCGCTATCGGCGCTGCGGAGCATAGGATCCACCGAGGGCCGGCAGAAATTTTCCGGCGGGGATTGCGAAAGACGCACGCGCAATTGCTGGGTTCCGTTCGTTTCGATCAACATATGATGTTCGCCGGGGGCAACCAAAAGCCGGCCCGGTTCGAGCACATCGCCGTTGCGTGCTTCGCTGCAGACCATGCCGCCGAGCCTGCTCAAATGCTCGGCAAAATAGGCCGTGAACAAGGGCGGCATGTGTTGAGTCAGAACAACCGGAACGGGGACATTTCGGCCAAGCGCCTCGACAAACGTGAACAAGGCTTGCGGCCCGCCGGTGGAAGCCCCGATTGCGAGCAGTTTCGGCGGCAGAAGCGGGGCAGGGCGAAGCGAGAGGCGCGGCCGGGGAGGGTTCGGTTGCACGCGGGCCCTATCGCGCGCTCGGCGTAAGCGGGCCAGACTTCGAATTTTGTTAAGAAGATCCCGACGAAAGGAGTCATCGGCGATTTCGGAAGCGCTCGGTTTGGTGATATAATCGGCAGCGCCGAGTTTCAGTGCGCGCAGCGTAACATCCGCGCCGCGGGTGGTCAGCGTGGAGATCATAATCACCTGTAGGTCCGGATCCGCCTCGTGAAGCAGCGGCAAAGCGCGAAGCCCGTCCATGACGGGCATTTCAATGTCGAGCAGAAGCACATCGATCTTTCGTGAAGCGGCGCTCTCGCGGATCAAACGCACGGCGTCTTCGCCGTTGCTTGCCCGTGCCACTACGGAGATCTCGGTTTCGGCATCGAGAAGCCGCCCGAGCGCGGCACGGATCACGGCGGAATCGTCGCAAATCGCGACACGGATGGGGTCTTCGTGCAATGGCATGGCAGAAATGGAGAACAATTTCGTTACAGCAAGCCGACCTGCTGGAATTTTCCGACTAAAATCTCCTCATCAAACGGCTTCATAATAAATTCCTGTGCGCCGTTCGCGATCGCTTGTTCGATGTATTTCATATCGGTTTCCGAGGTGCAGAAAATCACCGGCGGGGTGTCCGAGCCGTATTCTCCGTGTAAGGTTCGCAGGAATTGAAGCCCGTTGAGTTCCGGCATATTCCAATCAAGAAGAATGCAATCCGGCATTTCTTGTCGGCATGCCTCTAAAGCAATTTTTCCATTTTCCGCTTCCCGAACCGAAAAGCCGTGCGCTTCCAAAATCCGCCGTGCCACGCAGCGCGCAACACGGCTATCATCCACAACCAAACAGGAGCGTTGTGAGCCCGTCATGGCACCCTCAATGCCGCTGGTCGCTCAGCGAAAGCAGCTTTGCGACGTCGAGAACGATCATCAATCGATCCTTCAGCCGATAAATCCCTGCACTGTGGGCCGCCCAATTCGGCAGGAGGTTGGGCGGGTTGCTTTCGAAATCGTTGGCGGAAAGGTTCAAAACTTCATGAACCTGATCGACAAGAAGCGCATAAAGTTCGTTGCCGCGTTCCGCCACCACCGCCATGCGCCGCATGCCGGCCGGGGCGGGGGGAAGGTGCAATCGGCGGCGAACGTCAATGGCGGTGACAATCCGCCCGCGGAGATTTAAATTGCCGGCGATTTCGGGCGGCGCCAGCGGAATACGCGTAATCTGCTGCTCGTTTAGAACGTCGCGTACGCCAAGCACCGGAATGCCGCAAAGTTGCTCGGCAATGCTGAGGGTGACGAAAGCGGTTTCTTCTTGCCGGATAGTGGTTTGAGTCTTCTGCATAGCGGGCAGCGAAATAACGGGCGAGTTAGGAAGAGCCTCCATGGCTTTTGCGGCCTTTTCGGTTCAGGCAGCCAATGCCGGCGCCGGCGGCCGCGCCAGACAGTGACGGATGCTTGCAATCAGGGCTTCACGGTCGAACTTCACGACATAATCCGTAAAGCCCGACTCGCGGGCGGTGTTTTTGTCGGCATCGCTGCTGCGCGAAGAAAGCGCGATCATCGGAAGCGTCCGCCAAGGCCCGCCGGCGCGTACGGCGCGGGCAAAAGCAAAGCCGTCCATCTCCGGCATTTCAATGTCGGAGATGATGGCATCAAAGGTCTGCCCGTCGTCACGCAGCCGCAGAGCCTGCACGGCGGTCGGAACGGCGGTGACGTGATAGCCCGAAGCATTCAGCATCGGGCCGATAAGGTCGCGAAAGAAATCGCTATCTTCCACAACAAGCAGACGCGCAGCCGTCTCTGCCTGCTCTACTTTGGTGATGGAGAACCAATCCTGGTGCGCTTGAGTGAGCCAATAGCTGATATCCACGATATCGGTGGCATGCCCGGCGATCACGGCGGTGCCGAGCAAACCCGGCCGCGCGGCGCCGAGTTCGATGCGCAGCTCGGTGGCCACGATATCGAGAATCTCATCCACCATCAAACCCATAATCCGCCCGCGGTCGTTAAACACCAAGACCGCCTGGGTGGGTTCTTCGCTTTCTTGGTCATGCATGGAGATCAACGGCATCAGCTGGCCGCGATACTGCGTCACCTTGCCGCCGCTAACATGCTCGATCTGCTCGCGCGGAATGTCTTCCAAGCGGGCCACCAGCGCCAGCGGCACCGCTTTGATCATGGAACTTCCGGCACGGAAGAGAAGCATGTTCGTTTTTTCCGTTTCCACCGCAGTTTCGGAAGAGAGCATTTTGCCCTGCAAATATTTTTCTTCCTCCGCATTCAAGCCGATCGCGCGTGCCATGCCGTTTATATCCAATATCATAATCACGGATCCGTCGCCCAGAATCGTGTTACCGGAAAACAAGGTGATATGACGCAAGATCGCGGCAACGGGTTTGACGACAATTTCTTCCGTATCGAAGATACGATCGACGATAATACCGAACAGGTTTGCCCCGACCTGGACAACAATCACGTAATAATGGGCTTGCTCTTCGATGGAAAACGGCGCAAGCTGCAGCAATTCGTTCAGCGCGACCAGGGGGAGAAGCCGGTTTCGCAGCCGTAAGACGAGCGTGGTGTTGATCCGTTCGATCACCGGCTGGGCCTCGTTTCCGTTGCCGTGCGTGCGCGCATGCACAAGCTCCTGCACGCTGATTTGTGGGATCGCAAACCGCTCGCCGCCGGCTTCCACAATCAGCGCGGAGACGATGGCCAAAGTCAGCGGGATTTTGATGGTAAAGGTCGTGCCGAGGCCCGGCACGCTTTTCACATCGATGGTGCCGCCGATGCGCTCCACATTGGTTTTGACGACATCCATCCCCACGCCGCGTCCGGAAACCGCGGAGACGTTAGCGGCAGTGGAGAATCCGGCGCGAAAGATAAAGCGCTGAATTTGGCTCTCCGACATCGCCGCAAGCTCGGCTTCGGTGGCAAGCCCGAGCGCAAGCGCCTTGGCACGGATGCGTTCCGTCGAAAGGCCGCGGCCGTCATCGCTCACCTCAATAATAATGTGTCCGCCTTCATGAAACGCATTGAGGCTGATGCGCCCGGTCTCCGGCTTATCGGCGGCGCGCCGCTCTTCCGGCGATTCCAGGCCATGATCCGCCGAATTCCGCACCATGTGGGTCAGCGGATCCTTAATCAGTTCCAAGACTTGGCGGTCGAGCTCGGTCTCGGCGCCGTGCATGACAAGCTCGATTTTTTTGCCGAGCTCGTGTGAAAGATCCCGCACCAGCCGCGGCAGCTTGTTCCAGGCGTTGCCGATGGGTTGCATGCGCGACTTCATCACGCCTTCCTGCAATTCCGACGTGATTTGCGAAAGCCTCTGCAAGGGTAAGGAAAAAGCCGCATTCTCCTGCTTGCGGGCGAGCTGCAGCAATTGGTTGCGCGTCAGCACCAGCTCGCTCACCAAAGTCATCAAATGTTCCAGTACATCAACGGAAACGCGAATGGTCTGCGCGGAAGGCGCGGCTTCGGCGGGGCTCGCGCTATCCGCGGGGGAAACAACCGGAGCAGCCTGCCGGGCTGCTTCGGCCGGCGCCGGTTGCGGCTCTTGCGCTTGCGGCTGCTCTGCTTGCGGTTGGGGCTGCGGCGGTTCCGCCGGCGCTGCCGGCATTTCGGCGGCTGGGGCGGCCGCGAGGGCGGCTTCCGGGGCAACGGTGGGTTCGGCGGCCGTCACCGGCGGCTTTTCGCCGGCCGCCGCGGCATTCAGCGCGGCAATCAAGGCTTCATCATCGCCCGCGGGTTCCTGCCCGGTCTCGGCAAGCCCGGCCAGAATCCGCTTGATCTGGTCCGCCGTGGTCAGGATCAGGCTCACAATCTCGGCCGTCGGCGTCAGCCTGCCCTCTCGCAGCATGCCCAGAACGTTTTCCGCCGCATGCGCAACCCGCTCCAGGCGGGCGAGGCCGAGAAACCCGCATGTTCCTTTAATGGTGTGTACCAGCCGGAAAATAAGCGAGAGGGTGGCGATATCGCCCGGCACTTGCTCAAGCTTCACCAGGGCGACATCGAGCTCCGCCAGGTTTTCGCTGGTCTCGGTGATAAAATCGGCGAGCAGATCGTCCATGGCATACTCTTTCGGGGCTTGGCGTTGCGGGCTTATCGCCCTCCTCATCGCCCAACCCTGCCAGCAACCCGCCAACAAACCGTAAAGGCCGAGACGAACCCGTTCTTTGCGCGTTAAGAAGCGAAGGGGCGTAGAAACAACGGGCTCGGCTTTTGGCCCGCCGCCTCGCTCGCGGGCAACAAAAAGCACAATTGCAACCCGCTTTCCTGCGCCAGCAAAGCGGTCAGCGGCGCCTGCACCTGCCGCGGCCCTTCCAGGTTCCGCCAGGCCGAGCAGGGATCTATCAGCATTTCGGCCAGCGCCGCGGGCCACGCCGCGCGCGGGCCCTCGATCGTCGTCACAATGCCGAGCTCCGGGCTTCCCTGCAAGGCCGCGCGGCCTTCGCCGCAGAGGCTTTCCGCCCCGAGCAGCGCGAGGTTGAGCAGCAGCCGCGCAATATGGGGCGGAAAGCTGGCTTCTTCGTCCAGCCCGGAAAGGTCGATCTGCACGCGCCGTCCCACCGGCGCCCCCGCCAAAAGTTCCTGGAGCTGCGAGCGATCCATCGTGGATGCCGCAACGCCCCATGCCGCGCGCAAAAGGTGCAGCCGCCGGGTGAGCTCATGGGCCGTGTCCCGGGCAAGCACCACCGCCTCGTTCCCGGCGCCGGGCTGTTCGGCGGCAAGCTCCAGCACGCCCAGCAGCGAACCGCTCACCCCGGCAAGTTCGTGGCAGAGCCGGGTGGCCAGCAGCTCGGCAAGCTGGAGTGAGGGTGAAGAACCCGCAGGATTGGCATTCGGTTCCGTCATTTCGCCTTACCCCAAGGAACGATTGGTGCTAGAAAACTTCCGTTTTGCCCGGAGGGTCGTTGGAATGGCTTCGTCCGCTTTCGCCACACTGATGCCTGGTCAGTTCGTTCGCATGACCAATAAACCAGAGTGGGGCCTCGGCCAAATCCAATCCGTGGTTGATGCACGAGCGACTGTCAATTTCGAACACGCGGGTAAGATTTTGGTAAATCTGAATCTTGCCAGCTTGGAAATCGTGGAAGATGAACAACCTCTTGCATAAACCGGGGGAACGGCAAAAATGATGGCTCACGCGCGATAGGGAGGGCATGCATGCGCGATCCGTTCGGACGACACATTATGTACTTGCGCATTTCGGTCACCGATCGCTGCGATCTCCGCTGCGTTTACTGCATGGCGGAGGATATGGTCTTCCTTCCCAAGGCGGAGGTTCTTTCGCTTGAGGAACTGGAACGGATCGCCTCCGCTTTCATTGCCCTCGGCGTGCGCAAGTTGCGGCTCACGGGCGGAGAGCCGTTGGTGCGGCGCAACGTCATGAGCCTCTTCCGCGCGCTTGGCCGGCATATCGGCCACGGCCTCGATGAACTCACGCTCACCACGAACGGCACGCAGCTCGCCCGTTTCGCCGGAGAACTGGCCGCGGCCGGGGTTCGGCGCGTCAATGTCAGCCTGGATACGCTTTCGCCGGAAAAGTTTGCCGCCATCACCCGCTGGGGCAAAATCGAAAAAACGCTGGAGGGGATTTTCGCCGCCAAAGCCGCGGGGCTTGCCATCAAAATCAATACCGTCGTGCTGAAAGATATCAATGAGGATGAAATCGACTCCCTCATCGCCTTCTGCGGCGAGCACGGCTTTGACTTGTGTCTGATCGAAACCATGCCGATGGGCGAGATCAGCGAGGACCGCACCGCCCAATATGTTCCGCTTTCGCTGGTTCGCGCCCGTCTCAAGCAACATTGGACATTAACCGAGACGGATTACCGCACCGGCGGCCCGGCACGCTATTACACCATTGGGGAAACCGGCCGGCGCCTCGGCTTCATCACGCCGATGACCCACAATTTCTGCGAAAGCTGCAACCGCGTGCGCCTGACCTGCACCGGCATGCTTTATATGTGTCTGGGGCAGGATGATTCGGCGGATCTTCGTGCCGTGCTGCGTTCCGGGGCCACGGATGCGGAACTGCAAGCCGCTATTCTCGAGGCGATTGCACGCAAGCCGAAAGGCCATGATTTCGTCATCGACCGGCGCCACCAGCGCCCGGCCGTGGCGCGGCATATGAGCGTCACCGGCGGCTGAGCCTTTCCGGCTCTTTTGTTCGTTTGCTTTCACTGCCCGTGCCGGAGGTCGGCACTTGAGCCCGCTGCGGAATACCGCTGCATACGGCGGGGCGCGGACTCAACTCCGCAACAGCCGGCGCACCGCGCTGGAGGCATGCCGGCGCCCTTCGCCGACATAGGCCTCGTGATATTCCTCGATCTTGGCGGGGTCATACAGATAATTCACCATCACGGTGGCGCTTTCGCGCGCGCCTTTTTCCGAACGATCTCCCAAAATATTAATCCGCTCCAGCCTGGCGCCGTTGGTTAAATGAAAATGCGCCACCGGATCCAGCGCGCGTTTGCCGCGGCTTTCCTGCAAAAGGTAGCGGGCGCATAGCCGCAGCATCGGCGCTTCCACGGCGCGCACGAGGTTCGCGTTGCGATACCATCCGCGTTCCGCAAGAATCGCTGCAAGCGCGGCTTCGGGCGTCGGGTGCTCGCCGGGTGCTGCGGCCCGAATTGCCGCCGCTTCATCTTCCGAGAAAAACCCGGGCAAACCTTCCGCCATGCGCGCATCCAACCAGCGGCGAAATCCCGGAACCGGAGAGAGGGTGGCGAAGGTCTTCAGGTTTCGGAACTCGTCCGAAAGCAAGCCCACCACCCGCTTGATAAGGAAGTTGCCAAAACTGATTCCGGAAAGCCCCCGATGACAGTTGCTGATGGAATAAAAAATGGCGGTATCCGCCGTGTGGGGATCCTGCAGGGGCGCCTTTTCATCCAGCAGCCGTTGCACGTTTCCCACAATGCCTTCCACCAACGCCACTTCCACAAAAATCAGCGGCTCATCCGGCATGCGCGGGTGGAAAAAGGCATAGCAACGGCGATCAGAATCCAGCCGATTCTTTAAATCGCGCCATGAGCGGATTTCATGAACCGCCTCGTATCCCACCAGTTTTTCCAAGAGTGTGGCGGGGCTGGACCAATCGATCCGGCGGAGTTCCAAAAAGCCGACATCAAACCAGTTGGCCAGCAGCCCGCGCAGATCGGCATCCAGCGCGACAAGCTCGGGGTCGTTGGCCATCATATCCAGCACGGTCGCCCGAAGATCTACCAAGAACTTGATCCCGTCGGGGATGGTGGTGAATTGCGTCAGCAGGCGAATCCGCCTCGGCTCCAAGGCCCGGCGCAGCCGCATCTGGGCGTGCGCGCGTTGCGTGGCGTCATTGGCCGCTTGCAGCTCGGCCAAGGCGGTTTCCACCGCGTCTTGGTCCGCATCGAAGCTGGCCAAGGTGCGCAGAAACTGATGCCGCCCCTCCGTATCCAGGCGCAGATAGGTCTCGGCCAGTTTGGCCGCGCGGTTGCGTGCGCTCACCTCGCCGCCGCGGCCGGCCAGGCAGGCGCGCATCTGCCCTTCGATGCTGTCGTCGTCTTCGCGCCCGACGCCGGAGGCCATCTCGCGCCAGACCGAGGTAATGCGGCGGATGGCACGGTCGAGTAACCCGGTGGGTGCGGCAATTTCGCTCATCGGCTCATCCTACTGCTCTATCGAGGTTATTTTACCGCGCCTTGGAGCGGAGAGGGAGGGGGGGGAGGGCGGAAAGCCGGTCGGCTTCATCCATGGCGTGCGGCAGCAGCGCCGGCAAATCTTCGGCAATCAGGCGTTTTCCCGCAAAAACCGCGGCGCGGCCGTGGAGCCAGACACCGGCCGCAGCGGCGGCGAAGGGCTCCATGCCGCCGGCGAGCAGCCCGGCGATGGTGCCTGCGAGAACATCGCCGGTGCCGGCAGTCGCCAAGCCGGGCGGTGCGGATGCATTGATCGCAACCCGCCCGTCCGGCGCCGCGATCAGCGTATCGGAGCCTTTGAGCACCACCACCGCACCCGTTGCCTGCGCCGCGCGGCGTGCGGCGGAAAGGCGGTCGACCGGCAGCGCACCGAAGACGCGTGCGAATTCTCCGGCATGAGGGGTCAGCACGGCTGCCCCGCGAAGCGCCTGCGGTTCTCCGGCAAAAGCGGTGAAGACGTCGGCATCCGCGACCACGGCGCGGGCGGCGCCGATCAAGGCGGGAAGCGCGCTGCGGGCGGCTTCCGCCCCAAGCCCCGGCCCGCAGACCCAGACATGGCGGCGGGCATCTTGCAAAAGCGTCGCAAGCGGGGCGTCGGAGACAATGGTTCCGGGCTCGCCGGCGCGGAAAATATCGCCGGCGCCGCCGGCAGCGATCGTCACCAGCCCGGCTCCGGCACGCCGGGCGGCCAGCGCGGCAAGCCGGGCCGCCCCCGTCATCGCCGCTCCGGCCAGCACGGTCACGTGGCCGAAACTGTATTTATGGCTCGTCGCGGTGCGCGCAGGCAGCTGCCAAAGCCCCGGATGATTGAGAAAGGTCCGCGGCGCTGCCTTGGCGAGGACGTGCGCCGGTATGCCGATCTCGGCCAACACGCACCGGCCGCAAAGATCCCGCCCCGGCAACAGAAAATGGCCGGGCTTGAAACGAAAGAACGTCACCGTCGCGGAGGCTTGCGGCGCACCGCCGCGCACTGCGCCGGTGGCGCCGTCAACCCCGCTCGGAATGTCTACCGCCAGCACGCGCGGGGCGGCTTGCAGCGCGGCCAGAACGGCAGGGTCGAGGTCGCGCGCAAGCCCGGCGCCGAACACGGCGTCAATCACCAGCTCGGCCCGCTTTGCCGTTTCGGCGGAGAAGGAGAGCATCGGCCCTTTCCAGAGCGCGGCCGCCAGCGCCGCATCGGAACCCCGCCGTGGCGGCGCCAGCGCGGCGACGGCTACCGGCCAACCCAGTTCCGCCAAACGCCGGGCGGCCACGTAGCCATCGCCGCCGTTGTTGCCTGGTCCGCAGAACACCACGGTCCGCGACGGCCCGAAGCAGCGAACGGCGGCTCGAGCCACCGCTCGCCCGGCATGTTCCATCAGAACGCTGCCGGGGATGCCGCTGCCGATTGCTTCTGCGTCGGCGCGGGCCATTTCATCGGGTGAGAGCAACTCAGGCGGCGGAAGCCGAGCCGGGAGGGCGCGCGATGCGAAGAGCATGGGAAAAGCTTTGCCGGATGCCGGATCCTGAAATCCGCGGAAGCTTGCAACCGGAAGGAAAACTCTGCAAGCCCGAGGCCCGGACGAAGTTCCCGACCTTGGCGTCTTTATCTCCATAACCAAAAAAGGCACGTGTGCGATGATCGCCCGTTTGCTGTTAGCACTGCACCTGCTTGCGGCCGTCATCTGGGTCGGCGGCACGGTATTTGCGTTATTCGTCCTTTGGCCAAGCCTTGCCGTGCTTTCCTCGGCGGATCGGCTTGCCCTTTATAAGCAGGTTTTTCGCCGGTTTTTTCTTTGGGTTTGGTATGCCGCAACGACGGTGATCTTGACGGGCTATGCCATGGTTTTCGGCGTTTACGGGGGTTATCGCTATCTCGGCTGGAATGTGCAGCTGATGAATTTGCTGGGGCTGATCATGGCGGGCATATTTCTTTGGATGTTCCTTTTCCCTTGGTATCAGCTTCGTTCAACCGATCATGCCCCGGCCGTCGAAAGCATTCGCCGGCTGCTCTTCGCGAATCTTCTTCTTGGAGTCATGACCATTGCGGTTGCGGCCTGGGGCTGACGCGCGCGCACCCTCACGGGGCGAAAGACCGGGGCGGCGTGAACACCGCCAGCCGGCAGCGCAAACTCTACGCCTAACCTTTACGCCTAAACTTGCATTTCTTCCGCCGTGCCGCCTGTGCCGCGCGGTTTGAAGATTTCGCCGGCGCAAAACCAACTGCCGATGCACCCATTCCACGACGCGCATCGTTTTAAAAAAACCGGCGAAACCAAGAGGAAAACGCTCAGACCATCTTCTTCAGCGAGGGGGATGCCTTAAAGCGAACCGTTTTGCCGGCCTTCACCTTAATGGCTTCACCGGTACGGGGGTTGAGGCCCTTGCGCGCTTTGGTCTTGCGAACAACAAACGTGCCGAAGCTCGGCAGCGTGAACTTCCCGTTTTTCTTCAGCTCTTGCACGATCGCATCGATCAGATCGCTTGTGGCCCGATTCGCGGCAACCCCCGTAATCTGGGCAGAATCACGAAGAACTTGGGCGAGGAACGCTTTCGACATATATTCTCCTGTCTTTATCGTAGGCTTTGCAGACCGAATAGGGCCACCCAGCAAAACGAATCGCAACTGGTTTCCAACCCTTCTTTGCCTTATGGAGGATTTAGACGTGCTCTGCAAGTTTCGGAAGAAAATTTTTAGCACGTAAACCAAATAAGCAACCATCGGCACCGACCGTATTCTCCCTTACCTCGACGGCCAAGTTTCGTTTCCCGCGCTTTTTTGCCGGAGAATGCGAATCTCTAATGGCGGCCGCAGGTTTTCGGTGCCGGTGCAAACCCAAGGCGGCGCTTGCCGAATTCGCGCCGCCCTTGCGCCGAAGACAAACGGCCGCGATGCTGCGTTTCTCGCAAGCGGGAGCAAAAACCTATGGAGATGACGGAGGGGTTGGTCATTATCGGCGCGGGACAAGCCGGCCTACAGCTTGCTGCCGAGCTGCGTGCACGCGGCTATGAAGAGCCTATTGTTCTGGTGGGCGAAGAAGCCGTCCCACCCTATCAAAGGCCGCCCCTTTCCAAATCCTTTCTCACTGGCGAAACTCAGGCGGCGGCGCTCTTTCTCCGCCCACCGGGGTTTTATGATTCGCATCGAATCAGTTTGCTGACCGAGGAACGTGCCGTCGGTATCGACCGCGCGGCCCGCCGAATCGCGCTGGCCTCCGGTCGCACGCTGTCTTTTCGCAAGCTTGCGCTTACCACCGGTGCGGCGGCCCGCATTCCGTCTTTGCCGGGAATCGATTATCCGGGTGTCGCGGCTTTGCGCACGCTTGCCGATGCCGAGAGCTTGCGTGCGCACCTGCAAAAAGCCTCGGAAGTTGTGGTGATCGGCGGCGGCTTCATCGGGCTGGAAACGGCAGCGGCGGCGCGCAAGCTCGGCAAATCGGTAACCGTTTTGGAAGCGCTGCCGCGTCTGCTGGCGCGCGTCGTGGCACCGATCGTCTCCGATTTTTATGCCGAAGCGCATCGGCGCCGGGGGATCGTGGTGCGCACCAATGTCACGGTGGCGGCTTTGGAAGGCGATGCCTCCGGTATCCGTGCGGTGCGGCTGGCGGACGGCACACGGCTTGCCGCGGATTTGGTGATTTTGGGCACCGGCGCGCTGCCGCGCACCGAATTGGCGGAAGCTTTGGGCCTTGCTTGTCAGGGCGGCATCTTGGTGGATCGCTTCGCGCGCACAAGCTCTTCGGAGATTGTCGCGGCCGGCGATTGCACGGTGCATCGGGATCTCGACGACCGCATGGCGCGGCTCGAATCGGTGCAAAACGCGATCGACCAAGCCAAGGTCGCCGCGGCAACCCTTCTCGGATGGTTCGAGCCATTTTCCGCCGTGCCGTGGTTTTGGTCCGATCAAGGCGATCTCAAATTGCAAATTGCCGGCTACAACGGCGGTTATGATCGCCTCGTGCTGCGGGGCGATCCGGCAACCGAGAGTTTTTCGGTGCTTTACTTTCGTCAGGAGCAGCTTCTGGCGGTCGATAGCATCAACCGCCCGGCGGATTACGCGGCCGCCCGCCGGTTGCTCGCGGCGCGCATCTCCGTGCCGCCGGCGGAGGCGGCGGATCCTTCCGTGCCGTTGAAAAAATGGCTGGCCAATCCGGGCTAACTCCGAATTCCCCGGCAGGCGGCGTTTCGGGTTCGGCGCAGAACCTCCGCCATTGGCATATCGGCAGCGAACCGCTATCCCGGCGTCATGAGAGCCGAAGCCCAGCAGATTGCCGGGATTGTCATTTTCCTTCTGACCTACGCGGTGGTTGCCGTTGGCAGGCTGCCCGGGTTTCGCTTGGATCGCCCCGCCGCTGCGTTTTTCGGCGCCGCCGCGATGGTCGGCTTCGGGGTGCTTTCGCCCGCGCAGGCTTATCACGCCATCGATATGGATACGATTGCGTTACTGCTCGGCATGATGATCGTGGTGGCCTCCCTCACGCGCTCGGGCGCATTTCGGCTGATTGTGGCCTGGGCCGTTACCCGCGCGCGGCATCCGCTGCTTTTGCTGGTGGCGATCGTGCTGGCCAGCGGCGTGCTTTCCGCCTTTATGGTCAACGACACCATCTGCCTGGTGATGACGCCGTTGGTGCTGGACTTGGTGGAGCGCCTGCGGCGCCCGCCCGTGCCCTATCTGCTCGCCATCGCCATGGCCGCCAATATCGGCAGCGTGACAACAATCACCGGCAACCCGCACAATATGATTATCGGCAGCCTGTCTCATATTTCCTACGGTCGCTTTGCCGCCGCGTTGGCACCCGTTGCCGCCGTGGGGCTCGTTCTCGTGGTGGTCTTGATCGCGATCGTTTGGAAAGGCGAATTTTTTTCCACCGTGCGGATCGTTGCGGAAACGCCGAGAACGCACGCATCCGGCCCCTTGGTGCGGCTCTCCGCCTTCGTCATGCTGGCCATGGTGGCCGGTTTTTTCGCCGGGGCACCGCCCGCGGCGGTGGCCATCGTCGGCGGCGCCGTGCTGCTGGTCATCAGCCGCACCAAGCCGGAAAAATTCTATGCGGGAATCGACGGCGTACTGCTGCTCATGTTCGCGAGTCTCTTCGTTGTGGTTGCGGGCGTCGAGCACGTCGTGCTGACACCGGGTCTGATCGATGCGGTTGCCGGCCTGCATCTCGAACGCACGTGGTTGCTCACCATCGTCACGGCGGTGCTGTCGAATATCGTCAGCAACGTGCCGGCGGTGCTGGTGCTTCACCCGTTCATCAGCCGCTTGAACGATTCGGCCCATGCGTGGCTGATCGTGGCGATGGCGTCCACTCTGGCGGGCAACCTGACGCTCTTGGGATCGGTCGCCAATCTCATCGTCGCACAACAAGCGCGTGCGCGCGGGGTGCATATCAGCCTTTGGGCCTATGCGCTGGTCGGCGTCCCTTTAACGCTTCTGACCCTCGCCGTCGGCATCGTGCTCCTTTAAGGGCTTTAGGGCGTGGAGATATGCCGGTATTCCCCCTAGCCGAGGGCGCCTTTTCTGCCTAGTCTGCCGCGGAAAAACCCAGAGGAGATGTTCCGCATGGATTTCGCATTCAGCCCGAAGGTCATGGACTTGCGTGAGCGGCTGCTCGCCTTCATGGACGAGCATATTTACCCGAATGAGAAAACGTATCGGGAACAGCAGGCGGCGGCAAAAGACCGCTGGCAGCCGGTTCCCATCGTCGAGCAGCTCAAGCCGTTGGCGCGCGAAGCCGGGCTTTGGAATCTCTTCCTGCCGCATTCCGAATACGGGGCTGGCCTCACCAATTTGGAATATGCGCCCTTGGCGGAAATCATGGGTCGCGTGCAATGGAGTTCCGAAGTTTTCAATTGTTCGGCGCCCGATACCGGAAATATGGAAACCCTCGTGCTTTACGGCACGGAGGAGCAAAAGCGGCAATGGCTGCTGCCGCTCTTGGAAGGCAAAATTCGTTCCGCTTTTTGCATGACGGAGCCGGATGTCGCCTCTTCGGATGCGACCAATATCGCCACCAGCATCCGCCGCGAGGGGGATGAATACGTCATCAACGGCCGCAAGTGGTGGTCATCCGGGCTCGGTGACCCGCGCTGCAAAATCCTGATTGTCATGGGCAAAACGGATCCCGACAACCCCGACAAGCATCGCCAACAATCCATGATTTTGGTGCCGCGCGATACGCCCGGCGTGCATGTGCAACGCATGCTGCCGGTATTCGGTTTCGACGATGCGCCGCATGGTCATGGCGAAGTGGTCTTCGATAATGTGCGCGTGCCCGCCTCCAACATTCTTCTCGGTGAAGGCCGCGGCTTCGAAATTGCGCAGGGCCGTTTGGGCCCGGGCCGCGTGCATCACTGCATGCGCACCATCGGCCTTGCGGAGCGCGCGCTGGAAATGACCTGCAAGCGTGCGCTCGAGCGGCATGTCTTCGGCCGCGCGCTCGCCGAGCAGGGCGTGATGATCGAACGCATCGCCAACATGCGTATTCTGATCGATCAAGCCCGCTTGCTGGTGTTTCATGCCGCCTGGAAAATGGATACGGTCGGCAACAAAGAGGCCAGACGCGAAATTGCCGAAATCAAGGTCGCGGTGCCCAATATGGCCTGTCAGGTCATCGATTGGGCGGTGCAAGCCTTCGGCGGCGCCGGGGTCACGGAAGATTTCGGCCTTGCGGAAATGTGGAAGACCGCCCGCACCATGCGCATCGTCGATGGCCCGGACGAGGTGCATCGGCATCAGCTCGGCCGGCTCGAGCTCAGGAAGTATCGCTCGAACCAATCCAATATTTAAAGCAAGGAGGGCCCGATGAGCGAAGGCCGTCGTCCTTCGGTAAGCTTGCGACAAATCAAAGACTATCAATTTTCCATTGATTTCGGTGCAGGCATTCCTCCATTGCTGGCGGACGAGAGCGCGCCGCTCGGCAGCGGCGCCGGTCCTTCTCCGGTACAGCTTTTGCTCGCGGCCGTGGCCAATTGCATGAGCGATAGTCTTTACTTTGCCATGCGCAAATTTCATCAAGACCCGAAAGGGATTCAAACCAACGCAACGGCAAGCGTCGGCCGCAACGAAAAAGGCCGCTTGCGCGTACAAGAAATCACCGTGAATATCGGTTTCGAGGCCAAAGCCGAAGAGATCGAACACCTGGACCGAATCCTCAACCAATTCGAGGATTTCTGCACCGTCGGGCAGAGCGTGCGCGCCGGCATTGCCACTACCGTTATCGTTTCTGACGGCACCGGCAAGGAACTCCACAAGACCAGCGGCAAGGCATGAGGGAAAATCAGCCATGACACACTCCTCGCTTTTCGATCTTCATGGCAAAGTCGCGGTGGTGACGGGCTCCTCGCGCGGCATCGGGCGCGCAATTGCCGAACGCTTGGCCGAGCATGGGGCGAAAGTGGTGGTTTCCAGTCGCAAAGCGGAGATGTGCGAAAAAGTGGCGGAAGGGATCCGCAGCAAGGGCGGGGAGGCCATCGTCATTCCCTGCCACATTGCGCATAAGGAACAACTCCGCGCGCTTGTCGAGGGCACGCTCGCGCATTGGGGCGGAATCGATATCCTGGTCTGCAACGCAGCCGTTAATCCGTATTTCGGCCCCTCGGCGGGAATCTCCGATGAAGCCTACGACCGCATCATGAACGCCAACGTGCGCAGCAATTTCTGGCTTTGCAACATGGTCCTGCCGATCATGGCGGAACGCGGCGGCGGTTCCATCATCGTCATTTCCTCGATCGGCGGTCTGCGCGGCTCGCCTTGGCTTGCCGTCTACGGGCTTTCCAAAGCAGCCGATATGCAGCTTGTGCGCAACATCGCCGTGGAATGGGGGCCGAAAAACATCCGCGCCAACTGCATCGCACCCGGCCTGATCCGCACCGATTTTGCCCGCGCGCTTTGGGAAAACCCGGAGTTCGAACGCAAGCGCGCGGCGGAAACACCGCTCGGCCGTATCGGCGAGCCCGACGAAATCGCCGGCGCCGCGGTCTTTCTCGCGTCTCAAGCCGCATCTTTCATGACCGGCCAAACCATGGTGATCGATGGCGGCGTGACCATCGGCACGCCGATGGGCGCGGAGTGATCAACCATGGCAGGCCAGCCGATCGGCCAGCCAGAGCTCGTTCCGGTCCTGCCCAATCATCGCTTCGATGAGGCGGCGCTGGAGCGATATTTGGCAGAACATTTGCCGGGCTTTCGCGGCGGGCTCCGCGTGCGCCAGTTTCAAGGCGGCCAATCGAACCCGACATTTCACTTGGAAACCGAAAACGGGGCCTATGTGCTCCGCAAGAAACCGCCCGGCAAATTGTTGCCTTCCGCGCATGCGGTCGATCGCGAATTTACCGTCCTGAAAGCGCTTGCCGCAACCGGCGTGCCGGTGCCGCGCGTGCACTTGCTCTGCACGGATGAAAGCGTGATCGGGCAGATGTTCTATATCATGGATTACATACCGGGGCGCGTGTTTGCCGATCGTTTGTTGCCCGGCCTTTCGCCCGCCGAACGCGCCGCCATGCATGACGATATGAACCGTGTTTTGGCGGTGTTGCATCAAGTGGATTGGCGTGCCGTCGGGCTGGAAGGGTTCGGCCGCCCGGAGGGTTATTTTGCGCGCCAAATCGCGCGTTGGACCAAACAATATCTCGCCGCGCGCACCGAAGATGTTCCGGCCATGGAAAAACTCATGGCCTGGCTTGCCGAGCGGCCGCCGCCGCCCGACGAAGCGGTGATCGTGCATGGTGATTATCGGCTCGGCAATTTGCTCTTCCATCCCTCCGAGCCGCGGGTGGTTGCCGTTTTGGACTGGGAGCTTTCCACCATCGGCCATCCTTTGGCGGATTTGGCTTACAACGTCTTGACCTATCGCTTGCCGGAATCCGCAGGCGGCGCGCCGGAAGCCGCGCTTGTGGCGTTGGGCGTTCCCTCGGAAGCCGAATACGTGGCGCAATATTGTGCGCGCACGGGGCGCGAAAACGTTCCCGATCTGGAATATGCGATCGTCTTCTCCATGTTCCGCCTTGCCGCAATCCTGGCCGGCGTCTATCGACGCGGCTTGGACGGAAACGCCGCCGATGCCCGCGCGATTGCGCGCGGTGTGGCGTTTCGCGAAACCGCCGAACGGGCCTGGGCTTTCGCACAAGCCTTGGATTGAGCCGAAACCTGCCGAAACGCTTTATTCCATTCGGAACCGTTCCAAAGCCGCGCGCTTAATCTCAACGCCAAGCCCGGGCCCGGTTGGAATCTCCACCCAACCGTTGCGTTGTACAATCGGCTCTTGCAGCACTTCCATGCGGAAGGGGTGTTCCGATTGGTCAAATTCCAAAACCGGCTCGATGGGGAAAAGTCCCGGCGGATTGTGCGGCAATACGGCAAGAACCTGAAGCGCCGCCGCCATGCCGATTCCCGTGCCCCAAACATGGGGGTTGACGCGTACCCCGAACGCATTCGCCATATCGGCGATTTTCTTGCATTCCGAAATGCCGCCCGCGGCGCACGTATCCGGCTGCAAAATGTCAAGTAAGCGATCGGCGATGAGCTTGCGAAACCCCCAACGGGTAAATTCCGCTTCGCCCCCCGCAATCGGAATCTTCAGCGCGGCTTTGGTTTCGCGATAGCCTTGCCAATCTTCCGGCGGAACCGGCTCTTCAAACCACGCGATGCGATAGTCCTCGATCTGCCGGCCGAGTGCAATCGCGGCGGTGGCATCGTAAGCATGGTTGGCGTCCACCATGATCGTGATGTTTTCGCCAACAAGCTTCCGCACCGCCCGACACAGCGCAATATCGCCCTCTATACCGAAGCCGAGCTTGAGCTTGATCGCGGTAAAACCGGAAGCAACGCGCGTTTCCGCTTCTTCCAGCAAATACTTGAGCGGGTCGCCCGCGCGCTTGCGATAAAAGCCGGTGGCATAAGCTTGCACGCGGGTGCGCAACGGCCCGCCGAGCAAGCGGTAAATCGGCAAACCCAACGCGCGCCCCTTGAGATCCCAAAGCGCGATATCGATGGCGCTTTGGGCCTCGATCGGCAAGCCTTTCCGGCCGTGATCGCGCAGGCGGTTGTACAGCCGTTGCCAAATCTCGTCGGTGGCAAACGCATCCGAGCCGATCAATTCCGGCGCATAATGCGCAACGATGGCGGCAACGGGCTTCGGCGGGCCGAAGGCCTCGCCAAAGCCGCTGGTTCCGTCTTCGCCGATCACTTCCACAATGCATGCGCCGCGGCTTTCCACCCAGCCTTGCGAATAGGCAAAAGGCTCGGAAAGCGGCGCCGACAGTGCATAGATTTTTACGTCTCGGATCCGCATCGTTGCCTCCGTTCTTTGTTGCGGTTCGTTTCCTCCTGTATCGGCGCACGCAGGCTCAAAGCCGCGGCATGGCCTCGGAAAGCAAACCCCCGCGTCGAATGGGTTCAATGCGGCGGGCAAGGCCGCTCTGATCATCGGTTTCCACGAAGACGCCGCAAATGCTTGCCTCACCTTCGGCGGGGGCCAGTCTTTCTCCGGGCATTTTGCGCCAAAAGCGCGCGATGGCCGTCTCCTTGCTCATACCGATGACGCTATCGTAATCACCGCACATGCCGATATCGGTCTGATAGGCCGTGCCGCGCGGCAGGATTTGATGATCGGCGGTGGGGCAATGGGTGTGCGTGCCCACAATAAGTGACGCGCGGCCGTCGAAAGAATGCGCAAAGGCCATTTTTTCGCTGGTCGCTTCCGCGTGAAAATCAATGACGATCGCCTGCACGCTCACCCCGAGCCGATACCGCTCGAGAATTTCGTCCGTGGCACGAAAGGGGCAATCCAGCGCCTCCATATACAAGCGCCCCATCGCGTTGATCACCAACGTACGCCGACCATCCGGCAGCGAAACCATGGCGGATCCGGCGCCGGGCGTGCCCGGAGGAAAATTCAGCGGGCGAATCAGTTTGGGCTCGCTTGCGATGAAGGGGATGATTTCTTTGCGATCCCAGGCATGATTGCCGAGCGTAATAATATCGACTCCGGCATCGAATAAGGCCCGCGCCATCTCCGGGGCAAGCCCGAAGCCATGGCTCGCGTTCTCTCCATTCACCACGGCGAGATCCACGGCCAACGCGCGGCGCAAGCCGGGCATCGCGGCGATCACGGCTTCCCGGCCGCTCCGCCCGACAATATCGCCAAGAAACAAAATGCGCATGCGCTCAGCCTATTCTGCAGAAAGAAACCATCCCATCGGGATTCGGTGCCGGCGCAAGCGTTTGCCACGCAGCGAAGCTCTCCGGCAAGGGTAAGGGGATCGGCTTTGCCTGCGGGTAGGGAGAGAGGCGTCGGCGGAGCCGCCCTGGCCGTTGGCGTTTCATCCTCCCAAGGCCCGCGTGTGCAGGTGGGCGCCAGATACCGTGACCAGGGCCACGGCAGAGCCAGCTCCCTGGAGAATGCTTACTGGCCCCGGGGATAAGTTGCCTGACGCACCGGGCAGCTCCATGAAACTACTTAGGGCTCTTCGAAGGATGCCGCAATCTCCTCGGCGCGGTCGGCAAGCGCGGCGATTTTGAAGGCAAGCTCGGGCGCCACCGCGCCGGAACGCATCGCCTCGACGCTTTCCGGGCCGTTGTGGTTCGCCGCCTCCATCGCTTTCTTTAAATCGTGCAGCTCGTCCGCCAGCAGCAACGCCGCCAACATCAAGAGCCGGGCTTCCCCGCTCGGGCCGGCCACCGCTTTGATGCGCTCGATGCGCTCGTCCACCTGCTGGGCCATCGCCTGCAAATGGGCTTCCTGACCGTCTTCGCATCCAACGGTATAGGCATACCCGTTGATTCGTACCGTGACTTGCGCCATGGGTCTTACGCATCCTTCTCCGGCTCGGCGAGCACGGCTTTGAGCTTTGCGATAATCGTATCGAGGTGCAAGACAATTTCGGCCAGCGCGGGATGGACCTCCTTGCCGGGCTCGGCCGCGGCCTTGCGCGCGCGCGCCGCATTGGCGGCAATGCGCTCCAGCGCTGCTTCCAAGCGTGTGATTGCGGCAGTCTCGTCTTCGGTTTCCGCCATCGCGGCCTCCCGCGCGTTGTGAGAGAGAAAGGGTGAAAGCAAGGGAGCAGCGGGTCGTCAAGCATGATCACGTATCCGGCGGTGATGGTGCATGGCTTGAACGATGCGTTGGCGGCCTTGGCGCCCGGTCTGCCGGTCACCTTGCTGTCCGCCCCGGGGGCGGGATGCTTCCTGGGTGCCGGCTTCTGGCGCGCCTTGGTGGCGGCCGCAACCAAGGAATATCCCGCCACCCCTTGCCAAGACGTTCTGGATTGCGCAGACGCACCGGGGCGCGCCTTGGAGGCCTTACGAATGGGGCAAAAAATTCTGGTGCTCTGGCCGGAGGTGCCGGGCTGGCAGGCAGCGGCGGAGGCGGCACGGGCTTGCAACGCTGTTCTGCTTGCCGAAGCGCCGCCCGCGCTGGACCTTGCGCGTCCCGGCGCGCTGCGCAGGCTTCCCGATTGGCTGAATCGCATGACAGGACAGTCGGGTTAAACTAAAACGGCAACGATACCACTTTCTCGGCGAGGGAGAACGACCATGCGCATCACCCAGCGTGTCAAAGAGATTTTGAGCTGGTACGAAGGCATCAATCCCGGTACCAAAGCGAATCTCGCGCGAATTTTGATGGAAGGAAAGCTCGGCGGCACCGGCAAGCTGGTGATTCTGCCGGTGGATCAGGGCTTTGAACATGGCCCGGCGCGGAGTTTCGCGCCCAACCCGCCGGCTTACGACCCCCATTACCACTTCCAGCTTGCCGTCGAGGCCGGGCTTTCGGCCTATGCGGCGCCGCTCGGCATGATCGAAGCGGGGGCGGATAGCTTCGCCGGCGCCATTCCGCTGATTTTGAAGCTCAACAGCAGCAACGCCCTGGCCACTGCCAAAGACCAAGCCATCACCGGCTCGGTGCGCGATGCGCTGCGGCTCGGCTGCGCAGCGATCGGCTTTACCATCTACCCCGGCAGCGAATATGCCCTCGAGCAAATGGAAGAGCTGCGCGCACTGGCCGAAGAGGCCAAAGCCGCGGGGCTTGCCGTTGTGGTTTGGAGCTATCCGCGCGGGCCGGGTTTGGACAAGGCGGCGGAAACGGCCCTCGATATCTGCGCTTACGCAGCCCATATGGCGGCTTTGCTGGGTGCGCATATTATCAAAGTCAAGCCGCCCACCGACCATATTGCCTTGGACGCCGCCAAAAAAGTCTATGAAAAACAAGGCATCGACCGCTCCACCTTGGCGCGGCGCGTGGAGCATGTGATGCAGGCCGCCTTCAACGGCCGCCGGTTGGTGGTCTTTTCGGGCGGGGAAAGCACCGGCACGGAAGAGCTTCTGGAAACCATCCGGGGGCTCCGCGACGGCGGCGCATCGGGCAGTATCATCGGCCGTAATACGTTCCAACGGCCAAAAGAGGAGGCGCTTGCCCTTCTTGCTAAAATTATCGAGATTTACCAAGGCCGTGCCTAGTTCTCATGCCTCGGACGAACGCTGTCGGCTGTATTTGATCACGCCGCCGGCGTTCGACCCGCTTGCATTCCGCGACACACTCGCCGCCGCCTTGGACGCGGACGACGTCGCCGCGGTCCAGCTGCGTCTGAAGCCGGCCGATGAGTCAAGCCTCCGCCGCGCGATTGAAGTGCTTCGCCCGGTGGTGCAAGAACGCGGCGTGGCGTTTCTGATCAACGACCGGCCGGATCTTGCGGTGGAGTTTGAGTGCGACGGCGCCCATGTCGGGCAGACCGATACCTCGGCACGCGAAGCGCGGCGCATTTTAGGCACCAAGAAAACCTTGGGCGTGACTTGCCATGCAAGCCGGCACCTTGCCATGCAAGCCGGAGAGGACGGCGCCGATTACGTTGCTTTCGGCGCGTTTTTCCCAACCGAGACAAAAGCCACCACGCACCGCGCCGATGTTGAAATTTTGCGATGGTGGTCGGAGCTGATGGAGCTTCCCTCGGTGGCCATCGGCGGCATTACCCCGGAAAATTGTGCACCGCTGGTGCAGGCGGGGGCGGATTTTCTGGCGGTCATTTCTGCGGTGTGGAATCACCCGGAAGGGGCCGCCGCCGGGGTGCGCGCCATGAACGCGGCGATTCGCGCCGCTTTGCGCTGATCGCCGAAGCCGGCACAGCTGACGCGGCTTTGCGTTATTTCCCGCTTTGCAAATGCGCCGCCGCCAGTGTCAGCAATTCTTGCAGCTTGGGAATCGGCACGATCGTCGTGGCATCCGGCATCTCGACGACAAGCAGCAGGCTTTGGTTTCCCTGTTGTAGTCGGCAAAACGACATACCGGGCGCGGCCGCCATCGCTTGCGGCATGGCCGCCGTGCCGCAGCGGAAGGCCCCCATGGTATTCACCCGCACCGTTGCGGATTTGGCGCGCCATGGGGCCAGAGGGTCCGGCTCGGCGGTGAGCGGGGAAAGGCGAAGCATCATTTTCCCGTTGCCGAGCTTGCCTTGGCAGACTGAGGCGTGTTCGTCATCCCCCGGTTTGCTCGCCGCAAGCCCGGCGGGCGCAAGGCTGAGCGTTGCTTCGATCTCGCTCTCCGAAAGCAGGCGGCACGCATCCGCGGCTGCCGCCGCCTCCGTTGCGTCTGCTGCCTCCGCCCGCAGCGCTGCCGGAAACGCGAAACCGCAGAAAAGCAAAAAGAAAACGAGGGGGCGCATCGGTGCCTCGCAGAAGAAACGCGTGAATTTCAACAATATCCGTGCATGCTCGCGCTTTGCACTTTGCCTTGATAGATTTCCACGGTGGTTTGGCAAATCGCAACCGGCGGGCCGAAGCTGAAGTCCGAAAACGGGGCAGGCTGATTGTATGCCAAAAACCGGTGGCCATCCACCTCGTAGGTTTGTTGCGGCAGGCCGAGCGCGCGGATGGCGTCCGCCTCGGTTCGGCCCACCAACCCTGCCAGGAAAGCCTGCCGCCGCGCCCGTGCCTCTTGCATCGCATGATCGGCACAAGCGGCCAGAGAGCCTGCCATCAACGCCAAAATCACCGGCCAGAGAAAACCAGATCGCATCGTGGAGCGTCTCCGCGCGAAAGCAGATTGCGATTGCATGTGTTCATGCGATTTAGCAGCCGTTTCCATGCACGGAGAAGGAGCTCACCGTGCCGTGGTCGATGACGAATGTGGTCGTGCACGTATAAACCGAGCTGGAAGGCGGAATCACGATTCCGGTCAAGAAATCGACATAGCCCGGATCGTTCACGCGGTAGGCCTGCGCATAAGTCAGGTAACGACGGCCGTTCTGCTGGGATGTATAAGTCGGCACGCCGAAGTCGCGGATCAGATCGATTTCTTTCTCACCGATATGGGTGGCGAGCATCGCGCGCCTCTGCGCCAGCGAGTCCGTGCAATTGCCGAGCACGATCAGCGAGGCTGCCCAAACCATTCGGCGAACAATCAGGCCTCGCCTCACGCTCCCACCTTTGCCAAATTCTTGTTTGCCAAATTCTTGCCGCGCGCAGGCCTAAGATTAGGCGCCTTCTTTTGCTTGTCTAGAGTCTCTTCCGGCAATTGCAGGGCAAGCAATCCGGGACTACTGAAGGGCCGGAGGGGGGCTTGATCATGCGGATTTCGATTTTGGGCGGCGCCGGCTTTATCGGCCGCAAACTGGCAGCAAGGCTGGCTTCCGAGGGCACGCTCGGCGGGCGGGAGATTACCGCCCTCACATTGTTTGATGTGGCAGCCGCGCCGCGCCCGGAGGCCAAGTTTCCGGTGCATGTGGTGGTCGGGGATTTGGTCGATTTGCCCAAGGAGGCCATCCCTGATGAAACCGATATCGTGTTTCACATGGCCGCCGTGGTCAGCGCCGCGGCGGAAGCCGACTACGATTTGGGATGGCGAGTGAATCTGCACGGCACGGAAGCGGTCGTGCATGCGTGCCGGCGGCTTTCCCGTCCGCCGCGCGTGGTCTTTACCTCTTCCATCGCCACCTTCAGCGGCGGGCAGAACGCGGTCCTGACCGATGATTCCCGCCAAATTCCAACCGGCAGCTACGGCGCCCAGAAGGCGGCGGCGGAGCTGGTTCTGGCCGATGCGTCTCGGCGCGGCTTTCTCGATGTCGTCTCCTTACGCCTGCCGACCATCATCGTGCGTCCCGGCCGGCCCAACAAGGCCGCCAGCAGTTTCATCTCGGCCATTATTCGCGAGCCGCTGCTCGGCTTGCCCACGGAGCTTCCGGTGCCTGAGGGTTTCGCGGTCTGGGTAGGAAGCACCCGGCGTGTGGTGGAATGGCTCTTGCACGCCGCGGCGATGGATACCAAGCCGCTCGGGCTCGATCGCAGCATAAACCTGCCGGGCATCAGCGTGACGGTCGCGAAAATGCTCGAGGCCCTGGACGCGGTGAAACCCGGTGCTTCCGCCTTGGTGAAACGGGTCGAGGATCCCGTGATCGCCGCCATCGTCTCCGAATGGCCTGCCGCTTTCGAGCCCGTGCGGGCGCGCGCCTTCGGCTTCGCTCCGCATGAACCGCTCATCGACGTCGTTCGCGCCTTTGTTGAAGACGATCTGGAAGCCACCCGCCGCGAGCGGGGCCTGGCGTGATGCCTCGCCGCTCATCGGCGGGTATGTTCCGGATCTCGTGCTCCTTTGCTTTTTCATGCGAGCAAATTTCGGCTGCGATGACATATTCCTCCAATCCTCACGGAACGCCCGCCCGTCCGGGCGCTCCGGGTATCGTTTTGTTTAAAGAGAAAGCCTACGATCACGCGTGAGCATCACGTTTTCCAAAGCCGGTATCGCCTCCTGCACAGGAGAAGAATTTTCATGGCGCGGCTGAGGGTTTTCCCTGCGCCGGCGGACGGAGCGGAAAGGGCGGAGTAATGGCTATGTTCCCGAGCAGCGGGGAGGTGGCCTCAGTCAAACAAGCGGCGGAAATAGCCGGCGCACAGCAAAGAGCGGGTGCCGCGCGCGAGAGCGGCACGCGCGTCCGGCTGCGTCGCCGCCGCTTCAGCGATGCTCTTTTCCACGCCCCGCAAACTTTGCGGGCGCTGGTACGCACCGACGAGCTTTGGTTGGTCGTCTTGGCCGCTTTCGTCGGCTTCGGCGCCGGTTTGGTAGTGGTGGCGATGAACACCGTCATGCAGGCCATGCACCAGGTGCTCTTCGGCCTGCATGCAGGCGAACGCTTGAGCGCGGTCACCACTTTAAGCCCCGTGCGCATGATCCTCGTTCCCACGCTCGGCGGGCTTTGCTTCGGCCTCCTCGGCCTCTTGATCGCGCGTCAATGGCCGCGGCGGTCGGTGGACCCGATCGAGGCAAACGCTCTGCACGGCGGCCGCATGTCGCTGACGGAAAGCCTGATCGTCGTGATCCAGACCATCTTCTCAAGCGGCGTCGGCGCTTCGGTCGGGTTGGAAGCGGGGTATACGCAGATGGGCTCGGCCATCGGTTCCCGCCTCGGCCGGTTTTTTCGCGTCCGACGCAATGACCTGCGCCTGCTGGTAGGCTGCGGCGCCGCCGGTGCCATCGGGGCTGCGTTCAATGCGCCGCTGACCGGCGCGTTTTACGCCTTTGAACTGATTATCGGCAATTACACCCTCGCCATGCTGGCGCCCGTGGTGGTGGCTTCCATCGTGGCGATCGCCGTCACCCGTGCGCTTTTGGGCGATATCGGCGGGTTTCAGGTAGAACTTCCCAACGTCATCCGCCCCATCGATTATCTGCCGCTGGTTGCGCTTGGCATGCTCTGCGCGCTCTTCGGCATTGTGGTCATGCGCGGCGTCACCCTTGCGGAAAACGCCTTCCGGAAAACCGGCATTCCCGTTTGGCTCCGCCCGGCGGTCGGCGGTCTGATCGTGGGTCTGCTCGGCCTCGAGGCACCGCAGGTCTTTTCGTCCGGGCACGGGGCGCTGCATGTCGGCATCGATATCGCCTATCCGCTCAAGCAGCTGGCCGTGATGCTGCTCTTCAAAGCCATCGCGTCCGCGGTTTCCGTCGGCGCCGGCTTCCGCGGCGGCTTGTTCTTCGCCTCGCTCTTTCTGGGGGCTATGCTCGGAAAGCTCTTTTTCGGCGGGCTTGATCTCATTGCCGCGGCCGATACGCCGCCGATGATCGTCTGCGCGCTTGTCGGCATGGGCTCCATGGCCACCGCCATTGTCGGCGGGCCGCTGACGATGGCGCTGCTCGCGTTGGAAAGCACGGGCAGCCTTTCGCTCACCATTGCCGTGCTGGCCGCCTCCGTGGTCTCCGCCATGACCGTTCGCCGCATCTTCGGCTACTCCTTCGCGACCTGGCGGTTCCATCTGCGCGGCGAGGCCATTCGCAGCGCCATCGATATCGGTTGGATGCGCAATCTCACCGTCGGCCGCATGATGCGCCGCGATGTCCGCACGGTTCACGCCGATATGTCGGTGGCCGCGTTTCGCCGGGACTTTCCTCTCGGCGCGACGCAGCGGGTGGTGGTGGTGGACCGCGCGGGCCGTTATGCCGGAATTGTTCTCGTGCCCGAGGCGCACGCCGTCGAATGCACCGCCAACCGGGTTTCGGAATTGCTGCACTATCAAAATGTGATGCTCTTCCCTCAAATGAACGTCAAAGAAGCGATTGCGGTCTTCGAAAATGCCGAGGCGGACGCCTTGGCCGTGGTCGATAACCCGGAATCGCGCCGCGTGTTGGGCATCTTGACAGAGCAATATCTGCTCCGGCGTTACGCCGAGGAGCTTGACCAGCGACGGCGCGAGCTTTCGGGAGAGTAAACAAATTTCAATCATAGGTTGCGAAATTGACCTTTGCTTAACCTTTAATTGATAGACCGGCAGAACCCCGTCAGAAAACGTCTGCCGATCATGTCCGCAACCGTAAAGGACTATTGGCTTGCCGGCTCCGGTTCATGGAGTACGGCCGCGAACTGGAGCGCCGGCGTCCCCGGCGCGAACCAGGCGGCGGTTTTTCCGGGTAGCGCAACGCTGACCGTCGGCTTTTCCATCACCGACAGCATCGCCCTGCTGCTCGATTCCGGCGATCCGGCACTCACGCTGGCGCTCTCCGCCGGCACCTTGGCGCTGGCCGATGGCGGGGCGTTCAGCGGAACCATCAGCCAAACCGGCGGCACGCTGGCGCTGAACGGCGGTCTGCTGGAAGTCGCCGGGCCCTACACCGCCTCCGGCGGAGCGCTGCAAATCGCTTCCGGCGCCACCTACGACCTACTCGCCGATGTGCCGTTAACGGGCGGGTTCATCAACAACGCGGGGGTGTTGGAAAAAACCGGCAGCACCGGCATCAGCACGCTTTCCGGCACGCTGAAAGATACCGGCACCATCACGGTGGCCGAAGGCACGCTGGACTTTACCTCCGGCACGGCCACACTCAGCGGTCCCTTGGAGGGTGGGGGTGAATTCGAAATCACCGGCGGCACCGTTACCCTTGCCGCCGGGGCCACGCTCGGCGTCGGCACACTCGCCGCTTTCGGCTCGGGCACGGACCTCGTGCTCACCAGCAGTTTTTCGGATTCCGGCGCGTTTGAGCTCGGCCAGTTCGCCACGCTCTCTCTGGGCGGCAAGACCTTCACCGCTCTCGGTCCGGTGGTTTTGGCGGGCACCGTGCTGCCCTACGGCACGCTGGATCTCGCCGGCAATGCCGAAATCATCGGCGCCACCGTCAACCCCGGCGTGGTGCTGCAAGATGCCGGAACCGTCACGCAGCCCGGCTCATTGACGCTCGGCAATTCCAGCGGCGGAACAACACGGCTCAACATCAACTCCGGCGCCGTTTACACGCTCGAAGGCAGCGCCGTGATCAACGGTTATTCTTCGGCAAGCGTTCTGAACGCGGGCACGCTTGCCGTTGCCGGCGGAGAGGCATCCGCGCCGGCGATCGGCGCCGCTTTCTCCAATTCCGGAACCATCTCCGTAGCCGCCGGCACGCTGGATCTCGGCGGGCCGACAATAACCTTGGGCGGCGTGGTCACCGGCGCCGGCACGCTGGTCTTGGGCGGCAATACCATCAACCTCGCCGCGGGGCTCACCGCCGCGGTTGGCGGTCTCGTTCTCAACGGCATCAACAGCACGGCAACGCTCTCGGAGAACTTGCCGTATTCGGGCGCTTTCGTGCTCGGCGCCGGCGTGCCGCTCTACGGCGAGGGCCATACCTTAACCCTCTCCGGCAGCGCCACGCTTGCGGGGAAGTTTGTCGGCTCCGGCACGCTGGCCGTTTCCGGCGCGGCCGAGATCGGCGGCTTTACCCTCGCCGCCGGCGCAACGCTCGCCGATAGCGGCACCATCGGCCAGGACAGCAATATCTTTCTCGGCACCACGACATCCGATACCGCAACCTTGGCGATCGCATCCGGCGGAGGTTGGAATATCCGCGATGATGCCAGCATTCTCGGCACCGCGAACACCGTCATCAACAATGCCGGCCAGCTTGCCAAGCTCGGTTTGGCCGGAACGAGCCTTCTGAATGCGAAACTTCAGAACAGCGGAACGGTCCTCGTCGCCGCGGGCACCCTGGAACTCGGCCAATCCGTCACCAACACTGCGCTTATCAGCGTGGCGGAAGGCGAGCTCATCACAGAGGGCGCGGTCTCTGCGAGCTCGGGCCAAAGCGGCAGCATTTCGCTCGGCAATAATGCCACACTTGCGGTTTTTGCCTCGATCGCCCCGCAAGAGACGATCGCCTTCGCCGGCACCGCGGATCTTTTGCAACTCCATGCCCCGGGGCAGTTCGGCGCCGCCGTTACCGGCTTCGGCGTCGGGGATACCATCGATCTTCCGGGCTTGATAGCCAACAGCTTCAGCTATACCGCCGGCACGCTCACACTCTTCGATACCATCGGCACCACCGTCACCACGGTGGCCAGTCTCGCGCTCCCGGGGCTTGCCAATCCCTCGTCCCTCGCGCTGCTGGCCGATGGGCAAGGCGGAACCGAGCTGGTTTTGAATCATTCCGGCCCCGCCTACAGCGGCCCCACGCAAACGATTACGGGGGCGACATGGGAAGCGGCAAGCGGCAGCTGGACGCTCGCTTCCAACTGGCTGGAAACCGGCGGGGCGAGCAGCGTGCCCGGTGCTGCCAATTCCGTGCTGGTGCCGACGCAAAGCGGCGCCACCATCAGCTATGACACCACCGATACCATCGCATCCTTGCAAGGCGGCGCCGGCAGCACGTTGGCCATCACCGGCGGCAGCTTGGTGATCGAAGGGGGCGGCACCTGGAGCGGCGCGCTCAGCCTCGGCGCGGGCCTTTTCGATGCGGTCAGCGGGCTTGCGTTCGCCGGCCCGGTGGTCGCCGCCAATGCGACAACGCTGGAGGTCGATAGCGGCACCTTATCCCTCAACGGCGGCACTCTCGCCGGTACATTGACAGGCGCGGGAGAGGCGTTGGTCGCCGGGTCGAACGTGCTCACTTTAGCGTCGGGGTTTTCCGATTCCACGGCCACGCTGGTGGTGGGCTCGGGCAGCGGTTCGCTGGCCCTGGCCACCTCGCTCGCATTCGGCGGGGTCTTTGAACAAACGAACACCGCAGGACCGGCGGAGACAATTTTCCTAGGCGGCAACACGCTCACCTTGAGCGGGCTTTCCACCTTGGCCGGGCCGGTGGCGGGCTCCGGCCTTTTGGATCTCACCGGCAACTCCGTTTGGAACGGATTGACCGCAGCAAGCGGCGTGAGCATCGCGGATCTCGGCACGGTGACCGTCGCGGGCTCGGCAAGCCTTGGCGGGCCGGCAAGCATCGCTGCCGGCGCAAGCCTCAACATCGCTGCCGATATCACGCTTTCCGCCGCAACGCTCAGCAATGCCGGCCTCTTGGAAGCTACCGATGAGGCGTTGCAATCCGTCCTCGCCGCGCCCTTGCAAAGCACCGGCACTATTCTCTCCCAGGCCGGAACGCTCACCCTCGGCGGTTCGGGGGCCGATAGCCTGGCCGGCGCCTTGCAAGGTGCAGGGGCCATTGCCTTGGCCGCTCAGGGAAACACCACCCTCGCGCCGGGGCTTTCGCTGAGCGTGGCAAATCTCGAGCTCGCAGGCGGTGAGATTTTTCTGCAAAGCGCGGAAAGCTTCGGCGGCGCATTTTCGCTCGGCCCCTATGCCACGCTCGCGCTCGGCGGAGAGACACTCTCGCTTTCCGGCAACGCCGCCTTGAACGGAACGCTCACCGCTGCGGGTTCGTTGGTGGTCGGTGCGAGCGCGGATGCCAACGGCCTGGCGCTCTCGGGCCCAGCCAATCTTGTTGATGCCGGAACAATCACCCAGGACGGCATGGTCAGCCTCGGGCTCGGCAGTTCCGATTCGCCGCAACTGCAAATCCTCGCCGGCGCCGGCTACGAAATCGTGGATGACACCAATCTGTTGGGTGCAGGCTCCGGTGCGATCGTCAACAATGGCCTGTTCGCCAAAACCGGCACCGGCGGCGTCAGCTATGTCACGGCCCAATTCACAAATTCGGGAACGCTCAACGTAGCATCGGGCACGCTTGCCCTGCAGGGCACGCGCAACAGCCTCGGCGGCACCATCGAAGGACCGGGGCAGCTGGTCATCGCCGCCCCGGTCTCCGCCACGTTGCAGCCGGGCGTCGTGCTTTCGGTGGCCACCTTCGAGGCCGCCGGCGGCGCCGCACTCACGCTTACCGCCAACGAAACCTATGCAGGCAACTTCGTTCTCGGCCAGGGCGCAACCGTCAATCTCGCCGCGCATACGCTCTCCGTGACCGGCCCGAGCGCGCTGCAAGGGCTTGTGATGGGCTCCGGCGCCTTGAGCGTGAGCGGCTCTGCCGAAGCAAACGGGTTGCAGATCGGCGGCGGTGGCACCATTTCGCTGGCCGGCAGTTTGCTGGCCGATGGCGATGTCACGCTCGGCACCGGCAGCGATGTCGGTATTCTCGATATCCTCGCCGGCGGAACCTACACGCTGCTCAGTGATAACGGAATTCTGGCCGACGGCAGCACGATCCTCAACAATGCCGGGCTTTTGCAAAAAATCGGCGCGCTCGGCACCAGTTCCATCACCGTTCCCCTCGACAATACCGGCACGATTTTCGCCACCAACGGCACTTTGGCATTGCTCGGAAATGTCTGGAACGATGCCACGATCGCATCGGAAGGCGGCACCGTGACCATCGGCTCTACTCTGGTCGCCGATAGTTCCAAGACCGGAACGGTGTTGATCAACGGCGGTGAGGTTTTACTGCAGCAAGGCGCCGCCAGCTCACAGACGATCGGGTTCGGCGCTGCCGGCGGCACGCTCGCGCTTGCCAAGCCGAATACCGTGCTCGGCACAATCAACGGATTTTCCGCGGGCAATACCATAGACTTGGTGAACCTCGGCTTCGCGCCGGCAAACGAAAGCGTGACATGGCAAGCGGGCACCCTGAGCGTGACCAATTTGGGCACGCTCGCCGCGGTCTTGAACGTTCCCGGAAATTTCTCTGCAAATTCCTTTACCCTCGTTGCCGACGGCACCGGCGGCACGGATATCGTCACCTCCGTTCCGTGTTTCGCGGAAGGAACACGCATTGCCACGCCAAAGGGCATGCGCCCGGTGGAAGCACTTGATGTCGGTGAGAGCGTTCTTACGGCAAACGGGCAACAGCGGCAGATTATTTGGATCGGGAAACGTTGGGTGGACTGTCGGCGCCATCCCGAGCCCGAAAAAGTCTTTCCGGTGCGCATTCGTGCCGGTGCCTTCGGGCCGCATCTGCCGGCAGAGGACGTGCTGCTCTCGCCCGATCACGCGGTCTGGGCGGAAGGCGTGTTGATTCCGGTCCGGCATTTGATCAACGGCGTCAGCATTCGCCGGGAGCATCAACAGCAGATCTGTTACTACCATATCGAGCTGGCTTCCCACGAGCTTTTGCTCGCGGAAGGGCTTGCCGTGGAAAGTTATCTCGATTGCGGCAATCGGCATCAGTTTGAAGGCGGCGGCATCGGCCTCGCGCTGCATGCCGATTTCGCACCCGTTACGGCACGAACCGGCCTTGCCCCGCGCATCACTGCCGGCGCGCCGTTGCACCGCGCCAAAGCGCGGCTATTTGCGGTACTCCGCGGCCGCGGTTGGCGGGTGGTGGAATCCACCGATCTGCAAATTGTGGCGGGCTTGCACCGGCTTTCCCCTGTTTCCCGCCACCGGAACACGCTGCGGTTTCTGGTTCCTGGGGGAAGCTCGCGCTTATGGGTTCTCTCCGAGCGTTTCGTGCCCGCCGAGGTTTCCGCCGAAGCCGAAGACGAACGCATCCTCGGCGTGGCGATCTCTGAAATTTTCGTGGATGGGCATCCCGTGCCGTTGAACGCCGCGGTTTTTGGCCGTGGGTTTTATGCGCTGGAGGAAAGCGAAGTCGGCAGCTGGCGCTGGACAAGCGGAAGCGGCGAATTTCTCCTGGGGCAGAACGCGCCCGCGCACCCCTTCACGCTCGATCTCGTCATTCAGGCGTTTCCGCGTCGATGGGATCAAAGGCCGGCATTACCGGCCTTTGATCCGTCTGCCCCCTCCATCGCGTCGCGCCGCGAGGCGGTTGGCGCTTGACGATTACCAAGCCTTGGTTCTTTTTTTCTCCCATGGAAAATCCACCTCGTCGCAAACACCCCCCGGCATTCGGCGCGACGGCGGAGCAACAACGGCAGGCGCGGCTTGCGCGGGAAGCAGAGGCGCTGCGGGCAAACCTGCGCAAGCGCAAGGAACAAGCGCGCAACCGAACCGCCCGCGCAGAGCCGCAAGCCTCGCCTGCCGCGCAAGCCGAAGAGTCGGCCAAACCCTAAAGGCGTTACCGCTTCGGCGGCCGCAGGCGTTCGCCCTTCTGCCCCTTGGCGGGGAGGGCGGAACGGAACGCATCGAAGGTCGCGAGCGTGGCGAAGGATTTCTGCGCGCCGCGTCGCGTAACGGAGAGGGCGGCGTATTGCGCGGCAAGCTGCACGGCCTCGGCCACGGGCTTTCCTTCCGCATGAAAATGCGCAAAAGCCCCGATAAAGGCATCACCCGCGCCCGTTGTATCAACGGCCTTGACCGGAACCGCGGGGATGTGAAGCACTACCTCCTTTTCCACCAGCATGACCCCGTCCGCGCCGAGCGTGGTGATCACCGTCGCGATGCCGGCCTGCAGCAATTTGCGTGATGCGGCCACAATGTCTTCGCCTGCCGTTGTCGGCATGCCGGAAAGCATAGCAAGTTCCGTGCGGTTCGGAACCAGAAAGTCAACGCCGCGCAGAAGCCGAAGATTAAGCTCGGCTTTCGCCGGTGCCGGGTTCAGAATAACTTTGCAGCCGCTTCTCGTGCAAAACCCGATTGTTGCATAAACGGTCTCAAGCGGAATTTCCAGCTGCAACAGCACGATTCGGCAAGCCTTCAATGCATCTTCGGCTAGCCGGATATCGTCGGGCATCAGATGGCCGTTGGCGCCTTTCACAATGGCGATCATGTTCTCGCCGGCGGCATCGACAAGAATGGAAGCAATCCCGTTTGGTGTGCCCGGCGCCACACGCACATGGCGGACGTCGATTTTTTCTTCTTGCAAATTGGCGAGCATATTCCGGCCGAAAATGTCATCGCCGATTTTGCTGACCATCACCACCTGGCTGCCGAGCCGCGCCGCCGCAACCGCTTGGTTGGCACCTTTGCCGCCGGGCCCCATTTCAAAACGCGTGGCCTCCAGCGTCTCGCCGCGCTCCGGCATGCGCGGAAGATAGGCAACAAGGTCGATGTTATTGCTGCCGACAACGGCGAGGCGTGCCATGGCCCGAAAGTCTTTGCATGGGGCTGAACTCAGGCGCTTTCCTGAACATGGGCTTCCAGAAACCAGAGCGCCTTGTCCAGGTCGCGTGAGGCGGCGGTAAAAATGTCGGCGGTATCCGCATCTCCTGCTTCGGCCGCTTGGTCGATACTGCGCCGCAACCTATTGGCAACGGCACCGTAACGTTCGATCAGCGCCGCGAGATGATCCTTGATGGCATAGATGTCGGTGGGATAGGGGGTCAAGGTGCTCGCCTTCGCCACCGTTTGCGTCGTGCCGAGCGCGGTGCCGCCCAATTGCACGATCCGCTCGGCCATGGTGTCGATATGCTCGTCAAGCTGTGTGCGAAAACCGTCCAGCATTTCATGCACGGCAATAAATTGCGGGCCTTTCAAATTCCAATGCGCCTGCTTTGTTGCCAATGCCAGATCAATGGCCTCGGCAAGGTTCGCATTCAAAAGCTCGATGGCCGTTTTTTTCGCATTCGATTTGAGATCATTGACGGTTTTATGAAGGCGCATCTCGGTTTCCCCCCTTTGTCTGCGCGCGCGGCGGCTCTGCGTTTTCCGCACCCTCCACTATAGGCGCTCTTTCGGAAATTGTGAAAGCGGCGCGGTTGCGGCCGCGCACGGCTTACAGACGGCCACTCAGGCCGGCCCGGATCACGGCCAGGCGATCGGGAAGGCCGCGCGGGCGCGGGGGCACGGCCATCCTCGCAAGGTCGCGCTTTGCGAAAACAAGGGGTAAGGCGGCCACGTGCATCGGGCGCGGAAACGCGGTTTGCTTGGCCGTTTTCATCCAGCCGCGCACGTCTTCGGCGAGCCGGGCCTTCACCTTGGCCACGGCCGGGCTTGTCGGGTCGGCGATCGCGGCTTCCGGCGAAAGTCCTTGCGCGGCCAGCAGGTCTGCCGGCAGCAGGCAGCGGTTCCGGCGGGCATGGAAGGCCACGCTCCGCAGCAGACCCGCGGCCATATAGGCCGCCCCCGCGGCGCGGAAGGCGTCGTCCAACGCGGCGGGCGCGCCCAGCACGCGGCCCGCCGCCGCCGCCAAAGCGCCGCCCGCACCCAAGACGTAAGCGCGCCAGGAGGGGAGATCCGGCAGATTTGCCTCCGCCTCGGCTTCGCGCGCCGCGATCATTTCCAAAAGCAGGTCCGGCGCCAGCGCCCCGGCCGCCAACGCCGCCCGAAGCGGTGCGGCGATTTCATGCTGCCGTTCGGCGCCTTCGAGGATTTCACGCCACCATTGCAGGCGGAGCAATGCCAGGGTGGGGTGGGACGTGACCTCCCGCGCGCGCGCCAGCTCGTGATTGAAGGCATAAAGAAGAAACAGGGTTTCGCGGCGCTCCGGCGGGGCAAAGAGCGCGGTCAAAAACCGATCGGGATCGTGCCGGCGCACAAAGCCGGCAAGCGCGCTCAACATGCTCGTTCCGAAAATGCTGTGCCTGGCGCCCTTTTCGGGCAGGCTTGACGGGGCTTCGCCAGCCTCATTAGCTAGTCTCGACGGGCGAGAGCCAAAGCCGGGCGGATGCCACTGCCCGGTTCCTTTATCGCAACCACAACAAACTGGAGAACGGTGCCATGGCTTTCCAATTGCCTCCTCTTCCTTATTCCACGAATGCCCTGGCTGCGCGCCAGATGTGCCAAGAAACCCTGGAGCTGCACCACGGCAAGCATCATCAAGCCTATGTCACGGCGCTCAACGGATTCGTCGAAAAGAACCCCGCCTTGCAAGGCAAGTCCTTGGAAGACATCATCAAGCTCAGCTACAATAACCCGGATCTGGCGCCGGTCTTCAACAATGCGGGCCAGCATTGGAACCATATCCTTTTCTGGCAGGCGATGTCGCCGACCGAGGGGGGCAAAATTCCGGGCCGGCTGGAGCAGAAGTTGGTCTCCGATTTCGGCAGCGTCGCCGCCTTCAAGGAAGCGTTCAAGGCGGCCGGCGTCGGGCAGTTCGGCTCGGGCTGGGCGTGGCTTGTGCTCGCGCCCGACGGCAAGCTTAAGGTGACCAAGACGCCGAACGGCTCCAACCCGCTCGCCACCGGCGAAGGCAAAGCCCTGCTCGGCTGCGACGTCTGGGAGCATTCCTACTATCTGGATTTCCGCAACCGCCGGCCGGACTACCTGCAGAACTGGTTGGATAACATCGCCAATTACGAGTTCGCGCTCGCCCAGCTCGGCTAAAAGCATCGCCGAGCCGGGCTTCGGCAGCTCAGTCGCCGGCGGTTTTCGCCGGCGGCTTGGTTTCCGCTGCGGCGGGCCGCTTGAGCACGCTGGAGATGGTCTCCTTCAGCGCCGTAACGCGCACGTTCGGCGCGATCTCGAGCTCGACCTCGTTGCTGTCCTCGCGCACTTTTTGCACCGTGGCGAGGATACCGCCCGCGGTCACCACGCGATCGCCGCGTTTGAGCTGACGAAGCGCCTGCTTCAGCTCCTTTTGGCGCTGTTGCTGGGGGCGAATAAGCAGGAAGTAGAAAACGACAAAGATCAATATCAGCGGCGCGAACTGCGCGATGCTGCCGAGCGGGCTGGGATTGGCGGCCTGGGCATAAGCAGGCGAGATGAATGAGAAAAGCATCAGCATGTCTTTCAAGGTTGCGGCAAAACGCACCGGACCATACTGTTCAGCCCCCGCCCGTCAAGTTTTCCCGAAAGGTCTTTTATGCCCATGGATGAGCGCCTGATCGAGGCTGTTACCCGAATTGCCGATGCCCTGGAGCGTCTTGCCCCGGCCCCGCCGGCGGCGGTCGATCTCTCTCTCGCCGATGCTTTCGTCTGGCAGCCCGAGCAGGGTCAGCTGTTCCCGGTGAAGCGGGTGGCCGCCGTGCCGCTGGAACTTTTGCAGGGAATCGAGCGCCAGAAAAGCATTCTGCTGGACAACACCACCCGCTTTGCGCGCGGCTTTCCCGCCAACAACGCCATGTTGTGGGGGGCGCGCGGCATGGGCAAATCCTCCTTGGTGAAGGGCGTGCATGCGAAGATCAACGAAGAAATCCCCCACAGTTTGGTGTTGATCGAAATCCATCGCGAAGACATCGCCACCCTGCCCGAGCTGCTCCGCCGGATTCGGGACCAGTCCCGCCGGTGCTTGATTTTTTGCGACGATCTTTCCTTCGAACGAGAGGATACCGACTATAAGGCATTGAAATCCATGCTCGAAGGCGGCATCGAAGGCCGGCCGGAACACGTGCTTTTCTATGCCACCAGTAATCGCCGGCATCTCATGCCGCGCGACATGATCGAAAACGAACGCGCCACGGCCATCAACCCTTCGGAAGCCATCGAAGAGAAGGTCTCGCTGTCCGACCGCTTCGGCCTCTGGATCGGGTTTCATAATTGCGACCAAGAGACTTTTTTTGCGATGGTCGAGGCTTACGCCGCGGCCTATCGCTTGCCGATCGAGCGGGAGGCATTGCGCGCCGAGGCGGTGGAATGGTCGGTTACGCGCGGCGCCCGCTCGGGCCGCGTGGCCTGGCAATTCATCCAAGACCTTGCCGGCCGGCTCGGCGTCCGCGGCGTCTGACGCGCGCGGGCATCGGCGCCCCGGGCTTAGGGGAGAAAGCGGAAGCTTAAGGTGTGCGCGCGGCCCAGCGCTTCGGCCGGCAAGGGCAGCCGGGCGCATTGCGGGGAAAGCACGGCCTGCATGGCGCGCGTGGCAAATTCCGCAAAGGCCGGGTCGATCAAGCGCTGGCGGTCGATCGCATCCACCGAAGCAGCGCGCGCCACGCCGGCGCGGTCGGTCCGCACCACCAGCACTACCCCCCGAAGCGTATCCGCCCAGGCATCGGCCGACGCGCGATAGCAGGCCCGCACATGATCGGCGATGGCCACCCGCTGGTCGACCGAAAGCGGCAATTCGGAGTCGCCGCGCTCGGCCATCGCCACGGCTTGGGAAGCGGCCGGCCGGGGCTGCGAGGGGGGCGGATGGGGCCAATGCGTGCCGAGCGCCGAACGCAGAAGCACGAGCAACGCCCCCGCGATGGCAAACCACGCAAAGCGGCGAACGGAGACGGCGCCGGCGGCACGCGGCTGTTCCGAAACCGGCGGCTCGGATGCGGGCCGGCGCGAGAGAGAGAAGGCGAACGCATGCGGGCGCGCGGCGCGCTTTTCCGCAAGCTCGGCTTGGAGCCGCGCAATCTCGCTTTGTGCGGCCGCAAGCTGCCGGCTGCGTTCCGCCAGCATCAGGTGCAGGCGCGCGATGTCCGCAGCCTGGGCGGGGTCCGTTTGCTCCTTTTCGCCCGTCTGCCGCGCCAGGTGCAGAAAGAGGTTTTTGATGGCCCCGCCGGAAATACCTTCCTGTTGCGCCCGGCGCCGTATCGCGGCCAAGGCGGTTTCCGCAGAGCCGGGCGGCTCCTCCAGCACCAACGCGAGAAGATCGCCAAGCAGTTTCACTTCGCGAGGGTCCAGGCCTTCCTTCATGACCCACCTGTTCGCAGGCGATGCACCGTTGCTTCGGTATGAAAGCAAGGGCGGAGCCGAGATTTCCGCCTCCCAAAGGCGGGCGGCGGCGCGAAACAATCTCTCTCGGCGATAGAATCAACCACATGATTGCGTTGGACTGCAAGCAGGACGCCGGCCATGCTGCCGCCTCCCTGAGAGAAGCAAACGACGCTGATGTCCGCCTCACCGACGTCCTCAAGCACTGAAACCCTTGCAACTCCCCAACTCCCGGAACCACCCTTGCTGAGCCGGCGCCTGCCGGCCTTGGGCCGGGTCGCGATTGCCTTCGGGCATGGGCGCAGCGCCGCCGGCGGCGTTCTGCTTTGCGCGCTGATCGCGCTGGCGGCGTTCGGCTTGCGCGAACTGCCCGCCGCCGCTTTGTTCAGCCCGCTGATCCTTTCTATTCTGATCGGGGTGGCGTTTCGCAATTTGGTGGGCGTTCCGCCGCTGGCCTATCCCGGCATCGCGTTCACGCTCCGGCGGATTTTGCGTTTTGCGATCGTCCTGCTCGGCTTGCAATTGACCGTCCAGCAGATTGCGCAAGCCGGAATAGGCGGGCTTGCCGTCATGCTGGTCTGCCTTGTCGCCACCTTCGCGTTCACCAAGTGGTTTGGGAAGTTTATCGGCGTTTCTCCGCAGCTTGCCGAATTGATCGGCGCGGGAACCGCCGTGTGCGGGGCCTCGGCCGCCATCGCCATGAACACGGTGACCAAGGCGCACGAAGAGGATGTCGCTTACGCGGTCGCTTGCGTGACGGTCTTCGGCACTCTGGCGATGTTTCTTTATCCTTTGCTGCCGCACTGGCTGCCGCTGGATCATCGCGGCTACGGGCTTTGGATCGGAAGCTCCATTCATGAAGTGGCGCAGGTTGTTGCTGCCGGGTTTCAAGGCGGGCAGGACGCCGGCAAGCTCGCGACCATCGTTAAGCTCTCGCGCGTGTTGATGCTCGGGCCGCTTGTCATCACGCTCGGGCTGGCGGCTCGGCGGCGGTTGGGCGCGCATCAGAAAAACACCGCCAAGGCGCCGATCCCGTATTTCGTGTTCGGGTTTCTCGGCATGGTTCTGCTCGGCAGCCTGATCACTATTCCCCCCGCCCCGAAGCTTTGGATCGGCCAGACGACCACCTTCCTGCTCTCCGTCGCCGTGGCGGCAATGGGCCTGCAAACCGATATCCGCCGGGTGGTGGAGAAGGGCTTAAGGCCCTTGGCGCTCGGCGCCGCCGCCTCGGTCTTCATCGGCGCGCTCGCCCTTGCCCTGGTTGAGCTGACATAACAGGCCCCGCAGCGGCGGGCTTGTCATGAAAGCGTGATTGCGGCGAAACCCGTTCCGCGGCAACCTCTTCGGCGGATGCGGAAACGACGAACGAAGAGGCGCCGCTCATGACCGATCCATCGCTTGTGTCTGCCAACCTAACACGCCGCCAAGCCGTCGCCGGCACCGGCGCGCTTGTCTTGGCTTCGGCATTTTCCCGCGCGGCAACAAGCGCCGAGGATACCGAGGTGATTGCGCGCGGAACGGTGTTCGAAGACACCGACGGCACCTTCCGGCGCAAACCGAACGCGCGCGGCATCGCAAATGTGATGGTCTCCAACGGGCGCGAGGTGGTGAAAACCGATGCGGACGGACGATGGGCGCTGCCCGTGCGGGAGGGCGATACGATTTTCGTGATCAAGCCCGCGCATTGGATGACGCCGGTTGCGCCGCAAACGGGGCTGCCGCAATTCTTTTTCCACTACGCGCCGAAGGGGACGCCCAAGGAACTCGGCTTTCGTTATGAAGGGCTGGCGCCGACCGGCCCTTTGCCCGCAAGCATCGACTTCCCGCTGCAACGGCGCGAGGAAAGCCCAGATTTCCAAGTCTTGATGTTTGCCGACCCGCAGCCGGAATCCTCGGCCGAGCTCGATTTCGTGCGCGATGGCGTGCTGGCGCGCGCGATGGGAACGGATGCCGCCTTCGGAATGACCTTGGGCGATATCATGTTCGACGATCTTTCCTTCTACCCGCGCAGCAACCGTCTTTTCGGCAGTCTCGGCGTGCCGTGGTATAATCTTCCCGGCAACCACGACATGAATTTCGAGGCGCCGGACAATCGCCTCTCGCGCGAGACCTACAAGCGGTATTTCGGACCGCGTTCCTATGCGTTCCAATACGGAAGCGTGACATTTTTCATGCTGGATAACGTGGTCTATCAAGGGCAGGCCGCTGCGCAGGCCGAGCCGCGCGCGCGTTATCACGGGGAATTCGGCGCGACGCAATTGCAATTCATCCGCTCGGTTTTGGCAAACGTGCCTCCGGATGAGCTGGTGATCTTCTGCATGCATATTCCGTTGCGCACCGTTCTCGGCCCGGATCTGCCGAATCAAACCGCCGTCGATCGCAAGGCTTTTCTGCAAACCATTTCCGGCCGAAACTATGCGGCGAGTTTCGCCGGCCATACGCATACCCATGAATATCATGTCTTCGGGCCGGAAGACGGCTTTGCCGGCCCGGGCAAGCATCGACACCAAATCCTCACCGCGGCTTCGGGAAGCTGGTGGAGCGGGCCGCTTGATGTTCGCGGCATTCCAACCGCTTTGGCAACCGACGGTTCGCCGAACGGGTTTCATGTGCTTACGATCGAAGGCAACCGATATTCCACACGCTTGGTTGCCGCTGCGGATCCCGCCCAATCGCATCTCAGGCTGGTGCTGGATTATGCCTACCACGCAAGCATCGAGGTGCTGCGCGAGGAGCGTCCCGGCGTTTTGTTTCGCGGTCCGATTCTGCAGGAAGCGGTGCCGGTTGCGGATTTGGTCGTGAACTTTTTCAGCGGCGGCCCCGATTCCGTGGTGCAAGCCGCAATCGGCGCCCATGCACCCTTCCTGCCCATGCAACGCACGATTGCCAAGGATCCGTTCGTGGAACAAGTTTACGCCGCGCACACTTCCAGCAAAAAACCTTGGGTGAACGCGCAGCCTTGCAGCCATCTCTGGCGTTTGCGCTTGCCGGCGGGGCTGGCGGCGGGCGTGCACCCGGTAGAGGTGCGCGCGTTGGATGCCTTCGGCCGCACGCATGAAGCGGGGATGGTGCTCGAGATTCTCGCGAGTTAGCAGGGTTAACGCAGCACGCGGTAGCGACGGGGGCTTTATGGGTCCTCTTCCTCTTCTTTGAGCAGAAAATCCCGAATGGCGCGGATGGTCGGGAAATCCATCAAGGCGGGGGCGTGGCCGGCATCTTTGACGATCAAGGCCTCCGCTCCGGAGGCTTGCATGCGCGCGAGCGTCTGCGGCAACAAGAGTTCGCTCCGTTCGCCGCGAATGGCGAGCACGGGAATTTTGATGCGCTCCCAGAGCGGCCAAAGATCGGTATTAATCGCCAGCGTGGAGCGGATGGGCTTGGCGATTCCCGGGTCATAATGAAATGCCACGCGCCCGTCCGGCAAAACGCGCGCCGAGGTTTTGGCCAGATGCTCCCATTGCGCATCGGTGAGCAACCCGAATTCCTCATGCACGTGGCGCAAATATGCTTCGAGTGCCAGAATATCGGGAAATTCCGGCCGCACGCCGTTCATGTAATCGCGGATGCGGCGGATCGCGTTGGCCGGAATGAACGGCCCCACATCGTTGAGCACCAATTTGCGGATCGGATGCCCCAAGCCGGCGGCAATCATCATACCGCACAAGCCGCCGAGCGAAGTGCCGACCCAATGCACGGGTTTGCCGAGCGCGGCCAGCAAATGGCTTAACGCCTGCACGTAGGAGGGGGGTTCGTACAGCGAGGCATCCGGCAACCAAGACGAGCCGCCGCGGCCCGGCAAATCGGGAGCGATCACGCGGAAGCGATCGGCCAGACCCGCGGCGAGCGCATCGAAATCCCGCCCGGTGCGTGTCAGCCCGTGCACGCAGACAACCGGCGGCGCATCGGGGTTGCCGAATTCGTAATAGACCATACGGTAGAAGGCGCCGGCGAGCAGGTAGCGGATTTCTCCCACGCGAGGGATCATCCAATCACGCCTTTCGCTTTCAGTTCGGCGATCCTGTCATCGCCGAGCCCCAGCAATTCGCGCAACACTTCTTCCGTATGCTCGCCGAGCAAAGGCGGGCCGCGGCGATAATCCGGCGGGGTTGCCGAAAGCCGCACCGGATTGGCAACCACGCGCACCTTGCCCTCGGGCGCGGAGCTATGCGGCACCTCGCGCACCATGGCGCGTGCTTGCACGTGCGGGTCGGCGAAGACTTCGGAAAGCCGGTTGATCGGCCCGCAGCCGATGGCCAGCGCTTCCAGACGCTCGACCCACCATTTGGTGGTGTGTTGGCGCATCACCGGCGCCAAGGTTTCGGTGACCAGTTGGCGGTTGCGCACGCGGGCGGCGTTGGTTTGGAAACGCTCGTCCTCCAGAAGGTGTTTGAGGCCGAAATTTTCGCAGAACCGCGCGAAAGTGGGGTCGTTGCCGATGGCGAGCACGATATGTCCGTCTTCGGTGGCGAAGACTTGATAGGGAACGATGTTGGGGTGTTGGTTGCCGAGCCGCGGCGGATTTTCCCCTGTGGCAAGGTAATTCATGGCCTGGTTTGCCAGCCAGGCGACATGGGTATCGAGCATGCCGATATCAATATATTGGCCAAGCCCGGTACGCTCTCGGTATTGCAAGGCAGCCAGCACGCCGATGGTGGCATAGAGCCCTGCGAAAAGATCGGCCACCGGCACGCCCACTTTCTGCGGCATGCCGTCGGGCTCGCCGGTAAGGCTCATCACACCGCCCATGGCTTGGATCAAACTGTCGTATCCGGGGCGGGGCGCGTAGGGGCCGGTTTGGCCGAAGCCCGTGATGGAGCAGTAAATCAGGCCGGGGAACGATTCTTTCAGCTGCTCGTAGCCGAGCCCGTATTTCGCGAGCGTGCCGGGCTTGAAGTTCTCGACCAGGATGTCGCACTTCGCGATCAGCGCGCGCGCCAATTCCTGCCCTTCCGCGCCGGCGATATCGAGGGCGAGCGAGCGCTTGTTGCGATTCGCACCGACGAAATAAGCGCTTTCTTGCGTTCCCGGCATGTAAGGCGGGGCGAAGCCGCGCGTATCGTCGCCGCTTTTGGGCTTCTCGATTTTGATGACATCGGCGCCGAGATCACCCAGCATTTGGGTGGCGGTGGGGCCGGCCAAGACGCGCGTGAGGTCGAACACGCGAAGGCCGCGCAACGGCCCGGTGGGTTCGCTTTTTGTCATGCCTCTTCCTCTCCTTCACCCGGGTTTGGGCGGCTTGCCCGCAGGCGCTTCCGGGTTCATCCTTAGTGGCCGTATCTCAGCCCCCTTGCAAGTGAGGAACCCCTGATGCTTGACCGTCCCTCTGGTATTCCGGAAGCCCCGTTGCTGGACGAACGCGCTTTGGCGCGTGCCCTTTCGGGCTGGCATTTCATCGGCGGGCGCTTTGTGCCGGCTCGTTCGGGCAAGACCTTTGCCGTGCACAACCCTGCCACGGGCGAAGAGATCGGGCGCGCCGCGGACGGCGATGCCGCAGACGTGGATGCCGCGGTGGAAAACGCCGCCGCCGCGCAGCGCGAATGGGCGAAGATGCCCGCCCGCAAGCGCGGCGCGTTGGTGGCCAAATGCGGCGCTTTGCTCTCCGCCCATGCCGAGGAGCTGGCGCGGCTGATTGCGTTGGAGACCGGCAAGGCGCTGCGCACGGAATGCCGCGTGGAGGCCAATGTCGTTGCGGATATTTTCGAGTTTTACGGCGGCCTCGGCAGCGAGCTGAAAGGCGAGAGCGTGCCCTTTGCCCCCAATGTGCTGACGGTGACGGTGCGCGAGCCGCTGGGCGTGGTGGGCGCCATTATTCCCTGGAACGTGCCGATGCTGCTGATGGCGTTGAAAATCGCCCCGGCGCTGGTGGCGGGCAACACCGTGGTGGTGAAATCCGCCGAAGAAGCCCCGCTTGCCGTGCTGCGTGTGTGCGAGCTGATGAACCGCGTCTTGCCGGCAGGCTGCTTTAACATTCTTTCGGGTTACGGCCCGGAATGCGGCGCCCCGCTCGTGCAGCACCCGAAGGTGCGCAAGGTGACGTTCACCGGCAGCGTAGAAGTCGGGCGCACCGTTTATCAAACCGCCGCGGCGAAGATCATCCCGGTTACGCTGGAGCTCGGCGGCAAGAGCCCGATGTTGGTGTTCGCCGATTGCGATTTCGAAAAAACCGTGATGGGCGCGATTACCTCCATGCGGTTCACGCGCCAGGGGCAAAGCTGCACGGCGGCCAGCCGCATTTTTGTGGAGCGGCCGCTGTTTGAGCGCTTCGTCGATGCGTTGGCGGCGAAGGTGGATGCGATGGTGATGGGCGATCCGTTGGACGAAAAGACCGATATCGGCACCATCATCAGCCCGACGCAATTTGAAAAAGTGAAGGGCTTTATTGAGGAAGGCCGCGCCACGAAGGGCGCTTCGGCACGGGTGTGCTCGCGCTTGCCCGAGGATCCCGCGTTGAAGAAAGGGCTCTTCATTCAGCCGCATATTTTTACCGGCTTGCCGCCGGAAAGCCGCTTGGTGCGCGAGGAAATCTTCGGCCCGGTCACGACGGTGTTTCCCTTCGACGATGCCGCAAGCGCGCTTGCCGCAGCGAATGACAGTGAATACGGGCTGGCCGCCTCGATTTGGACGAACAATCTGCGCGTGGGGCTTGATTTGGCCCACCGGCTGGAAGCGGGGTTGGTGCAGATCAACCAAAACCTGGTGGTGCAGGCGAATATTTCCTACGGCGGGGTGAAAAACTCGGGCCTCGGCAAGGAGGCGAGTCTGGAGGCCATGCTCGAACACTTCACGCATAAGAAGACGATCATGGTGAATTATGCGTAAGGCTTGCCGGGATTGTTTCGGCGCCGTGAGGCGATAGGTTTCGGCCAAGAGGGCGGTGCGCGAGGCCTGGGGCGAGCGGGTCGTTGCATAGGGGAAACGGGATCGGCAAGCCGTTTCTCCTCGGCCAGCCTGAGGTCGCCAAGGCAGATTCGGCCGAGATTCGGCGTGATCTCTGGAATCGCAGAGGGGTTCGACTCGGCGAGTTATGCTTCGTTTGCGGCGTTTTCAGGTGAAGAGCTTGCGCGCAACCCGGACGTTACACCTAAAACAACTTTTTGAACCATGAAACGAAGCGCTTCGCGGTTTGGCTATGGGGTGTAAGAATCTTTTTGGTGAGCGCCATTCCGATCCGCAAGCCCGGCGGATCTTGCCATGCGAGCCATGTGTGGATATGTGCTTTTTCCACCTGATCGGGCTTATAGCTTGCTCCTAACTCTTTTGCACCATCGAGGCACTTACGGGCATAGTCCAAAAGGGGTTTGCCATCTTCCGGTACGAGGGCATGACAGAAATTTTCGAGCATTCCGTCCGATTTGTTGTCCGGCATAATCCAGACGCCGAGTCGTTTTCCATCGATATCGAGAATCAACCCATCGGGCGGAAAGTTCTCGCTGGGCGCGCCGCCAAGATCCAGACAGATGTTGCGTATACGGTCCCATCTTGATGAGAAGCTAGAATCCGCATCGACGATCAGACCCAATGCAACCAA
>JAIMBF010000100.1 GCA_023511585.1 Terriglobia bacterium
CCGACCTGTTTGGCCAACTGGGCACGCATCGCGGGAGGGGTCGATGCTTGCCCAGCATCAAGCGCTCTCCCGGGTTTTTGTCCCGCCGTGTACCGGCGGGATGTTTGCCCCGCCGGCTGCGGCTCTCGGACCAGACACAAGCCGCCGGCTTGCCGGAACCCTAGCCGCGTGTTGCGTGTTGCAGGTGATGCAAAACGGATGCCAGGCGATGGCGCGCGGGAAAGGGCGGTTCTTTAGGCATTCGGCGGTTGGAGATGCATGGATGGCCCAAATAATGGCCAATTCCCGCACAATACGCCTAATTTTTGGGCATAACCGGAATTTTGGTAAAGTGGCCGAAGCCCTGTCCCAGATTAGGAGGCCCAATCAGACCGAGGGACTACGCCGGGCTGTTTAGGGCCGGCATAGGTCTTTACGAGATTTTCACGGGGTTTGTGATCGGGTCGATCCGACGCTCCTGCCCAGAACGCATCCAAAACCTGCAGGGCGCTTTTCCGAATTTCCCCGCCGCAACGCAACTCTGATTGACAAGATGGCAAGACAGCGCGGCAAATCGGCGCATGCACTCATCGACCTGCCGGGCAGCATTGCCCAGACAAAAGAGGTGGAAAAATGGAGCGGCAAATCCGCGCATGCACGCCCTGTCGGCCATCGACCACCTGCGTGACCGTAAAATCTGCGGCCACGCTCATGAGCGAATACGCATCATCACGACTCAGACCGTAATGCTCGGTTAACAAAGTTAACATCTCCAAGCTGGCGTTATGCATCGCCTGATCCAGGTTCTCATCAAAACCATGTGTTATCCAGCTATCCGATGTTCGTAGCAAAGGCGAAGGAAACTGAAAATCACGACGAATAAAAACCTGAAACAAGACATCCAGAGAGGCCTCGATCGCGGTACCGCTGATTTCGCCATCTCCTTGAGAGATATGCGGATCGCCGATCGAAAATAGCGCGCCCTCCACTTGCACAGGATAAAACATTGTCGCACCCGCACCAATGCGCCAATTGTCGATATTACCACCATGCCGCCCAGGCGGTACGCTGCTGGTACGACCCGGGGCATCCGGAGCGACGCCCGCCGTGCCGAGGTGCGGCCGCACCGGCACGCGCACGCCGCGGAGAGCCGGCATCCGGCAACAGCTATGCGCAGGGGTGATCGTGCCCGGAACTTCGTATTTGCCGGGAAAATCGTATGCAAACACGGCTTCGGCGGTCTGGCAAGCTTCATCGATGCGATAAATCGTCACACGCTCCTTGGCGAACTCGCGGAAGAGATATCCCCAATGCGCAGCAAGGTTAGAGCCGTAACGGACCCGTGGGGTCATGTCCAAATAACGCACCTCGAGCACATCACCGGGTTTCGCCCCTTCGATATAGATCGGGCCGGTTAGGATATGCACACCCGGGTTTCGCTCTTCCACGGGGACGCCTTCGAAAATCGCTCTTACGCCCTCATCCATCATCAGCTCGGGTGCATCGCCCGCATGATGGGTTACAGCCTCGGCGCGTATGATATCGCCGCTTGCAACCCGTAGGACCGGCGCGAGCGAAGGCGAAAAATATCCCCAATGCACCGTCTTCGGCGTTGCTCTTAGTTCGTGCAGGGTGGGACGTAGGCGCGCGCGTTCCACGCGCTGCTCGTCAAAGATTAGGCTCATGTCAGCTTACACTTCCTTTCAGACCCACGATCAGATCGATTTCCACGCTTGCTCCGAGAGCGAGCCCCGTCACGCCGACACAAGTACGGCTGGGTAACGGACCCCGGAACCAATCGCGATAGACCGCATTGAACAAAGCATAGTCTTCGAAAGATGCGAGATAGACGCGTATCATCAGTGCATCGTCCAGCGTGGCTCCGAACCGCGCCAACACTGCTTCCAGATTTCGCCGCACTTGCTCGGCCTGTTCCTGGATGTTTCCGGCCACCAATTTGCCGGTTGCGGGATCAGTTGGCATCTGCCCGCTGATGAACAGAAGATCTCCCCATCGCACGGCATGAGAAAACGGCCCGACTGGCGGTGGGATGCCGTGCTCCGATGCAAAAGTGAAAGCTTGTTTGGTGTTTTTCATCCCGGCATTTCCATCGCCTGCTGCGCACCCATCACGCGGAGGAAACGCACCGTAAGAGGATCGCGTGGACGGGTGAGCACCTCATGCGTCGGCCCATCTTCCTTCACCACCCCATCCGCGAGAAAGACGATACGATCAGCAACATCGCGCGCGAATCGGAGTTGATGTGTTGCGATGATCATCGTTAGACCATCTTGCTCCGCGAGAAGCCGAATTACTTCCAGGACTTCCTCTACGAGCTCGGGGTCAAGCGCCGAGGTCGGTTCATCGAGGAGCAATACGCTTGGGTTTGGCGCCAGCGCGCGCGCGATCGCCACGCGCTGCTGCTGGCCGCCTGAGAGATGGCGCGGCAACGCGTCGGCGCGATGACCAAGGCCAACGCGATGCAGCAAAGTCATCGCGCGCTGGTCCGCCTCCGCCGCCGGCAGGCCATGCACCCATTGGAGCGGTCCAGCAATATTCTGCCGTGCCGTGAGGTGCGCAAAGAGATGAAATTGCTGAAACACCATGCCTACCCCAATACTGGCCCTTTCCCGCGCGATATCGCGCGGTGAGAGCTTGCGCCCGTCCACGCCATATCCAAGCTGTCGCCCACCCACGCGAATAATGCCCGCATCCCATTCCTCCAAATGATTGATACAGCGGAGCAGCGTGCTCTTTCCGGACCCGCTGGGGCCAAGCAGTGCAACCACTTCACCACGATGCACCTTGAGATCGACATGATCGAGAACGATCTGGTCTCCGTAACGCTTATGTAATTTGATGATTTCGACCACGATATCTTCTCCGGTTGCTTTGGCGTGGCGTTCTTCGCGCACCGTTCCGGCAACAACATGGAAAGGCATCTTTTCCGACTGCGATTCAACGGCAACCGGCGATACCGACGCCGCGGGCGCTGCCGTGGCCGAAGGCTTTTTTCTCCATACTGCAATGCGCCCGCTGCCGGCGCGACGATCAAGATCGAGCGCTGCCTCAAAAAGCAGTTGAAGGAGACTGATACCACCTGTCAGCAGCAAGTATATCACTCCAGATGCAAAGAATATCGAAAAGAAATCAAAGGTCGAAGATGCCAACTGGGTGCTTCGAAGCGTCAGCTCCGGCACCGCAATGACGGAGGCAAGCGAGGAATTCTTCAGCGCTGAGATCGTTTCATTGCCGAGCGCAGGGACGATCGCGCGGATTGCCTGCGGCGCGATGACCCGGCGCATCAAAACGCGCGGCGTCATTCCGAGGGCCTGCCCGGCAAGGATCTGACCGGCATCGACGCCGATTACCCCGGCACGAAGAATTTCCGCAATGAACGGCGCTTCGTTCGCTGATAACGCGAGGGCGGCGGCGGCAACCGGGGTCAGCGTAAGGCCGATATGAGGCAGTGCATCGTAGGCAAAGACCAGTTGAAGAATCAAAGGTGTGCCGCGAAAGACTACCGTATAGCCGCGTGCTAACGCAGCCAGGGCAGGTATGCGACCCAATTGCATACCCGCCAGAAGCAGCCCTATCGCGAGGCCGCCCACCAGCCCGAGCGCGGTCACCTCAAGGGTAAAACCAACGCCGAGCCACAGATAAGGCAGACTGAGATAGTGAATGAAGAGCGCCATTATTGCGTCACAAGTCTCGGCTCTTCTATGGATCCGGCGTCGAGAGACCATTTCTTGAGCAAACTGGTCTCAACGCCGGCTTTCTGCACTTCGATCAACGCCGCCATAATTGCCGCCCTGAGCTCCGGTTTGTTCTTAGGGACGGCGATGCCGATCGAATACGGAAGCGTTACGGCTACGGCTTTGCTGAGTTTGTCGGGATAAGCTTTTACCGCTTGGTCCACCGTATTCACGTCGTTGATATATGTGTCGGCGCGACCGGCCAAAATCGCTTGAATGCAATCGGCGTTGTTGTCGTAAAGCTGCAAGCTGGGCTCTGGCTTACCGACAGCCTTACATTCGGGGGCAAGATTTTGTACGAGCGGTACCTCTACGAAGCCGGTGTTTTCGGCAGCGATATTGCCGCAAAGGGAGGTGTTAATTCCGGTGATGTGTTTCGGATTGCCCTTGGCAACCAGAACACCGTCGAATACTTTCGAATACGTTATAAAATCTGCCGCCTTGGCGCGTTCACTGGTGGCGTAGATATCCGATATCACCAGATCCGCCTGCCCGCTTTGTAAGGTCGGCAAGAGTGCTGCGAATGCCACCGGCTTATAGGTAAGCTTGAACCCGAGGCATGAGCCAAGTGCTTCGGCAAGGTCTATGTCAAACCCGATGTAGCGGCTAGGGTCCTGGGGATCCAGCGCCTCGTAACCCGGCGTGTGCGGGGTGAGCGCGTTTACCAAAGTTTTGCCTTTGAGCATCGGGTATTTTGCCTGCAGCGCCTGGCAGCCGGCTGACCCCGCGAGCGCCGTATCCTCGGCATGGACCGGCATGATTGCGATCATGGCAAAAAGCGAAAGCGCTGTTAAAAATATTATCGGTAGAGGCCACATCATGCGTTTAACCCGAGCTGCCACGTGCATCAGAAGAACCCTCCTTGGAAAAATGATACGGCGAGAAAAGCCAACCGGAGAGAAAGCAATTTGTATGCCAACGAAAGGGTTTTAGCGGCGGTGGTGGAAGGGCCGTTCCTTCGCGTCCCGTGTCTCGGTTTTGGCTGATGGCTTACGCTCAAACTGCCTAAAACGTTAGCATATCCAGCCTATTTTATAGTCATATTCTGGGTTTAGCAAAATCATACGATCTCTTTTTTGGGCATAGATCGAATTTTAGGCAAAATAGTCGTGCCCCTGTTCTCAATGACAAGGATTGGCTGTTGGTCAGATTCCGCTTTCGCTGCAGCTGCAGGAAACCGGGGTGCAACCAATTTCATTCCGTTTAACCGAGAACAGCTTCACCTTTTCGCCGCTGAGCTAAAGCAATGGCTTCCCGAGCATAAACTAGCGCACGTTGTAATTGCCACATCGAAACGGATGAGTACGCCATCTTTTGTGGTGAAATCCCGCCCGTATGGCAAGCCGCACTATTATTGACACTATTATTGACGCCTGATGTTGGCATTGCTGACAATGCCCAGGCGTTAGTGCGCGGCGAAGGGCACGCAGCAGACCCTCGCGACTGGTCTGAGCGCTAAGGCCTCACGCGCACCCAGCTCTGCGGCAACCACCCCGGTGGTGGGAGAAAACCGCCGGAACCCGTGTAATTCTATCCCGTCGCGTTGCGATCAAGATGCAACCGGCGCAGCGGTAATCATGTCGCGCCGGCAGCGAGGTCGGAACACTATAAGATTATCACTATTGTTTTCCGAATGCCTTTTTCCAAACCGCGTGCGTTGTTGCTCCCTCGTCAGGGTGTTTGGTAATCACGGGCTCGGACTTGCCGGCGAGCAGCTCGTTCACGGTGCGCTCGTAGGCTGCCGGTTCGAGATAGCCGAGGCCGTGGCTGCTTCCCGGGATGAGTTTTGCAATCTCGCTCATCATCGTCGTCTGATGGCGCTCGGTCTGTGCGCCGGTTGCGTCGTTATCGAGCACGATCTGCACTGCTTCTTTCTGGTGATCCATCGCGTATTGCCAGCCTTTCATCGAGGCGCGCAGAAACCGCGCAAAACGATCCACCATGGTCGGATCGGCGAGCTTCGGCTGCAGCACGTACAGCCCGTCTTCCAAGGTTGCCACACCCTCGGTTTCGTATTTGAACACAACGAGCTGACTAGGCTTCATCCCCGCTTCGATCAATTGCCAATATTCATTATAGGTCATGGTGGAGATGCACGCCGCCTGCTTTTGCAAGAGCGGATCGACATTGAATCCCTGTTTCAATACCTTGATATCGGCATTGGGGCCGGAGAAGGTGTAATTCAGCTTGGCCATCCAAGCGAGAAACGGATATTCGTTGCCCGCGAACCAAACCCCGATCGTTTTTCCCTTAAAATCTTTCGGCGTACGCACCCCGCTATCTTTGCGGCAGGTAAGTTCGAGGCCGGATTTCTGGAACACTTGCGCAATATTGACCAGCGGCACACCCTTCTCGCGCGTTGCCAAGGCCGAGGGCATCCAATCGACAATGACATCGGCGCCGCCGCCGGCGATCACCTGCGAGGGGTTGATGTCTGGGCCGCCGGGCTTGATGGTGACATCGAGATTTTCGTCCTTATAGAATCCTTTCGCTTTGGCGACGTAATAGCCCGCGAATTGGGCCTGCGTCACCCATTTAAGCTGCAAGGTGAGCGGATCTGCGGCGAACGCCGGGCGGATGAGACTTGCGGCGAGGAAAACCGAGGAAAGCAGCAACGATTTCTTCATTTTGGTCTCCCGTGAACAGTTTATGACGATCCGCGAAACGAAGGATGCCAGAACGTTATCAGACGTTCGAGCAAGGCCAACGCACCGAAACTCAGCGAGCCTGCTAAGGCGGCCACGGTGATTGTCGCCCAAACCAGATCGAGATTCATCTTCGCCGCCTCGGTGGAAATGCGAAATCCCATGCCGAGGATCGGGGTGCCGAAAAATTCCGCTACCACGGCGCCGATCAAGGCCAGCGTCGAATTGAGTTTGAGCGCGGTGAAAATATGCGGCAGGGCCGCCGGCAATCGAAGTTTGAGCAAGGTCGTGCCGTAGCTTGCGGCGTAGGTTCGCATGAGATCGGTTTCGATCGTTCCGGCTTCGGCAAGCCCTGCCGTGGTATTCACCAGCATCGGGAAAAAGGTCATGACCACCACCACGGCCGCCTTGGAAGGCCAATCGAACCCGAACCACATCACCATAATCGGCGCGATGCCGACGATCGGCATGGCGCTGATCATGTTGCCCATCGGCAAGAGGCCGCGCTTGAGGAAAGGCGAGCGGTCGATTGCGAGCGCGACGAGGAATCCTGCACCGCAGCCGAGCGCGTAACCAGCGATGACGGCGTGGAGGTAAGTCTGGGCGAAATCCTGCGCCAGCAGCGCGAGATGGTTGGCAAACGCGCGGGCGATCGCCGAGGGCGGCGGCAGAAGCACAAACGGCACGGCGAACCCGATGACCAGCATTTCCCAAAGCCAAAGCAGAAGAAGGCCGAAGATGACAGGCGTTGCCAGCCGCGCAAACCACCCCTCGGCGCGCGCAAATCCCACCATCGCGCGAAAGAGGGCAAAGACAGCGATGAGCGCGGCGGCAAGCGTCGCGCCGATTTTGTCGGCGCTCATCAGCCATCGTGCCAGCGTCGCTGCGATCAACCCGAGCGTGGCCCAGTACAGCGGCGCACGCTTCATAGCCGTCCGCCTCGGCGCTGTGCCACCAGCGCCTCCGTGAGCGATACTGCCGCAAGGCCCAGCATTGAGGTCACCGCCGCCATGAACAGCGCCGCCCAAATCTGGATGGTCTGGCCGTAATAGGAGCCGGCGAGCAATCGCGCGCCGAGCCCGGCCTGTGCCCCGGTCGGCAATTCCGCAACGATCGCGCCGACGAGGGCGAGCGTCATCGCCACTCTGAGGCTCGGGAACAAAAAGCCAAGCGAGGCGGGGAACCGCAGCAGCGAAAGAATTTGCCACGGGCGCGCGTCATAGGTGCGCAGGAGATCTATCTGCAACGGGTCCGGTGCGCGCAGCCCCTTCACCATGCCGACCGTGATCGGGAAAAACGCGAGATAACCGGAGATCGCGGCTTTCGGCAGCAGGCCCGTGATGCCGAGATTGCCGAGCACGACGACAACCATCGGCGCAAT
>JAIMBF010000101.1 GCA_023511585.1 Terriglobia bacterium
GCGGGCGAAAGCGAGCATCGGCTTTACACGCTCTCCGCGTGGCGTGATACGCCGTTCTTCAGTGCACGAGAGCGGGCAGCGCTGGCTTGGGCCGAGGCTGTTACCACCATCGCAAACGGCCCGATCGACGATTCACTTTATGAAGACGTGCGCCAGTATTTCAGCGAAAAGGAAATCGTGGATCTCACTTTCGCAGTCATTGCCATTAACGGCTGGAACAGGCTTGCGATCTCGTGTCGCATTCCGCCCGGGAACTATCAACGCGTACAAGCGGCTGAATTGCACGGGAAAGCTACGCCGTAGCGGCCTGAAAGCATCATAAATGCCTTTTGTTGTGCTCTCCGTGATAGTCTGGACAAAGCGCTACCATTGAAGCTAGGTCGTAAGAATAACCCTTCCTTGCCGTTGAAATATATCCCGGGCTACACGGTGGACTCCTCTGCACTGCCTTCGGGGTGATAAAGGGCCGCCCAGAGCGCCGAGCTCGCTACAGTGAGGCCGATCCAAAGAATCAACCAGAACAACACCAATGTCGGAACAGCAACCACGTATTCGGCAAGCATCAGAAAAGCAAGAACAAGAGCAAGCACAATGTTCGTAGCACTTTGCCAGCCGGAATAATCGCTGCGACGTGCGAGAACCGCCAGAACTATGATCACCAGTGCGGCAACGATAAATCGCCACGGGGTGGTTACCGCTGAGGAAAGCGCGAAAATCGATACGTAGGCGAGCCAAAGGCCAACCAGGGTATTGAGCACGTTTGCGATCATGATCGCCTCCGATGTGGGTGCGTACGTTCCAGAAACCGCCATGTGACTGGCGGTATTCCGAGAAAACCAAGAGCGAAAACAACGACGATAGCCTTCCAAGGGCCGGCAAGCGGTGTTGTTGACACAATGACCGCAACAAGAACGCATAGGAATGCATAACACGCAAAGCCGGCAAGCATGATGGATTGTCGCTGCGCGAGTCGCCCGACCCCATAGAGTAAGCCATAGCAACCGGCTAGGAAGGCAATTCCGCCAAGCAGCAGCGCCGTTTCGAGAAGATCGAACTTCATCACTCCGCAACCGCCATTGCATGCACCGGCAGACGTCGCCCTATTGTCAGGAGGTCATAAGCCAACACGACGTAACCTGCGGCGAAAATGAGACCAAACGCGAAACGGGCGTACATGCCGTCCAGAAACCAAAAATTTTCCTGACCAGCGATAAAAGCTTCGAGGGTGGAACCGCCTTGCGCACGCTCGATAAACGCTTGCGCAAAGCCGGAAATCAGCAAAGCGCCCACCATTCCCACGAGCCCCACATTGAGGGCGGCGAAGGCCCAGCGCCAGGTGATTCCGTCCAAGAACGCGCTGCCACGCACCTTCTGGAGAACAAGATAGCAAACAGAAATTACGCCGCAGGCATAAGCCCCCCAGAATGCGAAATGGCCGTGCGAGACAGTCCATTGCGTGCCGTGCGAGTAGAGATTGACTTGGGGAAGCGTCATCATAAATCCCCAGACGCCGGCGCCGATAAAATTTCCGAAAGCTTCCGCGAGCATCCAGTAAAAGGCGGGCCGATTGGTGGTTTTCATGTGATGGGTCCCGGCATCGTAGATAGCGTGGATTACCATGCCAAGCAGCGGCAGCGGTTCGAACGCCGAGAAGAATCCACCCACCGCCAGCCAGTACTGGGGCGTCCCGATCCAGAAATAATGATGGCCAAGGCCGAGAATCCCGGTGCCGAGCACCAGGGCAACTTCAATATAAAGCCACGCTTCGACGATCCGCCTCGAAGTGCCGAGCAAGTTCATCAAGGCCCAGGCCATAATGCAGCCGATCAGCACTTCCCAGGTCGCCTCAACCCACATATGAACGAGCCACCACCACCAGAAAAGATCAACCGACATATTCCGTGCGGCCGGAAAAGCATCCAGATAAAGCACAATGAGCGGAATCAAATCGACGATGAGTACACCGACAATGCCGGTGATTTTGCGGGCACGAATCGCGGTTCCGATCACGTTGTAGGCAAAAACCAACATCACAACGACGATGCCGACCGCTGCCCAGCGTGGAGCCTCTACATATTTTCGCCCCTGATTAACCAGCCACATGCCCACTTCGTTGCTCGGGCCATACTGGATAAAGACGAAAACAAGCGTCACCACCGCGATTGCGGCGCAGAGCACATAAAAGAGCACTTCGGCCGCTTTAATCCCGACCGGTTCGATACCGAACTCTTCCGGAAGATACCAATATACAGCGCCGATGAACCCGAAGAGCAGCCAAATAACGAGTGTATCAATATGGAGGGTTTTAGAAATATTAAAGTGGAGAAGACCGAACAAAAAATCTGGATTTATATAGTAATAGGCGGACATAAGGCCGGCAACAACCATTGCGCCGAAAATGACAATGGCGGCGGCCAGGTACTTGAGAGCAAGTTGTTGCGAGCGATACATCGTTCTCTCCTATTGATTCACCGAAATCTGGCCGAAATTTGCCGGAAATCCATTGGTATCGACGGCCGCCATCCATTTAAGATAGGCAACGATTGCCGTGGCCTCTTCGCGTGAAAGATGAAGATTCGGCATGGTTCTTCCCCATGTGCGATACTTCACTGGGTCCATAAGAAAGCGCGTCATCGCCTCGGCACGCGTTTCCGCCCCGGTTATGCCTTTCCAGCCTTCCCAAGCCGGATCAAGCCATGCCTTGGTGAGATCCGGCCCGTAATATGCCCCGTTGCCGAAGAAAGTGTGGCAGTCCATACATGCGCGGCTCTGAATAACGAGTTTGCCTTTATCAATCAGCGCTTCCGCTTCCGCGGGCGTATACTCGTGCTGAAACAAAAGTTCTTTCTCGCCTATGGTCGGAACATCGATGCCGCGAGAACTCTCGAGTTTGTAGCCGATCTTCTGATTGATTACGGTATAGGGAGGCACGTGCGAACCGCCAACCGTAATCGCGGCAAGACTATCCACGGTAAGCATAATGAGAACGATCAGCATCACGAGGACAATGCTGATGGCGCCGGCACGCCAGAATTGCGGATCTTCGATTTGCGACACTTTTGCCATGTATCCTCCGCAGTAAAGCGAGCAGGCCGTCATACACGTTCGCTCTTGGGTTGGCGCGAATCGCGCATACCCAGCTTCTCACGCTTAAGACATAAATTTTGTATATGTTACTTCCATCGCTGGTGTTGATCTAGATCAAATAATCTTATTACTCGGCGGGGGCGGAGCGGCGGAGGATCAGGCTGTTCTTTTCCGCTGGGCGGCCTTGAGCGCAAAGGTGGTTGAAATCGCGAGCAGAAGCGATGTTGCCGCAAGCACAAACACGGCAAACGGGGCGTTGTGATCCAGAAGCGCCCCAAGCAGAAAGGGCGCAAGCGCGGAACCAAGGTCAAGCCCCGAGTAGACGAAGCCGAAGACCTTGCCGGTTGCGCCCGGAGGCGAGGCACTCCGCGCCAGCATATCCCGCGAGGGGATAGTCACCCCCACCGCCAGCCCCGCAATGGCCATCGTCGCCCCGAGCCCGATGTGAGAAAGCGGCAGGGCGCCGACCGCCAAGAGAAGCGCCGCGGCCGAGGCAAGCCCCGTCGCCGCCACGCGCTCGTGGTGCACGGTGGCATCCGCAATGAAGCCGCCGACCAGGATGCCCGCTGCAGAGCCCGCCAAATAGCCTGTCAAGACCGCGTCCGCAGCGGCAATGTCCATGCCGAAAAGGGCATGCAGCGTTGCGGGAAGGAAAGTCTGCACGCCCACCAAGGCAATGGAAAGCAGGGCAAAATAGACGAAGCACAAGATGACCGTTGGGGCGATCAAGATCGAAAACGCCTGCTGAAAGTCCGTTTTCGCCTCCGCCGGGCGGATAAAGCTTGGATGGTTGTGCAGCAACACGCGCCCGGCGCCGAAGACAAAGACCGCCATCAGAAGCCCGCCAAGCCCCACGACCAGAAGCGCCGCACGCCAACCGAGCCATGCGGCCAAGGCAACGCAGGTCATCGGTGCGAGCGCCCAGCCTACATTTCCGCCGAATGTGTGCACGCCGTAAGCGCGCGCGAGATAGCGCTTGCTCACAGTGCCGGAGAGCAGCGCGTAGTCTGCCGGGTGAAAGACGCTGTTGCCCGCCCCTGCCAGAATGGCTAGGGGAAACAAAAGAGCAAAGTGCGGCGCGATGCCGACAAGCCCGATATCAACTGAGATCAAGCCGAGCCCGCCGGCCAGAACCGGCAGCGCGCCCACGCGATCCACGAGAAACCCCGCCGCCGTCTGGCTGAGCCCGGAGGTTGCATAAAATACCGTCATCAACAGGCCGAGCTCGGCGTAACTGACCCCGAACGCGTTCTTGAGAAGCGGAAAGAGCGAAGGAAGCACGAGCTGCAGAAAATGATCCGCGGTGTGCGCCGTGGAAACCAGTGCCGTGATGGCGATATCCCGCCCTGCCCCTGCGCCTGCTCTGCTCGGCAGAGACGACAACGCCTTTCCGTGTTCCATGATTTTCGCCATAGGCCGATGACTCCGGGTTCCGTGGAACGGATTTTTCTCTGCATATACGGGGACGTCAAACGGTGGTATAAAGAGCGATATACGGTACAGCTTAGGGGGCCACCATTTGAGTGCCGGAAAGAACCGACGCGTGTTTTCCACCCTTGTCCTCCGCCATGTGGCGTTTGAAGACCTTGGCGCATTTGCCCCGATTCTGGAACAACGCGGGGGTGTACGAGTTTTGGATGTCGGGGTGGATGATCTCGAAGGGGAAGATGCAGAGGCGCCCGAGCTTGTGATCGTGCTCGGCGGGCCGATCGGCGTCTATGAGGAACTGCGCTATCCGTTTCTGACGCAGGAGATCGAATGGATCGCACGGCGGATTGCGGCCGATCGCCCGCTTCTTGGCATTTGTCTAGGCGCGCAGCTGATCGCCAAGGCCGCCGGGGCGCGCGTTTACCCAAGCGGGGTTAAAGAGATCGGATTTGCGCCGCTTACGCTGACCGAAACGGGGCGCGGTTCCTGCCTTGCCCCCTTTGCCGAAGATCCGATCACCCTGCATTGGCATGGGGATACGTTTGATTTGCCGCATGGCGCCGTCTTGCTTGCATCCACAGAATCTTGCCGAAACCAGGGTTTTATGCTCGGCCCGAAGGTGATCGGCTTTCAGTTCCACCCGGAAGCAGGCGGCAAAGGGTTCGAGCGATGGCTGATTGGCCATGCCGTGGAACTCTCGCTGGCGGGGGTCGATATTGTGCAGTTGCGAAGCGATGCCGCGCGTCTTTGGCCGGCCCTTGCCCGCAAGGCTGAAGCGGTTCTCCGGCTTTGGCTGGAGGGACTTGGCTGGTGAAAGAGCATCGCGCCGTGAGAAAACGAAAAACCTCGGGAGATCCGGTCATGACTGATGTTTTCGGCGAAGCAGCAATTCTGCGCGAAACGGTTGCGCAAATCGGGGCCATTCTGGGGCCTGAGGCCGAGCACATTCGGGTCGAGCGCGTGGTTATCGGGCTGTTCTTTACGGGGGTAAAGCTTGAGAGCGGGGTTGGCGGCATGTGCGCCACGCCGCTTCGCATGATCCCGGAAGCGGTGTGTTGCCCGAGCTCGGCGGCGACGATGCCGTTTCCCGGAAAGCTGCGCGGGCGGCGCGCGTTTGATGTGCTGAAAGAGACCGAGGCCCCGAGCCCGATCCGCCGCGCGGTAGGGATTGCCACGATGAACGCGCTCGCCGAGATGTGCTGGAACCGGCGGCCCTTGCCGGATGTGGAGCTGAAAGTCGGGGTTGACGCTTTCGATACCGCTGCCATTGCCCCCGGAGAGAACGTCGTTGTTGTCGGCGCGTTTGTTCCGTTTCTGCGCGCTTTGAAGCGTATGGGCCAGCCGTATACCGTACTGGAAATCGATCCCCGCACGCTCAAGCCCGACGAGCTCAACCACTTCCGTCCGGCGGAACAAGCGCCTGCCGTGGTGCCTTCGGCCGATGTGGTGTTCATCACTGGCACCACCATGCTGAACAATACCCTCGAAGGGCTCCTCGGTCTTTGCAAGCCCGAGGCCCGCGTGGTGGTTGTGGGCCCCACGGTCAGCCTGTTGCCCGATGCTTATCTTCGGCGGGGCGTCAACATCCTGGGCGGCGTGCGAGTCACCGATCCCGAGGCGTTGCTCGATATGCTGGCCGAAGGCGGCTCCGGTTACCACTTTTTCGGGAGAGCGGCTGAAAAAGTTGTGTTGATCGGCAAGAACGCAAAATCCGCCCGCTTGGCTGCCTAGGGGCCTCCTCGACCCGAACCGCGCGGCCCGCCCTCGGCCCGAACCCGGCATAGTGCAGATCGTTTCGGCGCCTGCTTGGCAGGATTTGCGGCATCGCATAAGCTTGTATTAATGCCTGAACGTAAGGAGTTCTCTCGCTATGTCCGCATCGACCGCCGCTTCCCGGGTAGAGCCGCGCACGCGCCCGCCGTTTCGGGCCGACCATGTCGGCAGCCTGCTCCGCCCGAAGCCGCTGGTCGAAGCCCGTGCGCGCTGGAGGCGTGGCGAAATCACGCGGGAAGCGCTGCGTGCCGTTGAAGACGCCTGCATCATCGAAGCAATCCGAAAGCAAGAGGAGATCGGGCTGCGCGCCGTCACCGACGGCGAATACCGTCGCGCGTATTGGCATTACGACTTTGTTTCCGGCCTGGATGGCGTGGAACTTTACGAGCCCGAGCAGAAAGTGCAATTCAAGGGCGCCACTTTGCCGCATGCGATCCGCGTGACCGGGCGGATTACCTGGAACAAGCCCGTGATGATCGACGATTTTCGCTTCGTTGCGAAACACGCGAAAGAGGCGGTGGCCAAGCAGACCATTCCTTCCCCATCGGTGGTGCATTTTCGCGGCGGCAGGCAGGCGATCGACAAACGCATCTATCCCGAACTCGAGCTCTTTTTTGCCGATCTCGGGCGTGCCTATCATGATGCGGTTGCCGCTTTTGCTGAGGCCGGATGCCGTTATTTGCAACTGGATGAAGTAAACATCGCCTATCTTTGCGATCCCGAGCAAATCGCGGCCTTAAAGGCGCGTGGCGAGCATGTGGAGGGCTTGCTTGGCATATACGCGGATATGATCAACCAAGCCATAACCGGGCGGAGCGAAGAGATGGTGATTTCCATCCATCTTTGCCGCGGCAATTTCCGCTCTACCTGGATTGCCTCCGGCGGTTACGAGCCGGTAGCCGAAGTGCTGTTCAACCAGATCAACGCGGATGCGTACTTTCTGGAATACGATACCGAGCGCGCCGGCGGCTTCGAACCCTTACGCTTCGTCCCACGCGGGAAGAAAATTGTCGTGTTAGGGTTGGTGACAACCAAAACCGGCACACTCGAAAGCAAAGACGAGCTCAAGCGCCGGATCGAGCAGGCCACGAAGTATCTGCCGCTGGAGCAGCTTGCGCTGAGCCCTCAGTGCGGGTTCGCCTCAACCGAGGAAGGCAATCTTCTCACCGAGGATGAGCAATGGCGGAAGCTAGCGCTTTGCGTGGAAGTCGCCCGCGAGGTCTGGGGTGGGGTGTGAGAGCATCCATGCGCAGTGCCCCCTTTGGGATAGGTCGCCTCCGGGGGGCCGCCGTCAGCCGAAAGATTGACGGACTAGGTGGCGCCGCATAACGTC
>JAIMBF010000102.1 GCA_023511585.1 Terriglobia bacterium
GCAATCGCCCGCAGCAACCCGAACCGCCCCCGAGCGAGGGGTGAAAGGGCATGCTGCTTCCACCGCGCCGATTGATCCGGATCAAAGCCGCCAGCCGAATACTGCGATAGAAAAGGCGCCGAATGAAGGCGAGCGGTCTGCCAGAGGCGGGCTCAGCGCCGGAAACAGCAAGGAGATAAGGCCATGAAGTCGTTTCTTTTGGCCTCGGTGGCGGCAGCAACGCTAGTCGTGGCTTCTGCGGCCTTCGCGGGCGAGACGATCAGCCCCTGTGCGCAGCGCACCGAACAAAATTCGAACACGGCTGCGTTGCGGACAGAACAGAATTCCACAACGGCAGCATTACGAACACAACAGAATTCCACGACGGCGGCGTTGCGGACGCAGCAAAACTCAACTACGGCAGCGCTGAGGACAGAGCAGAATTCCACAACGGCAGCGTTGCGAACACCGCAAAATTCAACTACGGCGGCCCTGCGGACCGAACAGAATTCCACCGTAGCGCAGCAGGAGCAGAAAGATCTCAGCAAAGGCTGGCAAGAGGCGAAACCCGAGCAGGCCAAAACGGTTGCTCCCTGCCCGAATTAATCTTGCGGGTTTACCCCGCTTGAAAGATCGATAAAGCGCGGCGCGAGCGCCAAGCAGAGGTGCTCGTGTCGCAGCTTGCCTTGGTCCCGGCTAAACCCTCCCTCATCTTCCGAAAGATTCGCTCCATTGGGGCTTTTCCCCCGATAGACGATAACTTATTCTCTTTGTATTGGTTTGCGATCAGGCGCTGTTGTAAAGTTCCGATCGCGTGGGGGAAGAAGTCATGGCCGGTCCTGCGGATGCGCCGTCGGTATCGGAGCCGAATAAGGCCGAAGAAGAACGGGCGCTTGTGGCTATCTTCAGTGCCTATACCGTCTCCGCGACTTTTTGGCTAATAGTGGCCACCGCGGTGGGTTTGCTGGTTGCCGTCAAGTTCATCTTTCCCGATTTTGCCACAAGCCCCTTGGCCTCTTTCGGCCGATTGCGGCCCATTCACACGAACGGCACGTTTTTTGCCTGGGCAAGCCCGGCGCTGGTCGGCCTTGCGCTCTATATCGCCGCGCGCAGCTCGGGCACGCGGCTGTACTCGCCGCGGCTCGCTTGGATTGCGCTCATTCTTCTCAACCTCGCTGCCCTTTGCGGCACCATCACGCTTGATCTGGGCTACAATGCCGGCGATCAGGAATACCGCGAGTGGCTCTGGTGGATCCGCGTTATCTTCGGGGCCGGCATTGCCCTCACCACGTGGAATCTCATCGCGACCGTAGCGACGCGGGAGGATGAAGATCTCTATCTTTCCAATTGGTATACCATCAGCGCGACGATTCAGGCGATCATTATCACCTTGGTGGCTCTGTTGCCCTGGTATCAGATCGGCCTCGGCCAAGTGGCGGTGCAGGGCTATTTCATGCACAATGCGGTCGGGATGTGGTTCACGCCGATCACCCTCGGCATTTTTTATTACGCCCTCCCGAAGCTCCTGAACCGGCCGATTTATTCCTATTCGCTCGGCATTCTCGCGTTTTGGACCAACCTGATTTTTTATCCGATTATCGGTTCGCACCACTTTCTGTTCAGCCCGTTGCCCTGGTGGCTGCAGACCACGGCCATCGTCTTCAGCATCGCCATGGTGGTGCCCGTGGCCGGCGGATCGGCCAATTTCTTGCTCACCATGCAAGGGCGGGGCGACTGGATGTACCGCTCTCCGGCCATGTTCTTTCTTGTCGGGGTGCTCGGGTATTTCTTCGGCTCGGTGCAAGGCAGCGTGGAAGCACTGCGCTCGATGCAGCAAATCTGGCATCTCACGAACTACACCGTGAGCCACTCCCATCTCACCATGTACGGGTTTGTCACCTTCACCATTTGGGGCGGTATTTATGCTTTGCTGCCGCGCGCTACGGGACGGGAGCCCTATAACCTTCTCGTCGGCGTCCATTTCTGGCTTTCCACCGTCGGTATGATGATCTACGTGGTGGCGTTGGGTATTGGCGGCACGGAGCAGGGGCTGGATTGGATCCGCGGCGCACCGTTCATTGAATCGGTCGTAGATCAAACGCCGTATTGGCTGTGGCGGGCGGTCGGCGGCGGGCTGATGTTTCTGGGCCACCTGGTTTTCGCCTTCAACGTCTGGAGCATGATTTGGGGGCCGGTGCGGGCAGCCGAGCCGGTTCCTGCGGCAGCGGGTGTTCCGGCATGAACGCGGCAAACGCGAAACTGCTTTCCATCGTCGGCGGGGCGGGCGCGGTGTATCTCGGGCTCGCGGTGCTGATGGGAGTTTTGCCCGGGGCTTGGCTTTCGCGCACGCCGCCTGGCCCCGGGGTCAAGCCGCTTACGGCGGAAGAGGATCTCGGACGGGAGGTTTATGTCAGCGAGGGCTGCTCCTACTGCCACACGCAGCAGGTGCGCCCGCTGTCCACGGATACGCCGTTCGGAAGGCCCTCGGCGCCCGGGGATTTTGCCTATCAAACCCCCGAACTTCTCGGCTCAGAGCGCAATGGGCCGGATCTGACCAATATCGGCGCGCGTCAGCCGAGTACGGTGTGGCAGTACATGCACCTCTATCAGCCGCGCTCGGTGGTGCCGCAATCCATTATGCCGGCCTTTCCTTGGTTGTTCCGTGTGGTCGATCGTTTGCCTCCGGGTGAGACGGCGGTGCCCATCCCCAAAGCCTATGCGCCGGAGCACGGCTTCGTGATCCCGACCAAGCGCGGCAAGGCCCTGGTTGCCTATTTGCTCTCTTTAAAGCAGCCGCCGTTGCCGGGGCAGAAAGCGCTCGCGCCGACCGCTCCCGCCGCACCTGCGGCCTCGGCCGAGGCCAATGCCGCTGCTCCCGCAGGGGCCAACGCTGCTGCCGGAGCCAAGCTTTTCGCCGATCGCTGCGCGGTTTGCCATGGTGCAACCGGAGAGGGCGTCCCCGGCGCATTCCCCTCGCTCAAAGGGGATCCGGTTGTCAATGCAGCAAGCGCCAAAGAGCAGATTCGTACCGTGCTTTTCGGTCTGCAAGGTAAGAAGATCGGCGATACCTCCTATTCCGCGGCAATGCCGCCTTTTGCCGATCAGCTTTCCGATGACGATATCATGCAAATCATCAATCACGAGCGCAGCTCTTGGGGCAATCATGCTCCGCTGATCACGGCGAAGGATGTTGCCGCCGAGCGGAGCAGCAAGCCGTAGCGGAGGGCACGCATGGCACAGGGTTTCGGCACGACGCTATTGGGGATCGTGCAGAGTATTTGCGGAGGCCATATCTCGCAGTCTGTGGACAGTGTGAGTCCCGCAGATATCGACATTGGCAGCATTGTCATGGTCTTACTGGCATCAGTTGCCGCCATCGGTACCACCGTCGCTGCTCTTTATATGATTGTCCGCCCGGGCGAGCGGGCCCTCGATCACCCCAAGCGCCGCATTCTGGCGCCGGACCGTTAGGGGGCGAGCATGGTGGAACCGCGCATTCGCATTTACCTTGACGATCAGACCGTACCCATTGCCGAACACGCCCCGCCGGCAACGGTTTCCATTGATACGCGAAAGCTTCCCGACGGCGAGCATCGCCTGCGGATCGAGGCGCAGGACAGCACCGGCGCGGTTGGCTGGCATACCGTGCCGTTCACGGTTCGCAACGGTCCCGGGATTACCGTTTCCGGGATTCGAGAGGGCGCCGTCGTGCATGGTGCCGTCAATGTGCATGTGAACGCATTCGGAGCGGAAGAGCCGTTCGAGCCGCAACGGGCGGAATCGCGAACGCCGACACCGGTTTGGATGTGGGTGCTGCTCTTGGTGATCGTGGCCTGGGCGGCGTGGTATGTCGTGATGCAATGGACGCCGCCGCCCGAATTCGCCAATACCCCAACCTACGCAACGCCGCTCTCGCGTCCGTTCGGCTAGCGCCCTTCGCATAAGAGAAGTCTCCGGGCGCGCCGCCCCTGATCCTTGCCAATTGCCGGCGGGTTTGCTGAAGTCTCGGCCAGCACTTTCGGCGGAAAGAGTCTTTTTCCATGATGCGGCGGAAGGCCACCGATCCCCGTCGCGATGGTTATTTGATACCCAAAACTCCCCGTCATTGAGACGGCTTCGAAATGTCAGGATATGGTAAAATGCAAGAGAATATCACCAAACTCCGACGTGGGCGGCATTTTTTTGCAGGCCCCGGCCCGACGAATATCCCCGATAGCGTTTTGCACGCGGTGGCGCATTATACGGTGGATTTCAACGCGCCCGACTTTATGGAAGTCTATCAGGCCTGTGTTGCAGGCCTCAAGCGCGTGCTGCGTACCGAACACGAGCTCTTTCTCTATGCCGCTTCCGGCCACGGCGCGTGGGAAGCAACCCTGCAAAATCTGCTTTCGCCCGGCGATCGGATTCTCATGCTCGAAAGCGGCTACTTCTCGCTCGGCTGGGCGGCGATGGCGAAAAAATTCGGCCTGGTTGTGGAAACGGTTCCTGCGGATTGGCGTTATGGAGTGCACATCACCGCGTTAGAGGCCGCTTTGCGCGCCGATACGCAGCAAACCATCCGCGCGGTTTGCGTCGTGCATAACGAAACTTCCACCGGTGTTGTTCTGCCTTTGCCGGAAATTCGCGCGGCGATGGATACGGCGGGCCATCCGGCGCTCCTGCTGGTGGATACCATTTCCTCACTTGCATCCATGGACTTCCGCATGGACGAATGGGGCGTGGACGCAACCGTCGGCGGCAGCCAAAAAGGTTTGATGCTGCCCACGGGAATAAGCTTCACCGCGGTCTCGCCGAAAGCGATGGCCGCGCATGCCAAAGCAACGTTGCCGCGGCATTATTTCGATTGGTCCGTCATGGCGCGCCGCCCGCATCACGGCTTTGTCGGCACAGTGCCGATCGCCATGTTCTACGGGCTTCAGGAATCGCTCCGCTTGTTGGAAGAGGAAGGCTTGGACGCCGTCTTCGCGCGCCATGCGCGGCTGGCCGAAGCGGTACGCCGTGCGGTAATGGCCTGGACGGGCAATGCCGGGCCGGAAATCTATTGCCTGGCGCCCGAGCGGCGTTCCAATTCCGTGACCGCCGTCTTCCTGCCCGAAGGCTTTGACGCCAATGCCGTCCGCCGCATCGCTTATGAACAGTTCAACGTTGCGCTCGGCGGCGGGCTCGAGCGTCTGGAAGGGCGGGTTTTCCGCATCGGCCATTTGGGGGATTTGAACGAGCCGATGGTGCTGGGCACGCTGGGCGCGGTAGAGATGAGCCTGAAGCTTGCAGGCGTTCCGGTCGCGGGGCGCGGGCTGAATGCCGCGTTAGATTTTCTTACCGAGTCGGCACGCTGAGCGTTTCGGCCGCAACCAGGCCCGGCATCCGCGCCGGCCGGAACGCCAGCACCAGCACAACGGTTAGCAAAGAGGCGACAGCCAAATAATAGGCAGGGACAAAGCGGCTGCCGGTGGCTGCCATAAGGCCGGTAACGGTAAAGGGCGCAAGCCCACCGAATACCGCAACCGAAATATTATAAGCGATGGCCATGCCGGTCGAACGCGCCTCCGTGGGAAAGGTTACGGCCATCAATCCGGGGATGGGTGCGCTGATCCCCATGCGCAAGAGCCCGGCAATCAGTTGCACCTCAAGCAGGTGCCCGGCGCTCGGCGCGCCGATGATAAAGGCAAACAAAGGATAGGAGAGCAGGCCCATGATCACCACACTCGGCAAAAACACCCGGTAAACACCGACACGGTCCGCAAGCGCGCCGATCAGCGGGTTTAAGACCGTGCCGATGAGCCCGATCAGCGCCACATTGCGCATGGAGACGGAAAGCGGCAGCTGCAATGTCCGAAGCACGTAGACCGGCAGATACGTGTCCCAGAGATACACCCCTGCGGTTCCGGCAACCACGAGGCCGATCGCGAAAACCACTGCGGAAAGATGCCCCCGCGCGAGGGCGGCAAGCGGCGAGCGCTGACGCGGGCGATGTTCTTCCAACCATACAAATTCCGGAGATTCCGCAACCCGCCGACGAATATAAAAACCGATCGGGCCGATCAGCGCGCCGAGCAGGAACGGCAACCGCCAACCCCAATTCACCAAGGCGGTATGATCAAGAAAACTGCTGAGCGCATATACAAACCCGGCCGCAAGCATCAGTGCGAACGATTGCGAACACATCTGAAACGCGCCGTAGTAGATTTTCTTGTTGATCGGCGCATATTCAATCAACATCGCGGTGGCGCTGGCGAATTCGCCGCCCACCGAAAGCCCTTGCACAAGCCGCGCGATCACCACGATGATCGGCGCTGCAACGCCGATCGTGGCATAGCCCGGTGTGAGGCCGAGTGCGAGGGTGCTGCCGGCCATCAGCAAAATCAGCAGGCTCAGAGCACGACGCCGCCCGAAACGGTCCGCATAAATGCCGAGCAGGATTCCGCCCAGAGGGCGCACCAAGAATCCAACGCCGAAGGTGGCATAGGTGAGCAAGAGTGAAAGCACCGGGCTTTGCGCGGGGAAAAACACGCCGCTGATAATGGCGGCGAAAAACCCGTAAATCAGAAAGTCGAACCATTCGAGCCCGTTGCCGATCGTAGAGGCAAGAATAGCGCGGCGGACATCGGCGGGGCTCAGGCGGTGATGAAAATCTTCACTTGTCATGGCGTGCTTTCTTGCCCACATCGGACGGGTTTTGTTGCATGATGCCAGCTTGCCTCTCTGAACGAGAGGCGTAAAGCAAAGATTTTAGGCAAGGCTGCAGGCCGGGCAGTATGGGCGCAACTTGGACATTGATCGATCTCGCCGGCAGTGTCGCGCTGCTGCTTTGGGGCGTGCACATGGTGCAAACCGGCCTGCAGCGCGCTTACGGCCCGGCTCTGAGGCGGCTGCTCGCGCGCTGGGGCCAAAGCCGCATTCCGGCTTTTGCCGCGGGGCTTGCCGTTACCGCCGTGTTGCAGAGCAGTACCGCAACCGGCCTGATGGTGATGGCCTTTGCGGCCGATGGTTTGCTCGAAGTCCCAGCGGCGCTTGCCACGATGTTGGGCGCCAATGTCGGCACCACGCTGATCGTGCAGGTGCTTTCCTTCGATGTTGCCCGCGTGGCATGGCTTTTTGTTTTGTTAGGCGTGGTGATGTTCCGCCGCGCGCGGGCCACGCGCACGCGGGATCTCGGACGCGTGGCCATCGGGCTCGGGCTGATGTTGATCGCGCTCGAGCGGGTGCTCGGCATGATCACGCCGTTTGAAGACCAACCGGATCTCCGCGTTCTGCTCGGGGGGCTGGCCACCGATCCGGGGATGGGCGTGCTGGCGGCGGCGGTGCTCA
>JAIMBF010000103.1 GCA_023511585.1 Terriglobia bacterium
GACTTTCTCTTGCTTCCTTGCCCAAGCTGTTCGATCGTTTGCGATCGCAAGGAAGAAAGGAGGCTTCCGGTGGTCGCTCGGCTTATGCTTCTAGCTTTGATGCTGTTTTATCTGCCGGCTGCCGGCCCTGCGGCGGAGGCGGTCGATGTGGCGCTCGTGCTGGTGAGCGACGTTTCCCGCAGTATCGACGATGCCGAGTTTGCCTTGGAAAAACAAGGATATTACGCGGCGTTTACCGACCCTCGGGTTATTCAAGCGATCCATGCCGGACCGGCCCAGGCCATTGCGGCCAGCTATGTGGAATTTGCCGGCACCGGCCAGGTGCGCACCCTGATCGGCTGGACCGTTATCCGCGACGGGGAAACCGCCCGCGATTTCGCCGAGCGGCTGGCGACAATCCCACGCTCGGACTGGGGCGCCACGGCGATCGGGGAGGGTATTGCCCACGCGGTGCAGAACCTTAAGGAAAGCGGGCTGAAAGCAGCAAAGAGTGTGATCGATGTTTGCGGAGACGGCACGAGCAACCAGGGCGAACCGGTGGAAGCCGCGCGCGATCGGGCAATAGCATCCGGCATCACCATCAACGGCCTTGTGATCATCAATGACCATCCTTTGCCCGGCCTTGAATCCCACGTGGCCCCGCCCGGAGGACTGGCAAAATATTACCGCGAACATGTCATTGGAGGAGAACGCAGCTTTGTTGTTGAGGTTCACAACTTAAAAGATTTCGGCCGCGCGATGACACGCAAGTTGCTGGAAGAGATTGCCCAGAAAGTTGGGCGAGGAGCAGTGCAATGGGAATGATGGTGGATGGCGTTTGGCGGCCGGAAAAAACGCGATGGGCTTCCAATGACGGACGATTTGTGCGGGCAAAGACGCAGTTTCACGGCACGATTGAAGCCGGCGGGCCGCATCCTCCGGAACCCGGGAGATATCATCTTTATGTCTCTTACGCCTGTCCGTGGGCGCATCGCACCCTGATCATGCGTGCGCTAAAGAAACTTGAGCCGATGATTTCCATTTCGGTCACCCATTGGTTAATGCGCGAGCAAGGCTGGACCTTCGCTCCCGGCCCGGATGTGGTGCCGGATCCGCTTTATGGTGCGCAATATCTTCATGAGCTCTATGCCCGCGCCGCGCCGCGTTATACGGGGCGGGTGAGCGTTCCGGTACTTTGGGACAAGGTGGAAAACACCATCGTGAATAACGAGTCGGCGGAGATTCTGCGTATTTTCAATTCCGCCTTTGATGCACTGGGTGCGCGCCCCGGGGACTATTATCCCGAGAGGCTGAGAGGCGAGATTGATGCTTTAAACGCACGGATTTACGAGACGCTGAACAACGGGGTTTACAAAGCGGGTTTCGCGACAACTCAAGCCGCCTATGAGGAGGCCATCGGCCCTCTTTTCGCCACATTGGAGTGGCTGGAGCAGCGGCTTTCAGAGCAAAGCTTTCTTACCGGAGAGGTTATCACGGAGGCGGATATTCGTCTCTTCACCACCTTGATCCGGTTTGATGCAGTCTACGCAACGCACTTTAAGTGCAATTTGCGGCGGATTGTGGATTTTCCGAATCTCTGGGATTTTACACGCGCTTTTTTCCAGCATCCCGAGATACGCCCCACGGTGAACTTCATGCATATCAAACGGCATTATTACGAGAGCCATACGGATATCAACCCGTACGGGATTGTCCCGCTTGGCCCTTTGGTTGATTTTGATCTGCCGGCACGTCGCCGCTTACGGCTTCCTTCGTGAGTTTCAGAACCGAAATGGCCCAAACCCCGCAATTCGAACGACCGTGTGATGCGGCGATCAAACTAAAAGAAGCGCTGGAAGAGGCGCTTTTGCATGCGCCGAATGATGTGGAACTGCGCAAGCATTATTTCTCGCATTTGGCAAAACTCGCGGAAAGCTCTATCGGCCTTTTCCAGGCGCGATTGCCGGAGATTCCCACCCCTCTCTATTTTCGGGGCGGCACTTCGGACATAGCTAATATGCGGCAAATTTTCCAAGACGGCAAATTGAACATTCCTCTTGAACGTGTGCCACAAAGGATTCTGGATCTTGGCGGATATACCGGTTACGCAGCTGTATTTTTGGCGACGCGCTTTCCCACCGCGCACATCTTGACCGTTGAACCGATGCCCGCAAATTTCCGAGTGTTGGCTTTAAACACGCTTCCTTATCGGCGCATTCTGCCGTTAAGCGCAGCTGTGGGGCGCCAATCCGGAAGGCTTCGAATTCTCGGCACCCACGATGCGGATTGGGGCTTTATGTTAGCAGAGACACAAGAGAACGGTCCGGGCACCGTTATATCGTATAGTGTGCCGGATCTTCTGCAGCTGCGTGGGTGGGATCGCGTAGACCTGATGAAGTGCGATATTGAGGGATTTGAAGCAACTCTGTTTGCGGATGTATCGGCATCCTGGATCCGCGTCGTAGACACGTTGGTGATTGAAACGCACGACCACATGATGCCGGGCTGTTCCACCGCAGTTGCGGCATGCTTTCCGGAGGCGGAATATGTTCATACGCTGCGGGGTGAATACCATGTTTACGAGCGCCGCTTGGAAACAAACCCGCCAAGCGAGGCGGCGGAATTGATAACGCATCCTTTGCCTCCGATCGTTCTCGTGCATAGCGGACCGGATTGCGTTCCTCTTCGCCTTACGAATGTTGCTTTCGGGAGTAACGGGTTTTTCTTGTTTGAAGATATTGGCTTCCAACTTTTGCCCAATCCGCCGGGGAGCGCGCCCGCGCAGGCGATATTTTCCGTAGTCGGTCAGGGCCAGACGCGATTTTCAGCCACCATTGCGCATGCCGGTGTCGCGAGCGAAGACATTGTGTTCCGGGTGCTTGTTCGCCGTGTGGCGGATGGTGCACTTCTGCTTGATAGCGCGCGGCGCGTTCTTCCCGGCGCTCGCGGCGAGTGGCATGAACGGTTGCCCCGGATGGACGGGGCGCACGAGGTCGTGTTGCAAACCGAAATGGCGCCCGGAGCACAAAGCAATCACGCAGCCTATGCCCGGTGGCTGGAACCGCGGTTCTATTAAAATTAATAAATCGTTCTATAAATGTGTTATGTGAAATATCATATCTAGGCCGTCGGCACGAAGCGGTTACAATTTGTCAAAGCATAGCCACAACACGGTCATAATATAGGCAAAGATTTTCGGTTACTTCGGAACATGACAAAAATCCATCCCGTGCAACGGGATGAGAAGTTCTCTTGTGCCTTTCTGTTTGGCCCGTTGAACCGGAACGGAGGGAAGCATGCCAGGCAAAGCCGATGATCACGCGTTTGACAGCCTTTTGCAGGATCCCTTGATTCGTTTGCTGATGCAAAGCGATCGCGTGAGTGAGGCCGAGTTGCGCCAACTTTTGCGGCACACACGCGCCGCATTGGCGGCACGTCATGCCCCGCGCGAGGCGGAAATTCTCTCTTTCCCGAGCAAGCGTAAACCGTCTGAGATGACAGCAGACAAGCCTGCGTCTTTCGTTGATTAGCGCTGCTTGCTTCTATTTCCCGCTATTTCCCTCAGCGTCGGCGGCAACATGCCGAAGGCGCAGATTCTAGGGCTGGGATGCTCCGTGACGGCGCGTTAGCATGAGCCGTTCAATGGGGGAGGGCGGCACGTGCGGATGTCGGCTGCAACGGAAAGAGCGGTCCAGGCGCCGCGCTGGCGGGTGGTGGCGGTCACTGGGCTTGGCCAGATTTTCGCGTGGGGGTCCAGTTACTATTTGCTCGCCGTATTGGCCGGACCGATCGAGGCGGAGAACCGCTGGCCTTCGGTTTGGGTCATGGGCGGATTTTCCCTCGGATTGCTGGCCTCCAGCCTGATTTCCCCCGCCGTCGGGCGGCTGATCGAGCACTTTGGCGGCCGTCCGGTTCTCGCTGCCGCAACCGTTGCGCTCGGCCTTGGCCTTTTGCTGCTCGGGATCGCGCGCGGCTTGGCGAGCTATGTCGTCGCATGGCTTGTTTTGGGCTTGGGCATGGGGGCCGGGCTTTATGATCCTGCTTTCGCGACGCTGGGCCGTCTTTACGGAGAAGAAGCCCGCGGCCCGATTACCGCTCTAACCCTTTACGGAGGGTTTTCGAGCACGATTTGCTGGCCTCTCGCAGCTTGGTTGAATGCAGCGTTGGGCTGGCGCGGTACGTGTTTTGCCTTCGCGGCCCTGCAGCTTGGCCTTATTCTTCCCGCTTATTGTTTCGGCCTGCCGCGCGAGAGCGCGAAGCCCTTTCCGTTTCGAAGAATTGCACGGATAGATCGGATAAAAACGTTGCAGTCGCATGCTCGGCCGCCGCTTTTCGAGCTGCTCGCCTTCGGGCTGATGAGCATGGGTTTCCCCCTTGCCGCTTTCACCATGACGGTGGTTTCCGTGCTCTTGCTGTCCATTTTGCAGAGACTGGGCCTTTCCTTGGCCAACGCCGTGGCGCTGGGCGCGTTGATCGGGCCTGCCCAGGTCGCGGCGCGGATTGGAGAACTCTTGTTGGGGCGGCGTGTTCATCCCATCTGGACGATGGCGTTCTCCACCCTCTTGGTGGCAGTTGGTTTCGGTCTGATGCTGATCGGCCCTGCTTATGCATGGCTCGGTATCGCCGTTTACGGGGCCGGCAACGGGCTGCGTTCCATCGTCCGCGGCACTCTTCCCCTTGCGGTCTTCGGCTCGAGGGGTTATGCGGTTTTGATGGGAAGGCTTGCTGTGGCGCCGTTGCTCGTGCAAGCGGCCTCCCCGAGCCTCGGGGCGATCCTTCTGAACGCGCTCGGCGGCTATGGAGCGTTGGCAGTGCTGCTTGTTGCCACCTTGCTCAATTTTGCCATCGTGCTGATCCTGGCGGGGGTTATTCGCAAGCTTACGCGGAGCTAAATTCTTCGCAACCCGCTTTCCTTGAAGCGTTCTTCGCAGCAGACTGCATTGTGACAATCCGAGCAAGGCGACTTCAGCAGCGAAAGGGTTAAAAGAAATGGATATTACACCCGGCGCAATCGCGCCTTCGCCAAGGCAGAAGTGGCGCCCCGAGAATTGCGATCGCATTGCCCTCGTGTTGCAAGGCGGGGGCGCGCTCGGGGCGTATCAAGCCGGGGTTTATGAGGCCTTGCACGAAGCCGGCATCGAGCCCGACTGGATTGACGGCGTATCCATCGGCGCTATCAACGGCGCACTGATTGCCGGCAACCCGCCCGAGCGACGTTTGGAACGCTTGCGGGAGTTTTGGGAGTTGGTGACCTCACGGCACCTGCCGGATATCTTTCCGCATGCGGATGAACCGCGCCGGATGCGCAATTTGTTGCAGGCCTGCATGACGTTACTGCTCGGCCAGCCCGGGTTTTTCACCCCCAACGTACCCAACCCTTGGTTCAGCTTGCGCGGCGCGAAGACCGCAACCGCATTTTACGATAGCGCCCCGCTGCTGCATACGCTTCGCGAACTTGTCGATTTTGACCTTATCAACAACGATACCGTCCGGTATGCGGTGGGCACCGTGAATGTCGCAACCGGCAATTTTATCTATTTTGACAACGCCAAACAGACAATCCTTCCCCAGCACATTATGGCCTCTGCGGCACTGCCGCCGGGGCTGCCCATGGTGCGGATCGGCAGCGATTATTATTGGGATGGCGGGCTTGTCTCCAATACGCCGCTTTCGCATTTGATGGATGAAGCGGAAAGAGGCAATATGCTGGTCTTCCAGGTAGATTTGTTTAGCGCGCGCGGCGAAGTGCCGCGCGATATGTCTGATGTACTGGCACGCGCAAAGGAGATCCGCTATTCAAGCCGCACGCGTTTGGTCACTGACCAGTTCCGCATTCTACACAACAGCAAAATGGCTTTGCGCAAGATTTTGAATAAAGTTCCCGATGAAAAATTGTCTCGCGACGAGCGAGAACTTAAAGAAAAGTTGAAGAGTTTGCCTCGGATTTCGCTTTTGCATTTGATCTACCGAAAAGCGGTGTACGAAGATCAGGCTCTCGACTACGAATTCAGCACCGTATCCATGAAAGAACACTGGGAGCGCGGCTATCAAGATACCAAGGCTACATTGGCACAGAAAGACTGGTTGGTCATCCCCTCGGAAGAGGTGGGGTTGGTTGTGCATGATGTGCACCAGTTGGCAGAGATGTGCTGAAGCAATGTGCGGCAAACGGTGTCTGTTTTGAAATCTCATTCGATCATCAGAGGAGTGGAGCGATGAGCTTAAAAGGTAAGGCTGCCGTGGTAACCGGATCTACAAGCGGTATAGGGCTTGGTATCGCCGAGGCGCTGGCAGGCGCGGGCGCAAACATCATGCTCAACGGTTTCGGCGATGCGGCGGCTATTGCAAAATTACGCGAGGAGATGGCGGCCCGATTTTCCGTGCGCGTGTCCTACAACGGCGCCGATATGAGCAAACCCGACGAGATCCGTGCGCTGATTGCCGCTGCGGAAAAAGAACTCGGCAGCGTTGATGTTTTGGTCAATAACGCCGGGATCCAATTCGTCGCACCCATCGAATCATTTCCGGATGAGAAATGGAACGCTATCATCGCCATCAATCTCAGCGCGGCCTTTCATGCCATGAAAGCCGCAATTCCGGGCATGAAAGCCCGCAACTGGGGGCGTATTATCAACATAGCCTCAGCGCACGGGCTGGTGGCAAGCGCGCAAAAAGCGGCCTATGTGGCGGCCAAGCATGGTCTTGTGGGTCTCACCAAGGTCGCCGCGGTGGAGCTTGCCAACAGCGGGGTCACCGTCAACGCGATCTGCCCCGGTTGGGTGCTCACGCCGCTGGTGCAAAAACAGATTGCGGACCGGGCCAAGGAGAAACACACCTCGGTTGAGCAAGAAGAGCACGATCTTCTGGCGGAAAAACAGCCGATGCTCCGATTCACCACCCCGCAGCAGATCGGCGCGCTTGCGGTGTTTCTCTGCTCGGATGCGGCCTCTACGATCACCGGCGCGCCGCTCTCCATTGATGGCGGCTGGGTCGCCCAATAGCCGCGCACGGACGCCGCGGCAACCCGTGGTGACAGCCCGGCTCCCACCGGTATTCCCGCACGCAGCAGACAAGCTTGCCGGATCGGCGGGGGTTGTATAGGAAGAGACCCGGTTCCCCCGAGAAACGGGTAGGGCGCGTAGCTCAGCGGGAGAGCACTACCTTGACACGGTAGGGGTCAGAGGTTCAACTCCTCTCGCGCCCACCAA
>JAIMBF010000104.1 GCA_023511585.1 Terriglobia bacterium
GCGAGCGCCTTAATCCGCTGATCGCCCACGAATGTCCCGGCATACTGCGCTTTGATGTCAAGCAGGCGGCTTGCCGGATCGCGTGTGTTCTGGACGATCAGTGTCACGACATCCGACACCGGCTCGTCGTCTCGAAAGATAAGAACCGGTGGAATGCGCACACCCTCGCCGAAAATGTCCCAAGTCTTGGTCGTGTAACTGCCCGGTGCCTGCCCGCCGATGTCCGACCAGTGCCCGCGCGTCATCGTGAAGGCGATGATTTCGCCTTCGTAAAACACCGGCCGCGTGAGTTGGATATCGGGCTGGTGATTGCCGCCGCCCAGATACACGTCATTGCTGATGATGACATCGCCCGGCCGCAGCCGTTCCAGGCCGACTGCCTCCACCGACGCCTTCGTCGACATAACCGCCGAGCCGAGCATCGTCGGGATATCGTTCCCCTGGGCCACGAGCTGCATCTTCGCGTCGAAGATCGCTGCCGAGGCATCGCCGGCAGCGTGGATGATCGGGCTTGCTGCCGTCCGCATCATCGCAATCTTCATCTCTCGTGCGATGGCATAGAGGCTGCTGCGGATGATCTCGTATGTGATCTTGTCCATGGCCTTTACTCCACTGTCACGATGAGATTGCCCTCTGCGTCGACGCGGATCCGGCGCCCCGCCGGAACGATGAGGCCGGAACTCGCCTCCTCGACGATGGCGGGCCCTGCGAATTCGTGGCCGAAGCGGAGCTCCTCACGCGCATAAACCGGGACGACAGCCTGCTCACCATCGGCAAACACCCGGCGCTCTCCGGTGGCGGTCGGCGCGCCGCGGGCACGCACGGTCTCGAGGCGATGCGTGATGCGTGTCGGAAAGGTTGCTCTAAGCCGCAGGTTGATCAGCGAAATCGGCCGATCGGGCTGCGTGAAGTTCCAGTGCCGTCGGTGCTCGGCTTCGAAACCCTCGCGGAGCGCGCCGAGTGTTGCTGCGGTAACCCGCTCGTCCGGCAATTCCACCGCAAGGCTCTCGGCTTGGCCAAGATAGCAACAATCAACGTGCGGCCGCAGCACCGCGCGAGAGTCGCTCAACCCCGCCGCGCGCAGCGTCTCCGCTACCTGCCGTTTGAGTTCTGCGACTTTGCCGGCAAGGTCCTCCGCCGTCAGCTCATCGAGGGTACGCAGCACCGGCACTTGGAAGTCATAACTTTGGTCGGCGACCAACATGCCGAACGCGCTGAAAAGACCGGGAAGGCGCGGCACCACGACGGTTGGAATTTCAAGATCCGCCGCCAAGTCAACAGCATGCATCGGCCCGGCGCCGCCATAACAGATGTAGACGAACTCGCGCGGATCATAGCCGCGTTCGACCGTCATCAGCCGCATCGCTTGCGCCATCAGGGCGTTGGCAACGGCGCGCACGATCTGCGCCGCCTCGAAGACGCTACATCCAAGCGGTCGGGCAAGTTTCCACTCGATAACGCGGTGCGCCGCATCGGTATCAAGCTGGAACTCGCCCCCGAGAAAGCTCTTCGCGTCGAGATAACCAAGCACCAGATTGCAATCCGTCACAGTCGGCTCCTCGCCGCCGCGCCCATAACATGCAGGGCCCGGATCGGCCCCGGCGCTCTGCGGCCCGATATGCACTCCGCCGCCCGTATCGATCCAGGCGATCGAGCCGCCGCCCGCGCCGATCGATTCGATGTCGATCGTCGGAAAGCGCACCGCATGCGTGTTCACGAGGCCGCCGCTCCGTGTCTCCGGGCGGTAGTTGCGAATCAGCGACACATCGAAGGTGGTGCCACCCATATCACCGGTAATAGCGTTGGGTAACTCAAGGCGCTCGCACAGTTTTGCCGCGGCAGTGACGCCGCCGGCCGGCCCTGACTCCAAGAGAGCCACCGGGCGCTGCGCGACGATTTCGCCGCGCGCAAGGCCGCCGTTTGATTGCATGAACAGGACATCACCGGCGACATGAAGCTCGCGCATGCAGGCTTCGAAGTTGCGGATGTAACGGCCGCAGCGCGGACCCAGCATGGCGTTGATCACCGTCGTGCTGGTGCGTTCATATTCGTAGATTTCCGGGTTCACTTCGCACGAAGCGGTGGTGAACACGTCGGGCAACCGCTCGCGCAGCGCAGCGAGGAGCGCCTCCTCGTGCGCCGCGTTGGCATAGGAGTTGATCAGGCAGACAGCGACGGCCTCGGCGCCGCTTCGCTCGACCTCGCTCACCAGGCGCTCGATCTCATCGACCGAGAGCGCTGTGTCCACGCTACCGTCGAACAGGATGCGCTCCTCGGCCTCGAAGCGATGACGGCGCGGCACCAGCGGCGGCGGGTTGGCAAAGAAGAGATCGTAGAGATCGGCGCGATCGTGTCGCGAAACGCGGCGAATCTCCAGGATATCGCGAAAACCCTTGGTTGTGATGAGGACAGTACGCGCCCCTTTGCCCTCAACGAGCATGTTGGTCGCAATGGTCGAGCCATGCCCGATAAAACCGATCTCGCGCCCACGCGACGACGCCAGATCGAGAATTCTGCGAACACCGTTGACGGCACCATCTGCCGGATCGCGCGGCGTTGTCGGCACCTTGGTTGTAAAAACGGCACCGGTGGCGTCATCAATCAAAATAACGTCGGTAAATGTGCCGCCCACATCGATGCCAATTCGCTTCATCTTGATCCTCCCGAACGGAATGGAATGCTTCTCACACGTCGTTTTGCATTGCCTCGGCTTTGGCGAGAGCGGCGGGCGGGGCGCAAGAGCCGCGGATGATGAGCTCGGCCTCGACCGTAATCCGGCGCGGCGGACCGGTTCGGTCGCCTTCAAGCCGTTCAAGCAGCAGCTCGGCCGCCACCCGACCAAGCCTCGCATAGTCCCAGCGCAGCACGCTGACCGGCGGAGTGCTGAGCTCAGCAAGGTCTGAATCGCAGCTGCCGATGACAGAAACGTCGTCCGGAACACGCAGGCCGCGCTCGCGCACCGCGCGAAGCACGCCAGGCAGCATCGCAATGCCGCCCGCGATAAACGCCGTTGGCGGCGGCCGCCGACTGAGCAGAACCAGCGTCTCGCGATAGCCAAACTCCGTCGTGAAGCTTCGGGTGCGAATCAGGTCCGGATCAAGCTCCACGCCAGCTTGCGCAAAAGCATCGCGGTAGCCGAGCACCCGCTCGGCCGCCGGCCGAACGCTTTCGGAACCGGTGAGAAGGGCAATCCGGCGGTGCCCCAGGCTCAGCAGATACTCCACCGCGCGGCAGACGACGGTACGATGATCAATCAGCAGCGCATCACAATTGGCCGGGACCGTGCGGTCGAGAAGAACAACCGGAATCTGCAGAGCCTCTTGCCGCTCGAGCAATTCTTCGTCGGCTTCCGATGAAGTCGTGAGAATCAACCCATCGATCCGCCGACTGGAGAGAGCATCAAGCAGTTCGATCTCGCGCTCGCGCTGATCATCCGAGCCGGCAAGGATCAACGAATAGCCGGCGCTGCGCAGCACCTGCTGCACCGCTTTAATGAAACCCGCCAGGACCGGCAGCGTAAACTCGCGGAGCATAATGCCGACCGCACGCGAATGGCCGCGGCGCATATTTTGGGCCAACGCGTTCGGACGGTAACCGAGATCGCAAATTGCCCGCTCGACGCGCGCACGGATCTCGGGGCCGACCGTTTTCTGGCCGTTGAGCACGCGCGAAACGGTACCCAAGGAGACCCCCGCCCGTTTCGCGACCTCTTGAATGGTGACGCGCTCAGCACCCATACCGCTCATCCGGCGCCAATAGAGGCCAGTTGCAGGAATTCGCCGACATCCGCGACCTCGTCGAAAGCCAAAATTGCTTGCCGAAGCGCATCCGCCCGGCGAGCACCAAGCACCGGCGTTGCCAGCGCATCAAACTTTGCGATCAGCTTGCGCTCCTGCTCGTCAAGGTCGGACATCGGCACGCCCGAATCATGCCGCGCCTCAAGCCGGCGCCCGTCGCGCAGCTCGACCACCAGCTCGCTCAGCGTATTCGGCCAGCCGCTGGCGAACTCGACCGTAATCCGCTCGCGCGCCGCAACCAGTGCCGGGTCGTTAGCCGTCGCCTCGCTGAAGACGGCGATTCCCGAAGTATCGATTCCGGCAAGCGCCATGGCGGTGGTCTGCCGAAGGCTGAATTTCGCCTGCAGCCCGTCGGTCGGGTCCGGAATGTTGCAAACACGGTCGCAGGCACGGTCGACACGAATAATCGCGCGCACGACATCCTCGAGGCCAATGCCGTAGCGGCGACGCAGCGCGGCTGCGTTCTCGATCGAGGCGTGTGTCAGGTAACAGGCCGCGTGGTACTTGAAAAGATTGGAGCGGAGGTGAAAACCGCCTTCCGGCTCAGCCAGAGCCGCCTCGGGCCGAAACTTGGGGCTATGCGTCTCGGCAAAGCCTTGCACGCATTCGATCACGTCCTCGCGCGAGGTGAAGCCGCGCGCTGCGAGGCGCGCCGCGCGCAAGCCGTTTTCGCCGGCCTTCCCCGCATGGAACGGTTTGCACATTGTGCCGAACATCGATTTCAGGCCGGCCGATTGGGTGCCGGCGATGCCGAGCGCTTGTGCCGTCTGCGCCGCGTCAAGGCCGAGCAACCGGGCGCAGGCAGCAGCAGCCCCGAACGTGCCCACGGTGCAGGTTGGGTGGAATCCGAGATCGTAATGCGCCGGCCTAAGTGCGGCACCGATGCGGCACTCCGTTTCGTATCCGGCAACAAACGCTTCAATCAGGGCGCGCCCGTTCGCGCGGCGCTCTTCGCCAAGGGCAAGCAGCGCCGGCAGAAGTGTGACGCTCGGATGCCCCGTCAGCGCGAGGTTGACATCGTCATAATCGAGCGCGTGGGAGGCGGCGCCATTCACCAAGGTGGTGGCAAGCGGCGGGAGGCGCTGCGCATGGCCAATTACCGTGGCGCGGCCGCTCCCTGTTTCGGCAAGCGCATCTTCAAGGAGGATGCGAACAAGTGGTTCGCCGGCGCCGGCGAGCGTGACCGCGAAGAAATCCAATACGCATTGCCGCGCGAGCCGCCGCACCTCCTCGGGCAGCGCTTCGTAGCGCATTTCCGCAGCGCCGCGCGCAAGCACGTAAGTCAGATTCTTTGCTGTGTCTCCGCTATCGCCCATTGCTGCCATTTTTCTTCTCCCGGGAGCGCGTGATGCCACGATTAGGTTCGATGCGCGTCATCGGAACGGCGTCAGGGGGGTTACGTAACGCAAACCGTCCGCAGCATCGCGGCTGGACGACGTGGTGCGCGTAAAACCTGAAAACCCACCCCGCAGATCCACACTGCATCCCAGTGCTTCGTGGTCATGGCGGGTCGTTTCAGCGTCCTTTGAACTGGGGTTTACGTCTCTCATTGAAGGCCAGCACCCCTTCCCGACGGTCTTCGGTCGGCACCATGCGGTTATAAGCCTCGATTTCAAACATCATGCCGCTACGAAGATCCATCTGCATTCCGTAACGAATTGCCTGCTTTGCTTGGCGAACCGAAATCGGCGCGTTCTCGGCAATTCTGCGACCGGTTGCGATGGTCTCTTCGAGCAGCTTCTCGGGCGGGCAGACCTTGTTCACCATCCCCCACTCGTATGCTTGCTGCGCGGTGAAGGGCAGGCCGGTCAGGATGATTTCCATCGCGCGCCGCTCGCCCACTGCCCGCGGCATGGTCTGTGTGCCTCCTGAGCCCGGCATAATGCCGAGCGTTACCTCGGTTAAGGCAAATCGCGCCGTCTCGGACGCATAGATAAAGTCGCAAAGCAACGCCAACTCGCAGCCGCCACCGTAGGCGACACCGTTAACCGCGCCGATGACCGGAACCGGACAGTCGAGAAGCGCGCGCGCTGCCCGCTCGAAAACAAGATGTTGCTCTTGCCAGGCCTCATCGGTCATTCCCCGCCGCTCTTTGAGGTCGCCGCCGGCGCAAAAAGCCTTCTCGCCCGCACCGGTGAGAATGATGCAACGATGGAGATTCGGCTTTTCATTGATGCTCTCCCAAAAGTGCAGGAGATCGCGCCCCATCTGCGTGCCCATCGCGTTGGCAACATGGGGGCGGTTGAGCGTCAACAACAGCAATCCGCCGCCGAGATCCTCGGTAAGCAACGTTTCATAGTGATCCTTCATCGGCGTCTCCATTCTTCGCAGCCATGCCGGCACGAACACCGGTCCCGCAGGGCTCTTGACAAGGAGCCTAAGGGGTCTTTAACGTCGTGTCAATGAAACGTTTCACTATCTGGTCGGTCCGGCCGTAAGTGGGGACAGTTTCGGGGAGGAGCGTCGCCGCATGGCCATCCGCATCTGGCATCAAAGCCTGACCGATCTTACCCTTTTGCCCGGTTACGCAGCGATGCTTCGCGACCACGCCCGTCGCGTCTGCGCTCCGGACACCACGGTTGACCTTCACGGCTTAGCGCCCGGCACATATCCGCCCGGCATGGCCCCTATCGAGATGGTCCGATACCGCTGGGCGCACCACCTTGCCTTCGTGCAGATCGTCGAAAATTGCATCCGTGCGGAACGCGAAGGCTATGACGCGGTCGCGATCAGCTGTTTCCTTGATCCTGGCCTCGAAGAAGCACGGAGTGTGGTGGACATTCCCGTGGTGAGTTCTCTTGAAACGGCTCTGCTTGTGGCCTCAGCCGCCGCGCGATCGTTCGGTCTGGTCGCGATCGACGCGACCATGGCGGCGGTCTTGAAGGAGCTCGTTCACCGCTATGGCTACGAGCGGCGTGTCAGTGCGGTGGAATCAATGAACCCACCGATCACCGAATTCGAGCTCGATACTGCCTTCTCCGGCTCGCCCGCCTTGGTCGATCGGTTTGCGAGCCAAGTGCGCCGTATGGTCGATGCCGGCGCTGATCTGATCATTCCCGCCGAAGGCGTCATCAACGCCGTGCTCGTGCGCAATGCGTGCGATGCGGTGGATGGAACTCCAATCCTCGATTCTTACGGCGCCCTGCTCAATTTTGCCGAAATGCTCGTGCGCCTGCAATCGGCGACCGGCCTCAGAACCTCGCGACGAGGCGCCTACGCTCGCCCGCC
>JAIMBF010000105.1 GCA_023511585.1 Terriglobia bacterium
GATGATTGCTTGGGTAAGCGCGCCGTTGAATTTTCTGATGCGCTTGCAGCCGGTTCTGGCGGCGCAAACAGAGGCTGCTCCGAGTCGGCTATTGCTGCTCGGCTTTGGATTGTTTTCGCTGGTTTTTGGCTGCGTTGCGGCATTGCGCACGATCAGTCTCAATCGTTTTTTGGCGCTTTCATTGGTGCAATATACGGGCCTCACGCTTGCAGCTTTTGGCCTCGGCAGCCAAGGTGCGATCGGCGGCCTGCTGCAATTCGGCGTGCACACATTGCTCAAGACCTCGCTTTTGCCCTGTATCAGACGACGGTCTGCATGGAATGCGAATAGGGGATTGACGGAGCAGCGAGCGAATTTACAAGCCACACAGTGGTGGCGTTTCATTTTTGCACTGAATATGCTGGCCCTTGCCGGTTTGCCGCCCTTTGGAGGGTTCGCGGCGTGGGTCATTATCGCTTCTGCCGGCGCAAAAACCTCGCCTTGGGTGCTGGTGCCGCTGGTAGCAGGGGGTTGGCTTTCAGGGCTTGCGGTGATGCGCCGATTGCCTGGGCTGTGGTTCGCGCCGAGGCGCTCTGGTGGGCAGCTCGTCTCGCCCGGTTTTGCTTATGTGGAGATGGCTTTAAGCCTTTTTTCCTTGGGCGCGGTATTGCTCGCGGGAATTGCGCTGCCGCCCGCCGTCTCCCGCTGGCTTGAAAACATCGCCGTGATGATGCGATGATGGAAGCCGGCGCTTTCATTCGTGCCGCGCAGAAAGAAGAGTTGCGGCCCTACCCGCGCTTTTTGCTCAGCGCAGACGAATGGCAAGCGCTGTCTGCCGCTTTGGTAGAAACGCCGCATCCGGCGCTGCTTGCCCTATGGGCAGAAAGCGATCGCGTGCATGCTTTGTTTCAAGATGAAAACGGCGATTTGCTGCCCGTCGCATCACCTGTTGTAAACGGCGCTTATGCGGCGCTTTCCCCGGCGCGGCCTGCGGCGATTTGGTTCGAACGCGTGATCCGGGATTTGTGGGGCCATTTCGCAGAGGGCGGGCGTGATTATCAACCTTGGCTTGATCACGGAACTTGGGCAATGGCGGCGCCTCTTTCGCTCCGGCCCAAGGCACGGGTTGGCGAGGAATTGCCGCGAGAGTTTGCGGCGCCGGAAGAGGAAGATGTGCATCAATTCGCGCTCGGGCCGATTTCCGGCGGCATCGCCAAACCGCTTCACTTGCGTATCACCATGCATGGGGATTCGCCGCTGGCAGCGGAATTTTATTTGGGTTACGCCCATAAGGGCATCATGGCTTTGATGCGCGGGAAACTTCCGCGTGTGGCGGCCCGATTTGCGGCAAGGCTTTCCGGAGATGCAACGGTTGCCCATGCGCTTGCTTATGCCCATGCCGTGGAAGCTGCCCTCGGCGTGCAAGTTCCTCCGCGGGCAATCGCTCTTCGCGCGGTGATGGCCGAGCTTGAGCGGATCGCTCATCATCTGTTTCAGATCGGCGTGATTGCGAAGACGGCGAAATTCGGAATTCTTCACGCAGGATGCGGAACTCCGCTCGAAGAGCTGCGCGCTGGCACGGCGCTTGCCTTTGGACATCGGCTGATGATGGATTGTGTGGTTCCGGGCGGACTTGCTGCCGACATTGCCGCCGATGGCCAAGCCACACTTTTGGGCACGCTGGATGCCTTGCAAGCAAAGATCCAAGACCTTGCCGCACTTAGCTTTTCCGAACCGGCATTTCTCGCCCGCCTGCAAGGAATCGGACGCCTTTCGGAAAAGCTTGTCAGAGAGCTTGCCCCGGGAGGGCCGATCGGGCGAGCTTACGGATCCCACTCCGATACCCGTCGGCGCCCAGGCTATCCTCCTTACGATTCCCTTGAAGTGCCGTTGCCCGATGTCAGTTCGGCCGATGCTGCCGGCTACCTGAAGATACTGTTCGCGGAACTCCGCACCAGCATGGATCTTGCGCGAAGGCTGCTCGAGCATCTGCCGGACGGCGAAATTTCCACACCGCTCACCGCCTCTTCCGGCGAAGGGCTTGGAGTTGCCGAAGCGCCGCGTGGAGATATCTGGCATTGGGTTCGCCTTGATGGCGGGATGATTGCCGCCTCCTTTGCGGCCGATCCGGGCTGGCGCCATTGGCCTTTGTTGGAAGCGGCACTTGTCGGAGGAACCTTGGAAGATATGCCCTTGTGTCTTGCGTGTTTCCATTGTTCTGTTTCTGCCGTGGATCTGTGATGCTTTCGCTGAAGCTCTTGCAAAATCTCTGGAAACGGCCGGAAGCACGTGCGTTTCCGCCTGCGCAGGCAGAAATTCTGGCAGCCCTGCAGGCACGTCTTCAGGAAGCCTCACAGCGTCGGCTTGGGCGGAGCCTTGCGGTTCGGCATGTCGATACCGGCGGTTGCGGCGGATGCGAACTTGAGCTGCAGGCACTGGATTCGGTTATCTATGATCTTTCCCGGTTTGGGCTTTCCTTTGTGGAAAGCCCCCGCCACGCCGATGTTCTTTTGGTCACGGGGCCGGTGACGCACAATATGAAAGCGGGTATGGAACGCGCCTACGCGGCGATGGGGCAGCCGAAATGGGTCGTGGCCGTGGGGGATTGCGCGATCGACGGAGGGGTATTTCAAGGAAGCTACGCCTGCGGCAACGGCGTGACCACAATTCCCGTAGATTTGGTGATTCGCGGCTGTCCGCCGACCCCGCACCAAATTCTTGAGGGCCTGCTCACGCTTTTGGAAGCAAACGCGACAGGCGGCTGAAAGCAAGGAAGATTCATGGCGCTGCACTTGGTGAAAGTTGCCGTCGGCGTAAAGGATTGCGCGCATCTTGCGCAAATTCAGGCGGAACGCGCCAAGGGATCGCCGCCTTTGCGACACTTCACCCGCAACACGCCGCGCCGTATTGCGGAAATTCTCGACGGCGGCTCGATTTATTGGGTAATCGGCGGCGCCATACTGATCCGGCAGCGCATTCTTGCGATCAAACCCGATAAGCGCGCGGACGGCTCGCCTTGTGCCGCTTTTCATCTTGATCCCATCCTTGTCCGGGTCGTGCCGAGGCCGGTTCGCGCCTTTCAGGGTTGGCGCTACTTGAACACGGCGGAAGCACCGCCGGATTTGCAGATATCCGCAAAAGGCCTGAGCGATATTCCGGAGAAAATGGCAGCGGAGCTCCGCGCGCTCGGCTTATTGTAAGGCCGGCACAGCCGAATCAGAAGCCGGCGAGATAGGCGGCAAGGGCAGCAATATCCGCATCGCTGTATGTTTTCAACAAAGCGGTCATCCAGTCGTTATTGGCTCTTGCGCCGGAGCGGAAGTCCGTCATGGTTTTGCGCAAGTAAGTTTGGCTTTGGCCGGCCAGACGCGGCTGCACGCCGGCGCCGAGATATCCGCCAAGATGACATTGCGGGCATTGCGCTGAATTCGCGATGGCTTCCGCTTTTTTTACAATGTCCGAGGGCGGGGCCTTCTGCCCAAGATTTGGCCAAGGTTGTTTGGAAAAATAGGCGGCAAGGGCTTGCATATCTTCTTTCGAGAGTTGCTGAACAACGGCCGCCATCTGGTCGTTCTTGCGTGCACCGCGGGCAAAATCCCGCAACTGGATGTAGAGATAGCCTTCGTTTTGACCCCAAATCACCGGGATTGTCGGATCTAAGGGAACCCCGTCCTGGCCGTGACAGGAAGCACAGAGAGCGGCTTTTTCCGGGGCATTCTGTGCTGCCGAAGGCGAACTTTGCCCGATGAAAATGAGCAATGCGAGAAACAACGCGTAGCAACCGGAACACAAAAACCGCATAGTTTGACGAAACAATATAAACGAAGATTTCGGCATTAAGAGAAGGCGATCCGCTTTCAGGATCGCCTTCTCTTCGGCGAAGGCTCAGTAAAGAGTGAAAGCGATAATCGCGTTCCCCCGTTTATAGTCGAGCTGCGTATTCCCGCCGGCCCCGACGACAATATACTGTTTGCCTTCCACGGTGTAGGAGGAGGGCGGTGCGTTCACGCCTGCGCCGGCTTGGAAGCGCCACAGCTCTGCTCCGGTCTTGGAGTCATAAGCTTTGAAGTAGCCGTTGCCTTCACCCGTGAAAACGAGGCCGCCTCCGGTTGCGAGCACGCCGCCGATCATGGGCTGCTCGGTCCGAACCTGCCAAGCAATTTTGCCCGTGTCATAGTCCACAGCGGTGATATTGCCCCATTGCGGCTCCCCCGGAATGACCTTGAAAGCGCCGCCGAGCCAAAGCTTGCCTGCGGGATAAGCCGCTTCGGCAACGGAATAATGCATCGGCTGGTGAAGATTGATAGCGTAGGCAAGCGAAAGGTGGGGATCAACCGCCATCGGCGACCATTCCACGCCGCCGTTTGCGCCCGGCAGCATGCGTGTGCCGATGCCGTGGGTGGGCAACGCAAACATGTTCTCTTGCGGCACCATAGGCTCGGAGAAGCGGATAAGGTGGCAATCCCGCCGGTCGTTCACGTAGACGTATCCGGTTTTGCCGGCATGGATCACGCCCGGCACGATTTTGCCGTCATTATCCTTAACATCAACGAGAACCGCCGGGCTCACGGCGTCCAAATCCCAGACATCGTGCGGAATGTATTGGTAGTGGCAGACATATTTGCCGGTATCGAGATCCAGAGAAACCAGCGAGTCCGTATAAAGATTGTCTCCAGGGCGAGGAGAACCGTCGAGGTCCGGAGAGGGATTACCGACATTGAAGTAGATCCGATTAAGCTTGAGATCCACCGCCGGATTCTGCCAGACGCCGCCGCCGAGGCGTTTGTACGGATCGCCAAGTTTGGCAAGGGCAGCCTTTTCGGCAGCAATGTCGCGATGCAAATCGTGCCCGGTGGCATCTTTGGTTCCCCATACGCCAACGGAATTCTCGGGAATGGTGTGGAAGTTCCAAAGCAGTTTTCCGGTTTTCGCATCGTAGGCTCGGACGAAGCCGCGAATTCCGTATTCGCCGCCGTTGGTGCCGATCAAGACTTTTCCGTTTACCACGGTGGGGGCCATGGTTTCACTGTAACCGAGCTCCGGGTCCGCCAATTCGGTTTGCCAGACCACTTTGCCGGTTTTCGCGTTAAGGGCGACGAGCTTTGCGTCAAGCGTGGCGAGGTAAACCATATTTTCATAAACTGCCACGCCGCGATTGTTCGGACCGCAGCAATAGACCGAGATCGGCCCGAGCTTATGCTTGTATTCCCAAAGTTGTTCGCCGGTCCGTGCGTTCAGCGCAAAGACGTGATCGAATGAGGTGGTGACATACATCACCCCGTTCACGACGATTGGCGCCGTTTCCATGGATTCCATAACATCGGTTTGGAAAATCCAGGCCGGGTGGAGATGTTGCACATTGAAGGCGTTAATTTGGCTATTGGGATAGTATCGGGTTTGGCTGTAATTGCCGTGCGTCATGAGGAAGTTGTTTCCGTCATGCTCCGCCTGGTTCAGCATGTCTTGGGTAACAAAGGTTAAATCACCATAAATAGTGGATTGCCCCACTTCATCGGCCTGCGCCCGGTTTAGTCCCAAAAGCCCCAACCCGGCCAATGCGGCAAGCATGGTTGTCGTCTTCCAGATTTTAGACATATCCCCCCTCCAGCGTTTCCGGTGAAACATGGATCGCAAGTGATCCGATAGAGAAACAAGCTTAGACAATTCAAGATTGAACGGTCAAGTAGAAACCATAGAGTTTGATGCCTCTGCGTTAAGCAAGAGCGATCTGGGCGGTAACCCCTAACGGCGGCCGGGGGTAAAGGCATTGAAGGCAAGCAAGGTATAAGTATCTCGAACGCCCGGCAGTGTTTGCACGCGCTCGGTGACGAAGCGGCCGATATCGTCCTCCGGCTCCAGGTAGAACTTGCCGAGCAGGTCGTATTGACCGGATATGGAATAGAGCTCGGAAAGCTGCGCGATTTCATCCGCCGCCGCCTGCGCGACTTGGTAGGCCCGGCCCATCTCGCACTTGATCAGGACGAAAATTGCCCGCATGGTTGGCTTCTCAGGCTTTTGGAGTGGAGTTTTTCTACCTTGCCATTATTTTCGCCGCTCCGCCAGGGTGACCGAAACGCGCGGGCGGCCTATTCATGACACTTTTTGCAGGACGGAGGGATAACCGGGTATGGAACTGGCCCACACGCGCAAGGCGCAAATCACCTCGCGCCCGGGCGGGCGCATTCTGGCCGATGCTCTCGTTGCGCACGGGATCGACCACGTATTTGCCGTTCCTGGGGAAAGCTACCTCGACGTGCTCGACGGGCTTTATGCCGTCCGCGAGAAGCTGACCCTGATTACCTGCCGATTTGAGGCAGGCGCCGTGAATATGGCCGAAGCCTATGGAAAGCTCACCGGCCGGCCGGCAGCAGCGATGGTCACGCGCGGGCCCGGCGCTTGCCATGGTGCCATCGGCGTGCATACGGCCCGCCAAGACAGCACCCCGCTTCTTTTGTTCGTCGGCCAGATCCCCTTCGCCGAAACCGATCGGGAGAGCTTTCAAGAAATTGATTATCGGCGCATGTTCGGTTCTGTTGCGAAATGGGTCACGCAAATCGACCAAGCGCATCGTATTCCCGAACTGGTTGCGCATGCCGTCGATGTCGCTACCCGAGGCCGGCCGGGTCCGGTGGTGATTGCGCTTTCCGAAGAAATGCAGCGCGATGTCGTAGAGGTGCCGGATCTCGGCCCGGCGCGCGTGGCGCCGCCGCATCCCGATCCGAAAGCGCTGGAGGAACTTGCCGATTTGCTTGCGCGGGCATCACGCCCGCTGGCGATCCTCGGCGGCTCCGGCTGGACGGAACAGGGACGTGCCGCGATACGCGAATTTCTGTCGGCGCATGAGCTGCCTGTTGCCGTGGCATTCCGCAGGCAGGCGCTCTATGACGGCACGCTGCCGAACTTTGTGGGCGATCTTGGCGTAGGCTCCGCCCCCGGGCTCGTTGCTAAGGCAAAAGAAGCCGACTTGGTTCTCGCTCTCGGTACACGGCTTTCGGAAGCGGTCACCCAAGGCTACACG
>JAIMBF010000106.1 GCA_023511585.1 Terriglobia bacterium
CATCGGTTTTTGCTTACCTTTTGGCCGGCTTTGCCGGGCTTCCGGTCTTTGCCGGCGGCGGCGGGCCGCTTTATTTCGTCGGCCCCACCGCCGGCTATCTCGTGGGCTTTCTCCCGGCTGCGGCGATCGTAGGCTTCGGCGCGCGGCGCGGCGTAACCCGCCGATTGCCATCGGCGTTTCTCCTGATGCTTGGCGCCGACATGGTGGTGTTTGCCTGCGGTCTTTCCTGGCTTAGCTTCCTGATCGGCCCGCGCGCCGCGCTGACCCATGGCTTGCTGCCGTTCCTGCCGGCGGAGGCGGTGAAAATCGCACTGGCGACGGCACTGAGCCGCTTGGTTGTGAAACGCGCGGGCTGACCCTCTATCGGCCCTGAAATTTCGGGGTTTGTTTGGCGAGGAAAGCGCGCACGGCGTTGTGAAAATCCTCGGTTTCCACAAAGCCGTGGGCTGCGCGCTCTTCTTCCGGGGTGATGGGTAAGCTGCCGCGCAGTTTGCGCAACGCCTGCTTGTGAAACCGCGCGGAGAGCGGGCTGCCGCTGGCAATCCGCGCGGCCAAAGCCAGTGCCTCGCCTTCCACCTGATCATCGGCGACGAGCCGCGAGAGCAAACCTTTCTCATAGGCTTCCTGGCCGTTGAAAATACGGCCTTCGATCAGGATTTCCGCAGTAACCGCCGTGCCGACCATTTGCACGAGCACGTCGATCGAGGAATACGGGTACCAAATTCCGAGATTGCGTGCCGTAATGCCGAAGCGAAGGTTGTGACCGCCAACCCGGAAATCGCACATCGTGGCAATACCGGCGCCGCCGCCGATGGCACTCCCTTGCAAGGCTGCCACCACCGGATGAAGGCAAAGCCGGATGGATTGCATGCTCTCGCGCAGAACCTCGGCGTAAATATCTTCTTTTTCCCGCGTGCCGCGCTCTTGCGCAAAAGCTCCGATATCGGCCCCCGCGGAGAAATGGCCGCCGGCACCGCGCAGGACCACGCAACGCAAAGACTCGTCGGCCGAGAGTTCTTCCATCGTGGCGCGCAATTCTCGCCACATCGAAAGGTTAAACGCATTTCGCACCCGCGGCCGATTGAAGGTGACAATGGCGATATCGCCCTCGCGGGCACGCAAAATACTGGGTTCACTCATGAAATTGCTCCTTTTCCATGCATCGCATCATGCCGGCATGAGCTCGTCCATGGCTGGCCGGCCGGTGTGATAGCGCCAGAAATGCCATAACAACCGCGCCGCAAAACTGCGCCAGGGCCGCCAGTGCTCAGCCATAGCCAGCAGATTTGCGGGGGTCGGCCGCGTATCGAGCTTCTTCAGAACCGCAGCGGCCGAAGCCAAGCCGAGATCGGCCGCGGGGAAGACATCCGGCCGCTGCAGCGAGAACAAGAGATAAATTTCCGCACTCCACCGCCCGAGCCCGCGGATCGAAGCGATGGCGGCAATTGCGGCGTCATCGGTCATTTCGGCAAGCGCCGAGTCCGAAAGCCGGCCTGAGGCAAAGGCTTCTGCAACCGCGCGCGCATGGCCGATCTTCGGGCGGGAGAGCCCTGCCGCGCGCAGCGTTTCATCGGCAAGGGCCAAGAACGAAGCAGGCTCCAGCGCACCGGGAATCGCCGCAAGCCGCCGCCAGATCGCGGCAGCGGCTTGGTTGCTGATCTGCTGGCCGACAATGGTTTGCAAAAGCCCCGGGAACCCGGCCGGCCGCGTCCGCCAAGGCAACGGGCCGGCTAGGGTCTCGATCGTGCCGAAATCAGGGTCTTGGGCGGCAAGCGCAGCGATCGCCGCGCGTGCCGCCTTGGGTGGGCGGGGGTGTTTCACACCCCGAGGTTAGCGGAAAATTTTTCGCCCGTCAGCCTATGCGATGAAATTCCCCGGTTTTCCGGTCAACCTCAAACCGTGCAATCACGCTGCCCTCTGCCGTGGTATAGGCAAAGCTGATGGTGTGATTGCTCTCCTCCTTCACGTCTGCCACCTTCCACGTGTGATTGCCGTGCCAAAGCAGCAGCGCCTCGGCGATTTTCTGCACATCCGCCGTTGTGAGCGCACGATCTTCCACCGGGGCGAACAGCGAGAAGGTGCGCATCATGTGGAAGAAGCGATGCATGGGCAAGAAGCGATGCATGCCCATGGCTTCTCGGCCTTCCCATCGCTCCTTTCCGAGCGCGTGTTCCTCAACCTCGCTCCGGGTACCGGCTTGGCCGGTATCGGCGTCGGGATCATTGGCCAAAGCAAAATGGATCGTGCCGAGTGTTCCGGCGCCGAGAGCGCTTGCCAAAAGTGTGGCGAAGATCACTTTACGCATGCTGACCTCCATGGTCTGGCTTGAAGACCTGCAAGCCTGCCAGGGAAGGATTGCTTGAGTGCAAGCGCGCTTTGACAAAATGCAACAGAAAGCAACAACTCTTGCCCGAGGGCTTCATTATTCTCCATTTTACAAGTTTATGGAACAAACCCCTCATATCCTGGTGGTCGATGACGATCGCGAAATTCGCGATCTTCTCGCGCGGTTTCTGCAACTGCATCAAATGCGTGTCACCACGGCGCGGGATGCGCGCGAGGCAAGGCGACTTTGGACCCAGGGCCATTATCATCTGGTGGTTTTGGATCTGATGCTGCCGGGCGAAAGCGGGCTCGACTTTGCGCGTTGGCTGCGGAGCGAATCCGCCGTGCCGATTGTTATGCTCACGGCCATGGGTGAGGAGACCGACCGCATCGTGGGCCTCGAGCTCGGTGCCGACGATTACGTGGCCAAGCCTTTCAACCCGCGGGAGCTTTTGGCTAGAATTCGCGCCGTGCTGCGACGGGTGAGCGAGGCAGCGGAGCCGCGCGGCCAGCGCGCGCAAGTCTTGCGCTTTGCCGGCTGGACGCTGGAACCGGCACGGCGTCGGCTGCTCAACCCCTCCGGTGTGGAGGTTCCGCTAACGGCGGGTGAATTCGACCTCATGCTGGCTTTTGCAGAGCGGCCAAACCGGGTATTAACACGCGATATGCTGCTGGATTTGCTTCGCGGGCGCCAAGCGGGGCCGTTTGACCGCGCGATCGACGTGGCGATTAGCCGGCTTCGACGCAAGCTGGAAGACGACGGCCGCAGCGCGCAACTGATTAAGACGGTGCGCGGCGGCGGCTATGTGCTGGCGGCAACCGTAGAACGGGGATGAAGCTGCGGCTTTGGCCACAAAGTTTGGTCGCGCGTACCACGGCAACTCTGCTTGCGGTGCTCGCCTTAGTGCAGATCGCGGGATTTACCATCACCGCGCTGGATCGCATTCGCCTGCAACGCTTTGAGCAAGGCCGTCATCTCGCCTTGCGCGTGATGGAGCTTTACATCACGGTTGCGAAAACCCCGGCCGAGCAACGGGCAGAACTTTTACGCATTCTGAAGATGCCGGCAGGCTTTTCCGCGCAGCTCTCCGATAAGCCGCCCGCATCGCTCTTAATCAGCCCTCTCGAGGAACAGCGGGTGATCCGCCTGAATATGGCGTTGGTACCGATGCCGCACGAATTGCGGCCGAGCGAGGTCTCGCTGCTCGGAAGCCTGCAAGAGGGCCGGATGATGATCGGGCTGCGTTTGCCGCAAGGGCAGTGGCTCGACATCACCGCAACGATTCCAAGCCCCCGACCGTGGTATGCGCCGGGCTTCCTGATTGCTTTCGTGGTGATGACGGTGATCGCGGGCGGCGTGATTTTCTGGACGGTGCGCCGGCTCATTGCGCCTGTGGCAACGCTTGCCGAGGCTGCGAGCCATTTGGGGAGGGATCTGCACGCGCCGCCGCTGCCGGAAAACGGCCCGACCGAGCTTGCCCGCGCTGCCGCGGCTTTCAACCAAATGGCGGAGCGGTTGCGCCGCTTCGTGCAGGACCGCACCTTTCTTCTGGCTGCTATCGGTCATGATTTGCGCACGCCCATCACCAGGCTCCGGCTGCGGGCGGAGTTCATCGCCGATGATGAACTTCGCACCAAAATTCTTGCGGATCTCGATGAATTGGAAACGATGGTGCAGGCCACCATGGCGTTCGGCCGCACCGCGGCAAGCCGGGAGCCGCTGGCGCCCATCGATCTGGCCGAGTTGGTGCGCACCGTCTTGGACGAAGTGGGAGACTCCAAGCCCGAACTCGCCGAAAACCTTCGCTACGAAGGGCCGAGCCATTTCACCGTGCATGCCCGCTCGGTCGCGCTGAAGCGGGCGGTGGCGAATTTGGTGACAAACGCCGCGGCCTATGGCGGCGGAGCGCGCGTGGTCTTGCACCCCCCCTCGGGGGAAAACCCGCAAGTGCGCCTGGAAATCGACGATGACGGGCCGGGTTTGCCGCCCGGAGATATCGAGAGCCTTTTTGAACCGTTTCGCCGCGGCGAAGATTCCCGCAACCGCGAAACCGGCGGGGTCGGCCTGGGGCTGACCATTGCCCGGGACGTGGTGCGCGAACACGGGGGTGAAATTATCTTGTCCAATCGCCCCGAAGGCGGTACCCGCGCCACCATCTTGCTCCCGGTTTAAAGACCGCGAGAGCTTGGCCCGCGGGCGCGACTTGACGCAGCAAATCCGGCGTGGTGCGCTGGGCGGCGTTGCCGTTTGGAACACTTTGGAAGACTTTGCAAAAGGGGAGGAAAGCCATGCCGATCATACCGAACCATGCCCTCCGCCGCTTACGTGAAGGCGGGCTTGTCCTTGGTTTGGGCGTGCACCATCTGCGCACGGTCGCCACCGCCCAGCTTGCGAAAGCCGGCGGATTCGACTGGCTCTTTATCGATACCGAGCACGGGGCTTTTTCGGTGAATCAAGCAAGCCAGATCTGCCTTGCGGCATTGGCCACCGGCATTACCCCGATTGTGCGCATCTGCCACGACGCCTTGGACGAGGGCACGCGCGCATTGGATAACGGCGCCCAAGGCATTGTCGTGCCGCATGTCAACACTGCGGAACAGGCCCGCCGCGTGGCAGAGGCGTTTCACTATCCGCCGCAAGGCCATCGGAGCTGGGGCGGGCCGTCCGCGCTCTATGCCTACGAGCCGCCCGATGCCGGCACGGCGCAGGCGGAGATCAACCGCGAAATTCTGATCGTCGCCATGATCGAAACCCCCGAGGCGGTGGAAAACGCGGAGTCCATTGCGGCCGTTGCCGGGATCGATGTCTTGATGTTCGGCACTTCGGATCTTACGGCGGAGATGGGCATCCCCGGCCAAATCGGCCATGAGCGCGTGCAACAGGCTTATGCCAAAGTCGGCGAAGCCTGCCGCAAGCACGGCAAGTTTCTCGGCATGGGCGGGGTTTACGACAATGAATGGGCCAAAGTCTACATCAAGCAGGGCGTTCGGTTTGCGCTTGCCTCCTCCGATCATAGCTTGATCGTCTCGGGAGGGAAACAACGCACCCAATTCCTGCGCGGCGTGCTCTAAGGCCTATTTTCCGCTCGCAGCGTTAGAAGATGCGGGTGACGGAGGAGCGGCAAGCTTGCCCCTGTTGCGATAGTCCTGCCACGCGCCCGAGGGAATTTCCTTTGCCCGCCCGGCCGGCCGGCGGCGCAAAATATAAACCCAAGCGAGCCGGGTTCGATTTTCTTCAAGCGCGGCGAAAGGGATGTCACGTTCCGCAACCGTTATTTGCTTGACCGGCAGAAGCCGGCGCAGATATTCGCGGCTGCCTTCGTAACGATCCAACGCGTGCAGAACCTCCGATACCTGCGGCGCCGTGCCCTGAATTTCCAACAACTCGGCGATGACGGTGCGCGAGGGATCTTCCGGCGTATAATAAAGCCCCGGGTAAGCGCCGCCGGCGAGAACGTAAAGACGACCGGGAATAAGACAGTGCCCGCATGGCTTGAGCCGCGCACGGATCCGGCACGGCAGCGGATTTTCTTCCCCGCTCATCAGCGTTCCATAGGCTGCAAGGTACACGGGCGCGTGCATCCGGAGCGCCAGAAGTTCTAACGCAAAAACGGATTGTGCCGGCGTTCATCGCCGAATCGCGAGCCCGGGCCGTGGCCGCAAATGAAATTCACATCATCGCCAAGCGGCAAGAGCTTCTCATGAATGGCACGCAAGAGAGCCTCGTGATCTCCGTAAGGAAAATCCGTCCGCCCGATCGAGCGATAAAAGAGCACATCCCCAACAATCGCAAAGCCGGCTTTGGCATTGTAGAACACGACATGGCCCGGCGTGTGGCCCGGGCAGTGGATAACGGAGAACTTCTCACCGGCGATATCCACTTCCTCTCCTTCGGTCAGCCAGCGGTCCGGCGCGGCATTTTCCAAGCCGCTTATGCCGAACAGACTTGCTTGCTCGGAAATGGACGAAAGCAGGAACGCATCGCGCCGATCCGGGCCGATAATGGGAACGGCGGTCTCGTCACCGAGCCGCCGGCGCAATGCCCGCTGCAAGGCGGAAGCCCCGCCCGCGTGATCGAGATGCCCATGCGTAAGGAAAATGCGTTCTACGGTAATCCCCGCATGATCGATGGCACCGAGAATTTCCTCGACATCGCCGCCGGGATCCACCACCGCGCCGAGCATACTGTGCGGATTCCAGATCACCGCGCAGTTTTGTTGGAAGGGCGTGACGGGAACAATCGCAACCCGAAGTCCGAGATCGGCACGCATTACTTTCCTCGCAGCAGAGCCGCGGCTTCTGCCGCGAAATAGGTCAGCACGCCGTTCGCGCCGGCGCGTTTGAATGCCAGTAGGCTTTCCATCATGGCACGCTCGCGATCGAGCCAGCCGTTGCGGACTGCGGCCATGATCATCGCGTATTCGCCCGAGACCTGATAGACAAATGTCGGCATACCGAAACGATCTTTCACGCGCCG
>JAIMBF010000107.1 GCA_023511585.1 Terriglobia bacterium
GGAATGAGCGGCGTATCGCCGCTCACCGGCGGCGCAGGAAGGTGAAGTTCGAGCTGGGCTTCGGCCATGGTGCTTGCGAGCCTCGTTAACGATATTCCAGATCGGTTAACGAAAAGCGGCAAAAAGTCCGAGGCCGATATGGCGGCCGGCACCGATCGCCACCGGGCCGGGTACCTCCTCCGCAAAGGTGATGATGGCATGCACGCGCGGAAATTGGCTTAGATAAGCCGGCACGCGATAGCTACGCGCCATTTCCGCACCCGCAAAGACCGGCTCGGGCTGCAGCGTGATTTCCGCAATTGGGGTGGTATAGCCGGCCTGTGCCAACGCCTTCAACACCAGCGCATGCGCCTTGCGCGTGCGGTAATCATCGCGGCCGGGCAGGATGAGGGGCGTCACCGTGCCCCAGCTGCGCGCCCTCCGCAGATAGCGCATAGCCACGCGGTCGGCGGAAGCGTCGCCGATGGCCCTCAAATCCGCTTGGATCCGGCCGCTCCCCTCGGCAACGAGCGAAACGCCCGAAAGCCGGCGCGCCAAGCTTTGCGCGCTTCCACCGCCGCCGCCGAAGGGTTCGGCGAGAAGCACGCGACGAATACGGCCGTCGCGGCCCTTATAGGGAATTGTCGGCAACGGCAAGTAAGAGAAGCGGTTGTTCTTGGTTTCACTGTCCTCCCCATGGCCGCAGACGAAGCACTCGATAAATGCGGCATCGAGGCGCAGCGCCGCTGCGCGCTCGTGTGCAGCGTGGCGCAACCAGGCGGCGATTTCCATGGTTCGGCGCGGATCAAATGAGCGATAATTGCCTTCCTCGTCAACCAACGCAAACAGGTGCACGGGCCGCGAACGCCCTTGGGCGCGGCGGATATATCCCTCTTCCCGGTAAACGAAAGGGGGAGCCGGGGGTTCAACATAGCGCTCGGCCCCGCGGCCCCGGCCGGCCCGTACGCGGATGGCCTGGCCTCTATACCGATCTATCAGCTCATCAAGCGAGCCGGCCGTCGGCACGCGCCAGCCGGTGCCGGCGGCGTCGGCAATCCATGTCTCCCCGGCAAGCGCGTTCTTCTCCGCAGTGCTGAGGATACGACCGTTGCCGGCGACGAGATCGATACCAAGGCCAAGGCTGTGCAGCTGGCGTGCCTCCTCGCAGAGAATTTCAACGTGCCGCGAGGCTTCGGGCCACTCTTCATCTGCGATCGGCCAAAGAAACCGCACCGGAGTATCTTCCGCCAGCCGATGCGGGCGGAGGTCTTTGCCGGTGCGCAGCTCGCTCGGCTGTTTTTCGGGTTCCCTGTTCCGCACCCAGGCGCGTGCCACCTTGTCCATATCGTTGTTGGGCACATAAAGCTGCACCACGCTTGCCGGGTATGCGGCCGGTGCAAGGATGTCCGGCGCATTTCGCCGTTCCAGCCATCTCAGGGCATCTTTTTTGGCGTCCGAAAACGCGGTGCGGCGCGCGCCAAGATTGCCAGCGGCCACCAGCGCCTGAAACAGACGGTAAGGAGCCGGAGGCCATTCCGCGGGGAAAAAGGTACGATCTCGTTCCGATCTGCGACCGTGATAACGGCCGGCGAGGAAACGTGTCTCGATACAGAGCCAGCGCATGGTCAGCCACCTCGCTTACTGCGTCCTCTGCCGCTATTTGTTTTCTGTTGAACTTTCTCTTGCAGCGCTTTGTTCGCCTCTTTTACATCGAAATCCACGGTCGCGTCCTCGCCCACGACGAAACGCTCTGCCGCTTCGCGCGCAAAGGCGAGTGCCGCGTTGCTGTCGGGGTTGAAGGGCGTGCGGCTGCCGTCATGCGCGACCAGTTCCCACACGGTTTCTTTCTCCGGATCGGCTACCAGCAGGCATCCTTGCCGCAGATTATGCTCCCGGTTGTGGATCATGGCGACGAGCGCAAGACCGAGGATATAGCGGCGTAGCGGATCGCCGTTCGGGCCTTGCGGTCCGAGGGCGCGCAGCCCGACAAGACTGAGGATCGCCTCGCGGCGGATTTCCCCGTGCACGATGATCCCGCCATGGGTGCCGGCTGCGGGCGCATGGCGGAAGCCGAGTTCGGAAGCTGCATCGAGCAGACTCTTGCTGTCGGCCGCTTCGATTAATTCAAGACCGATATAGTCGATCGGCGGGTTGTACTGGGCCGAACGCGAGAGCTCATCCACATCGTAGGCGCGAATGGTCGAGGCCACGAGCCGCGGAAGTTTTGCTTGCGTTCCGCGTGAGTCCCATGCCCCGAACACGATCGAGGTGGGCGCGATTTTCGCGAGCTCACTGGCATCGCCGGTCTCCTGATAGGCGTCGAACGCTTGCTGCAGTTTCGGGCCGAGCGTAGAAAAGCGGACAATCGCATCCGCCGCCCGATGGCCGGCATCGAGAAGATTCACGGTTTTGTTGCCGGCCCTGATCTCGATCTGGGGCACGAGACGGGAGTAATCCGTATCACGCCCGTTTTCACGCTTGAACAACGGTTCCATGCGGTTGGCCTGCGAGCCCACGGTATCAATAATGGCGACGCGAATGACTCTGTTGGGATCATTGCGGTCGTGTATTTCGTCGATGTTGTAGCCGGCTTTGCCCCCCTCGGGCGCGGCGAAGGTCGGCGGAAAGATCACCGCATCGCGTCCTTCCGCCGGCATCAGCCACTGCCGGCACACCAGTGCCGCCGGCCCGTCGGCCGCAAGCATGCTATCAGCCAATTCATTCCATGCATTCATTGTTAATTCTCCATTGTTAGTCATCCAGAGGATTTGCCCATCCGAACGTGCCGTATTGCGGGTTGCGCATTACCACGGGAAACGCGAACCTTTCCGCGGCGCAGCCATGGCCTGCCACGGCCGCAGCGGCAACGGTGATGTCAAGCGGGCTTCGCCATATGTGGTAGGCGAACCAGCGCGGTTTGCCGGCGACCGGGTAAGGCCGGCAGCGCTGCAAACCAACCGCTGCCAGGATTTCGGTCGCAGGCGAGGTTAGCACCGGCACGCCCTGTTCATCGGGAGAAAAACCAACGTCCAGTGCTTCCCATGAAGCGGCAGGATCAAATCCAAACCGTCCGGAGGTGGGTGCCCGCTCCGCCAGGAGCTTTGCCGAGCTTGTTGCATCTGCGGTGCAAGCGGTAACGGCACGCCAAGCTTCCCGCATGTTGTTGATCAGTCGAAACGGAGTTTGTTGCCCTGCCCAAACCTTCAATTCCGACTTATCGCCTTCGCCATAGGCATCGAGCCACCAATCGAGCCGCAAGTCGAATGGCAGAAGTACGATCGGCTGGCGGTCTGCTTGCAGATTCTGAATTCCGTCATCTTGGGCAATCTTTACCAAATTCACGCATTTGCACAAAATTTGCACGATTTTTCCAAGCGGATCGTTCTCAGTGCTTTTGGTCTCGATATGAAATACGGTACGGTTTCCGCTTCCTTGGAACCAACCTTCGCTCTCCGGCCACCGGCGACTTGCGAGCTCCAGCAATCCGCAACAGGCGAAGAATTGGCCCGGATTGCGGGGATTCACATCGATACGGATATCGGATACGGAGGTGCTCATCGGTTATTCTCCTAAAGGCGTTCGGTTGCCGAATAGTCGGCAGCCCTCAGAAGCGCTTCAAGCCAAGCAAGGCCCCAGTGGCCGAAGCGACGCTGCAGGCGCGCAAAGCGGCGCATCGTCTCGGCTACGATTTCGGCGTTTTGCTCGTCGCTGACGGGAAAATCTCCGTGTTCCGGCTCGAAATGCGGCCGTGCCCAACCGTGATGCGCGGCAATAAGATGGAGAATGAGGTCGCGCTCGGTATGATTGCCGATTGCTTGATCCTCCATAGCTTCGCGTAGGGAGCCGAACTCGTGGCGATAGGTGCCGCATGCCGAAGCATCGAAACCGCGCTGCCCGCTTTTGGCGAGCGGTTTTGCCGGATCGCGATTGCCGATTGCTTTTTGCCATTCCGGACGGTTCTTGCCCCGATCGTGCCAGCTTGCCGCTATCACGATAGCCTCGGCGACGTCGGGATTGGCGGCCTTCAATCCGATCCGCTCGACAATCTTTTCGGCTTCTCTCGCCACCCAGCGCAGATGCTCGTCGAGAACCTGCTCACTAGCGGCTGCGGCAGGATCGTCCTGGGCGGTCGCTGCGGAACGGGGAAAGCTGAGAAGCTGCAGAACCCGCCGCGGCTCTCCGTCCTCGTCACGATCGAAGGCCAACAGCGCCTTTTCCACAAGCCCGAATTGCTTGGCGATGTGTTCTCTTACATGGCGCGCCGCTTCGCGATCACTTCGGGTCCCGGCAAGTTTTTCCGCAAGCTCATCCGGAATGATCGAGGCGCTCTGTCCGAGGGCCCGCGCTTCCCATCCTTCCTCTTCCGTGCGCGTCAGCAAGATGCGTAGGCGTCGTCTTTCATCTTTTGCATCGGCGGTGATGTTGTCGACATCATCGTCGGCCACATCATAGTGAAGACGCGCTTCTGCTGGATCGCGGCCGGCTTCTCTTGTCAGCATGCCGCGGGCGTCCAGGCCACCGGCCGATGTCGGCAGGATGATGGTGGCGTTGGGCAAATCCGCATCCCGCTCGAGAAGGGCGGACAATGTGTCGAAAACCGGATCGCCGTTCACCGGTAGCAGCACGGCATAGACCTGCTGCTCCGACTCTCTGCGATGGGAATTGGCGATATGCTTCAATTCTTCTCTCACCGCGCCCATGGGCCCGCGCAAACGCTCGCGCGCGAGGATGGGGTGCTTGTCATAGAGCTCTTTGATAAGGCGGATACCGCCTGTTGCACCACCCGTGAAGCAAGCGGCCAGGTCGTTCACCTCCTCACGCCAGACAACGTAAAGTTCCGGCTCTCCGCCTTCGACGCCATGCAGCCAGCGGTCCGGCATCGGCCGACCGGGCAGATGTTTCACGCACGTGAGCGACCAGTTGTCGAGGAGAATGTCGGTGAGCGGCACGATATGCGGTGTGGGCGCGAAAGCGTCGGTCCGATGGGCCAGGGCAAGCAGGTTTTTCGGGCTTGCATCGAAGGTGCCGTCACCGTATTGCGGCAGGGAAGCAAGCGCTTTCATGGTCGTTTGGATTGCCTTTTCTTCGCCTTCGTTTTTTGGTGAAGGCCATGGGACTACGTGCACGTCGGCGCTACGGTCCTTGCCGCCCAATCGGTTCACGCGGCCGAGGCGCTGGATCATCGAGTCGAGCGTGGAGAGGTCGCAGACCATATGGTCGGCATCGAGATCGACACCAACCTCGCCGGCGGAGGTTGCGACCAAATATTCCGTTGCCGTCGGAGGCGAACGATTGGGGTCGCTTCGAAATCCCCGCAACAAAGGTTTTTCGGCAAGCTGATCGCGCTCGTAACCGCGCACCGTGCCGGTCAACAGCGCAACGCGGCAGTTATCGGTTGCCTTGGCGAGCCGATCGGCGATTATCTGCGCATCGCGCGGCTTGCGGACATACACCAGGACGCGTTTGCGATCATATCGATAAACGAGCGCGAGCTCGACCGCTCTCGTAACGGCGGCGCTCTCGTCTTGGGCAGGCTGTTCGATACGCAGCCGCTTGCTCGCGTGCAGGCGCTGGCTGACCAACCCCTCGGCTTTGTCTTCATCCGTCAAGGTGAAGGCGTTCGTCACCGCTGGTTTGCGCCGCGTGGCCGAAAGCTCAAGGAGATGAAGCGGGTAATCCAGCGCATTCCGAGCTTGCTGATTGGCAATGACGGAGCGAACGAGCTCGCCGAAAGGTTCGGAAAGATGCGCTTCGTCGTGAACGAGAAGCGTATGCTGCCCAAGCAAGCCGGCGTGAAATGGGCGCATGCGGCGCGAAACCCCGTAACCGGAAAACAAGAGCCGACTGCCGATCATATCCACCGTGCCGACGATAATCGCGGGGTGCGCCGGGTCGGCTTGCCATTCGCGATTGTCCGCGCGCTCACCGCGAAGCGTGCTGATGGCGAGCGGGGAGGCCTCATCATCGGGGTCGATGCAAAGCTGGCTCAGCCGGTCTCGGATTTGTGCGGCGGTGCTGCCTTCCGGCGCGCTTTTCATTGCCAGGCGGAGTTTTTCGGCGAGGTCCGTTGCTTGATCCACTACCGTACGCCGGTCGACGACATATATAAGTCGGCGAGGGAGAGTTCGGAGGATCTCCGGTTCGGCAAGGGCGAGAGCAATGAGCCAGATGGCCATCACTGAGGTTTTACCGAGCCCGGTGGGCAAATCGATCGCATGCGGGATGTTTCCGGCCACAAACCGATCAAACAACCGCTGTTGCCAACGCAGTGGCGCATTGCCGGTGAGGTAGCGGAAGATATCGTGGAACGCGTTCATTTGTGCGGGTTTTTCCTGTCGTTGCGCGCCAAATTGCCATTGTCCGGAGCGCAGTTGGGCTGGAGAGACGCTCAGATGATTCGAATCGTGGCGCTGAAAAAAGGCAGCGGCCACCAAATTTGGATAGTAAGGCAAAACAGGTGGATGGGGTTGAGGCGGTTCATTTAGATTTTCTTCTAAAAGGCAAGAACATAAAGTCGCGACGCTAACATGGGGCAGACCTCGCCCGTCGTCAAGGGACCGCGACGTGACCTTTTGCGTCTCATTTTTTTTCTTGCATCAATCCCCAAATAAGTTTTACTCAAGTGTGCCGGGTGGAAGATGGGCACTTCCGCAGCCAAGCTGCGGCCTCATTGAAGATTGCCTTTTAGCAGAGGATGAACCTTCCTCGATCGCTCTTCCACCCGGTTCCAAAAACGCTCCCCGCAGTGTGTTGCAAACGGCCGAACGGACGCCTGATTGCGGGCCGCAAATGCCTCC
>JAIMBF010000108.1 GCA_023511585.1 Terriglobia bacterium
CCCAGGTAGCTCAGTCGGTAGAGCAGCGGACTGAAAATCCGCGTGTCGGTGGTTCGATTCCGCCCCTGGGCACCATTTTTCCGGCTTTCCAGACAACAGTGCTTTCGGTGGGCGAGAGGCTGAATTGGCCTCCTTTCCGCGTCTCTTGACGGCAAAAATGGAGGGCATTTGGCCCCGGTTTGAGCGCCCGCCCCGGCGCTGCGGCGTCATCGTTTCGAAAATTAACGTGATTGCGATTGGGTGTGAATTTGATCTAACGTAACGTGGGCCCGTAAGCGTCGCAACCAGGCCGCAAATGTGCGAAACGGAGCATGACCACCGTGGTCAGAACGTTAAACGGCACCGCTCTGCGGTCGCTTTGGTGCTGCCTGGGGCACATCACGGCGACCGACGCCGGAGCGCGTGGCGCTTGAAGCAGCGTGAAGCCGGCTCGGGTAGAGAATGGGCGGGGCGTTCATGAGCAGTGACGCGGCCGAACCTGAAGCCTCAGGCCTTCTTTGCAATCTCAAAAAACTCGTCCGCTACCTAACAAAACTTGTGAGTCCTCAGAAACCAAGCCCGGAGAATGCCGCGCTGGCAAAAGCAACGGAAACGCACATGGAAAGCCCTAAGCCCGCTTCCATAAACGCCGATGTGACTGAACCGAAAGCCTTACGCCTCGCCCGCTATCTGAGAGAATTTGCGAGGCTCCGTAGCGTCGTCGTTCGTGATGTCGACAAATACGAACTAGTTCTTTGGTTCGGCGATATGCCACAGGAGCCTGAATGCCGCAGCCCGGCGTGGCGTGACGATTTTGCATCGGATGAGCCGTGGCTCGAAGTTTGCAAGCCGCAATTCCCGGTGCCGCCGAAAGTGCCCGATGCGTTGCTTCCCTGGATTGATCAAGAGGCGCTCGGGCGGGCTACCGAGGAGATGCCGCCACTCCTGCAAACCAGACTGGAGCCGGATCCGAACGTCGAGCTTGGCGAAGGCGAAGAGCCGCCGTTGATTGAACGCCACATTCGGGACTATCCCGATATCATCGAGATCTATGAGCGTTTTCGTCCAATCTGGCAGGCGTGGTCCGACGAATATCGTCGTTGTGATGCGATTCAAAAAATTTACGCCGAGCTTTTTCATCTGCGTGCTCAGATCCAAAAGCAGGAAGAAATTGTTGAGCTTGTCCTCGGCCTTGGTTTGCTCGATTGGCCGGAAACGCAAGAGAAATCTGTGCGGATCCGGCGCCACGTCGTTGCTGCGCGGGTAAACCTTCAATTCGATCCGAGTGTGGGCGTTATCCGGCTTGAGCCTCCGGCCGAGGGCGCAAAGCTTCAGATCGAAGATGACATGCTCGGACCGGAGATGCGTCCCGAGCAAGGCCAGTACGAAAGCATGAGAGCAAAACTGGAGGCGATTGACGACAATATCTGGGACCGATCTGCGATATTTCCTGCAATCAAATTCTGGGCTGAAGCTCTGCACCCGAACTCCCAATGGTCAACCGATCTGCAACCTGTTGCCGGCACTGATGACAAGCCGGCCGTGAGTTTCGCGCCTGCGCTCATTTTGCGGAAGCGCGTTCAACGCGGAATGGAAAGAATCTATAACCAAATGATCTCTCAGTTGGCGGAGCCATCTATAAGGGTTCCGCCAGGTTGGAGCGGGCTTATCGAAGATGGCGGCGACGACGAAGCGCCCGATGCGCCGCCGCAAACCGGACCAACCGGCGACAGACTAACTCCTCAAGAGATTTATTTTCCCTTGCCGGCCAATCGTGAGCAGCGCCGCATCGTCGAAGCGATTGGGCGCCAACGCGGCGTCTTGGTACAAGGCCCTCCCGGAACCGGCAAGAGCCATACCATTGCGAACTTGATCTGTCATATGCTGGCAACCGGCAAGCGCATGCTGGTTACCGCGGAAACGGAGCGTGCCCTTCGGGTTCTCAAGGACAAGTTGCCGAAAGAGATACAACCGCTTTGTGTGAGCCTTCTTGGGCAAACCGGCGACGCATTCGCGGAGCTGAATTCTGCCGTCCAGGGAATCACGGCGCGCCTTAACTCCTGGAGCCGAGAGGCATACGACCATCGCATTGAGGAAATAGACGGTGAAATATCCGCCAAACGGCGCTCCATGTGGGAGACGGATGCCGAGCTTCGCCAATTGCGCCAGGCGGAAACTTTGCCTTTCACATTGCTCTATGGCGCCTATCGAGGTAGCGCCCTCCAGATCGCTCAGCGAGTTGCACGTGAGCGCGATCGCTATGGGTGGTTACAGCTGCCTAACAATGCTAGTGAGCATCCGCCTGTTGGCAAAGACGATATTCTAAGCTGGTTGCGGATTTGTCGTGCCTATAAAGAGGAGCAGATAGCAGAGGCTAAGCTTCGAATACTCAGCCCGGAACAGCTTCCGTCGCCGGATGTTTTCGGTGCTGGCGTCGTCGCGGAAAGAAATGCCAAACAGGCACTCGCAGAAATCACGGAGTTTTTGAAAGATCCGGTTTATCGAAGGATTGCGGAACTAGATTCAAAGATTCGTGACAACTTCAAATCTAGGCTGCAAGTTCTGGATAATCGGCATCGTCAGCTACTTCAGCGCGGCTATGAATGGGTTGCCGATGCGATATCGGAATGTCTGGGAGACCGTCCGGCCCGGTGGCGGGCACTGCACAACCAATCCGTAGAACTCCTTGACCGAATTGAAGAATTGTTGGTTGCGCTGCGATCGGCTTCGGTATCAATTCCGCCCGAATTCGAGCTTGCGCGCGTTCGTGCAGATGCCGATGTGCTGCTCCAATATTTTCGCCGGGGCGGTAAATGGAAGAGACTGGGCGTGATTACCCCAAAAGAGGTCAAGAAACGTAGGTATCTGCGAGAGCGAATTCAGGTGAATGGGCAACCCATAACTACCGAAAGCCAGCTCCGTATATTGCGAGATTATCTTGACGTAGAACTCTCATTCGCAGCATTGGACGAAGCCTGGCGTGATTGTGGTGGTGGTGTGCCCAAAGGGTCACAACAACAAATCCGCCTTACTGCGACCAAGGAACAGGTTGTCGCTCTTGGTGATGTCCTATCCCATGCGGACGAGTGTTTGAACCTTGGTCGCTCCGGAAATAGTGAGTTTTCATCGGTTCCTCTTCCCGATTGGAAAAATGGGGAAACAGAGAAGTGGTTGGATCTGATTAGAGCAGTTGAAATTGAGAAGAAATACAAATTCTTTGAAGATAAAATTACGGCCTGCTTGCGGGATCTTCAAGCTGTGCAGAACCTGGAAGACGCGCATCCGGTCATTCGTTCACTGGTGAAGGCTGTCGAAGAGCGAGATATTCCAGGCTACGGCGAGGCATATGATAAGCTGTTGCGAATTCAGCAGGCTAAAGCCGACACAGAACTTCGGCAGGGCGTGGAGGCTGCACTCGCCCAGGCGATCCCTGGATTCATAGATACGGTTTCGCGAACCATTCATGATGCTATGTGGGACGATCGTTTCCAGGATTGGGATGCCGCATGGCGTTGGGCATTCGTCGACAATTGGCTGCGGAAGCGTTCGGATTTCTCTTATCAAGATAGGATGTGGCGCCGCCGTCACGCATTGGAGCAAGAGATTCGCGAACTGCTTGCTGAAAGTGCAGTACTGCGCGCTTGGACCCATTTCTTGGAGCGTCTGGATTCCGAGCCCAAAGAATCGGCCGCGCTCAGGGGGTGGAGCGAGGCGGTCAGGAGCCAGGGAAAAGGCACCGGGGGATCAGCGAAGAGAGAACGCATCCGGCGCGAGGTCCGACAGTATATGGATCAATGCCGCGAATCTATTCCGGTCTGGATTATGCCGCGATATCTCGTTGCGGAGATGATCAGTTCCGTTTCAAACCGATATGATCTGGTGATCGTTGATGAAGCAAGCCAGTTGGGAATTGAAAGTCTGTTTCTTTTTTATATCGGCGAAAAGATGATTGTGGTTGGAGACGACCAGCAAATCAGCCCTTACGGTATCGGAATTGCCGATCAAGATATCGCGGATCTGCAACGTCGTTATCTTGCGGGCGTCCCGCACCAACATGCCCTATCGGCACAAAGCAGCCTTTACACCAACGCTAAGATTCGTTTCCGGCAACACATCGTGCTTCGCGAACATTTTCGGTGCATGCCGGAGATCATTCAGTTTTCGAATGACCTTTGCTATGCGAGCAACGGCACGCCGCTCGATCCTTTGCGGTCTTACCCCCCCGACCGTTTGACCCCCCTGGTCGTCCGGCATGTAAAAAATGGGTATCGGACCGGCTCTGCTCAATACGCGATTAACGAGCCGGAAGCGGATGCGATCGTCTCCCAAATCATCGGATGCATCCAGGATCCGCGATACGTCGGCCGGACAATGGGGGTGATCAGCTTACAGGGTGAAGCGCAGGCCAAGCTGATTGAAGGGAAACTCCTCAAGGCGTTGGAGCCGGGAACGATCGAAGAACGCCGTTTGATCTGTGGCGATGCTTACGCCTTTCAGGGTGATGAGCGGGACGTTATCTTTTTGAGTATGGTGGCGGCTCCTAACGAGAGAATCGGTACGCTTTCCAATGAATCCGCTCGTCAACGATTCAATGTTGCTGCGAGCCGCGCGCGAGACCAACTCTGGCTTTTCCATACCGCCGGGCTTGGCGATCTAAGCCCGCGCTGCATGCGATACCGGTTGCTGGATTATATGCTCTCACCACGAAGGCAACCAGGCCCGGAAGAAGATCGGTTTGAGTCGCAGTTCGAACGTGATGTGTGTGCATGCGTTCGCGCCAGAGGCTTCTTCGTCCGCACACAAGTTTCAGTCGGCGATCCCACAAATCATCGCTATCGGATAGACCTCGTTGTCGAAGGAATGCAGGGAAGGCTCGCGGTGGAGTGCGATGGGGACGAATGGCATGGCCCCGAGCGCTATGAGCAGGATATGGCGCGTCAACGCGATCTGGAACGCGCCGGCTGGCAATTCGTTCGGATTCGGGGCAGCGATTTTTACCGCGATCGAACCAAGGCATTGGAGCCTCTGTGGAGAGAGTTAGATCGATTAGGGATCAAGCCGGGCGGGATCGACGGGAATATTACGGAGCCACCGCCTCCTGCGAAAACCGCGAGAGTTGAGCGAGCGGAAATCGACGAGAGCGTCGATTCCGATCTTGTTGGTATTACTGACCCGAATGATTCGCAGCCCAGGTTGAGTTTGGCTTCGCAAGAGCAAAAACCGGTCAATCGCCGCTATGATGCAACGATGGAAAAATTCATGACTATGCAGCCGAGATCGAACGGCGATAGTTTTCTCGGTGAATACATCTCCTATGAAGGCTCTGCGGGACCGGATCCGCGCATCATAAGCATTGGAGATGTGGCTGACGGTCTGGTTCGCATTATCGAAGTAGAAGGTCCCATGCTCGCCAAGCGTGCGTACAATATATACTTGCGGGGTTGTGGGGTAAGGCGGCTCGACGGTGAGCTTAAAAGCACGATGAACAAAGCGCTCATGAGCGCGATCCGACAGGGCAAAGTTGTTGCGGAGAATGAGCCAGGCCAGACGGGCCTCCTCTTTGCGACGGTGCGGATCAAAGGCACTCCACCTGTGAAACCACGTCGCCGCGGGCCGCGAACGTTGGAGGAAATCCCGCCGGGGGAATTGCGGTATGTCGGACGTTACATCTTGGAAACCGACAACATCGAAGCGAACAGTGATGAGCATCTCCGCGCTATTCTTGCGATGTTCGACCTTACGCGGTCGACGGCCCAGATAAGAACGAGTCTATCGGAAATCCTCAAAAGAAGCGCCGTTGGGAATGGTGAGTGGTTCGAGACATTACCAACGCGCGAAAGCCATCAGCCTCCGCGAGCAGGTAAGCAAGATTTTTTGATCTGATACGATTTCGTAATACGTGCCGAGCGCTTTTCACGCAGAGCGATACTCGCCCTTGCCGCCGATGCCGGCCCCCAATTCAGACACGATCGCGCCGTCCTTCACGACCATCACCTGCCCTTCGGCGAAAGGGGTCCAGGCTTCGGCGGTTAACGGAACGCTCGCGATAAGAATGAGTTCCTGCTCGGCGGCTTGCGCAGCGGCATTTTCGGGCGCGGAAAGCGCATCGGCATCGCATGCGCATCGGCGTTGGAGATACCAAAGCCCAGGCGGGGCAATTTCGCCGTTGACTTGTATGCGCTGGTGCCCGTGCGCAAAAAGAACGTCGCCGTCGGCATAAAGGAAATTGGCCGGCCCGAGCGCCCGCATCTCGTCCGCAAAGCGTGTAACGACGGCAAGCCTCTCTTGCAACGAAGGAACCCCCTGCCCGCTCCAGAGCGGCGCCATCCGCTCGAGCAAAATGCAGAATGCGATTTCGGAATCCGTCTCGCCAATCGGGCGAAACCGCCGCCATGCCCCGGCGTAGCGCGCTTCGATTTCATCCAGGCTGCCGTTATGCGCAAAAACATGCTGGCGGCCGCCGAGCTCGCGGATAAACGGTTGGGTATTGGCAAGAGAAATTGCGCCCCGAGTGGCGTGACGAATGTGCGATATGAGCAGACGCGTGGGCAGACGCCGCTCTTCGATAAAGCGTATCCAGGGACTGTCGGCGGCCGGCTCCGGCTCTTTGTAAAGCCGCACGTCGGGGCCGTCATAAAACGCTAGAGCCTGATCCGATTACACTGAAGCGTATCCGGCGTGCCTGAGATATGCGGTGCACTCAGCGGGGGAGAACTCG
>JAIMBF010000109.1 GCA_023511585.1 Terriglobia bacterium
TTGTCCGGATGCCGCGCGCGTCTTGCCGCAGATCACATCAAGCGCCGTGGTTTTGCCCGCGCCGTTGGGACCGATCAAGCATCGCAATTCGCCCTCGCGAACCGCAAGATGCAGGCCGGAAATGGCAAGAAAGCCGCTGAAGTCGACAGTGATGTCACGCAGTTCGAGAATAGCCATCGCCTCGTCTCGTCTCATCCTGCCCGAATACTGGTGCGGCCCGGCTCCGCTCCAGGCCGCCTGCTCAGCTGAGCACCGAAGGACGGCGGTGGTGCCAGGGCCGCGCCGCCTCGAATGCAGCAGCGGCACGCAGTACCATCGGGTCGTCCAGATGCCGCCCTACGATTTGTAGTCCTACCGGTAGCCCATCATCGGTCCAGCCCGCCGGGATCGAGGCCGCGGGCTGGCCCGTCATGTTTATTGGAAACGTGAAGGCAAGCCACTCGAAGGGCGCGACAATGCGGCCGTCGATCTTTTCCGGTCCTTGGATATGGATCGGAAAAGGGGGCACCGCGAGCGTTGGGGTCAGCAGCAGTTCGTAACGTTGCATGAAACGCCACATCTTATTGTTCACCGCTTTGCGCACCATCACTGCGTTGGTAAGTTCTTCAGCCGTCCAGGGACGGCGAACAAAATCTACCAAGTGCGGCGTCATGCGGTCGGCGAACTTGTCTGCTAGCGCGCGCATCCCAGCCAAGTCGCTTTCAAGCGCCACAATCCCCCAGAAAGCCGGATATGGGTCTTCCCAGCCAGGATGTGCCTCCTCGACGATGCAACCGAGATCGCGCTCGAACACGCGAGCCGCCTCGGCAACGATTGCGCGCACGCGAGGATCGACTGCCGCATAACCCCAGTCGAGCGAAAGCGCAATTCGTTTGCCCTTGATATCACCCTTCAGGCACTCCATCCAGTCAAACTCGGGACCCGGAAGAGTATGGCGGTCGCGCGGATCTGGCCCTGCTCCAATCACCGATAGCATCAGAGCCGAATCCGCGACGGTGCGGCTCATCGGGCCGATATGCTCAAGGCTCTCCCAACTGGATATGCCCGGATAGCGCTCGTCCTTGGTGCCCGGATACAGCGGAACGCGACCCATCGACGGCTTCATGCCGAAAATACCACAATGAGCTGAGGGAATCCTCACCGAGCCGCCGCCGTCGCTGCCGACGGCAAACGGACACATTCCACTCGCGACAGCCGCCCCTGACCCTGCGCTCGATCCCCCGGGGGTGAGATCGAGATTCCACGGATTGCGGGTGGTCTCGAAGACCGGATTATGTCCAACACCGCTATAACCGAACTCGGGGACATTGGTCTTGCCGAGGATCACCGCGTCCGCCGCCTTCAGTCGCTCGACGACCACGTCATCCTCGTCGGGAACATAGTCCAGATAGGCGAAGGAGCCGCAGACAGTACGGATTCCCTTGGTACAGATGAGATCCTTGATACCTATCGGAACACCAGCGAGTGGTCCGATCTGTTCACCTGCCATAATCCGTCGCTCTAGCGCGTGTGCGGTCTCGCGCGCAAGCTCTGGCGTCGGCGTGCAAAAGGCGTGCAGCTTCGGCTCCAGAGCCTCCATACGTGCGATGTGCGCTTCAGTCACTTCGACCGGAGAAACCTGCTTGCCGCGCACCAGCCGGGCGATGCTAACGGCATCCAGATCGCAGAGCTGATCATGGGACATGATTGTCTTCCTCCACGGAGTTGGCGGACAGAAGGCACTGTGATGTGTGCCTCCTGTGCACGTTGCTTCAAGTCGCGAGCAATTCCTTTATCTTATCGTCAAGGAATTTTACGTCCACCGGGTTCGTTCCGGGACCGCCAGCGAAGTGGCCCCAGATCGAAGGAATAGGGATCAGTTTCGCGTTCGGCATATTGGCAACTTCGAACTCGCTGTCCTCCGGCGGAAAGTAAAGGTCGGTCTGGCTAGGCATAACGTAGGCACGCGCCTTGATCGCACCTAAAGCTTTCCGAAAATCCCCGTTGTAGAGTTCGTTGTCACTGATGTCGCCATTCTGCCAGGTCCACAACATTGCCAGCAGGTTGTTTGGATCCTTGGGCAGGAAGAAACCTTCCCAGAAGGCAACGAGGAAATCTTCCAAAGAGGAATAACCGAGCGTCTTGATGTCAAGCTGCTCGCGGTAGAACGCTTGTGAAAACCCCCAACCGGCATAGACGCGAGCCATAGCCCTGAGGCCGATATTCGGCTTCTCCTTGTACCAGCCGCCAGCAAAAGCGGCGTCCGCGGTGAGTGCCGCCTTCACCCCTTCCAAGAAGACGAAGTTATGTCGCGAGCACCTGGCCGAACCGCAGAACGGTGCGATGCGCTCAACCATGTCAGGATAGAGCGCACCCCAATGGAAAGTCTGCAATGCTCCCATCGACCAGCCGATCACTAGCTTGAGCCGGCTGATGCCAAACTTCTCGGTCACCAACCGGTGCTGCAAGCGGACATTGTCGTAAGCTGTGACCTGCGGAAACCGGGGTCCGTTATAAGGTTCAGGCGTATTGGAAGGCGAGGATGACAGCCCGTTGCCTAGCATGTTCGGAATAATGATGAAGTACTTCGCCGGATCGAGCGCCATGCCTGCACCCACCAGCCACTCGTTGTCATAGTGCTGGCCGGAGTACCAAGTTGGATAGACAATCGCGTTGTCCTTGGCTGCGTTCAAAGTACCGAAGGTCTTGTACGCCAGCTTGCAATCACGCAGTGTCGCTCCGCGCTGCAGACGCACGTCGCCCAAATTGTAGATCTCGTAGTCCATCGTGTTGGTCCCTTCTTCGTGATTAAACTTGCAGGCCCGCTGCCGCGCCAATTACGTATACGCGCGGGCAAGCCCCATCATTCGCGCCATCACGCCGTATGCGATGCATGTGACGATGAAAGCTGACAACGCGGTCGACAACTCGGGGGCAACTTCGCTAACGATGAACGCAACGACAGAGCCGATGGCCCAGGCAACAAAGGCAGGGATGTTCCATTCCTGCGTTGCCTCCGCACCGGGACGGACGAAGTACTGGTCAACGAGGATGATCGCGCCGATCGGGGGAACCAAGATACCGAGCAAAGTGAGCCACTGGATAAAGAAAGCCCAGACATTGCCGGCGGCGATAGCGATTCCGATAGCCCCAAGCACAATCGCAAGCACGCGCATATGGCTACCTATGATGCGTGACCAACCCGTGGCGGCGTTATAGAGGCAGTGCGAGCAGACCGAGCCGAGGTTGAAGTAGAGGAATAGGAACGCCAGCACGCTGAGCCAGACCATCCCCTTCATGTTCATGTAGCCGAACATATTGTCCGCCCCAAATGGATTCTGGTCGGAAATGCCTACTGCGGCAGTGGTGATTCCGCCGACCAGCATCGCAACAAGGTTTGCGAAGGGGAAGGCGCTGAATGTAGAAATCAACGAGCTTTGTGTGTCTTTTGCCCAACGGTTGAAGTCAGCAGTAACGGTTCCGGCGTCCACGAACAGCGTCAAGACAATGGTCAGGCCGACACCCATAGACATCGACGCCTGACCGTGATTGCCTGCATAGGCAACGACCGCAGACCAGCCGTGGGCTGCCACTGCATCGGCCACGACATAGATGCCAAGAATCACGAACAACGGCACCGAGATCAGCCCGATATAGTGTAGCCCCCGCACGCCGACGAAAGTAATAGCGATGTAAAGCAGCCCTGCGATGATCGTCATCAGCACATAATTCAAGTGGTAGGTGCTGCTGATGAGATTACCGGTGATCCCAGTCTGTACCGCGTACCATCCGAGCAGCAGCGTAGACAGCAGGCCCGAGGCAAAAATGTAACCCTTGCGGCCGAATACAATGCTGGCCAGCAGCGCGAAGTTAAGGCCGCGGCGAGTGCCGAGCACGCCGAGCGCACCGACATAGGCAAACATCAGCAGGTTACCAATGATCATCGCCTGCAATGCGCGTTGAAAGCCCATTCCGAGTACCAAGACCGACCCTGTCATGGCGCCAGTAATGATCATCGGAAAGCCGATCCAAACCATCGTCACCGAGAACAGGCTGCGCCTTGCTGAGACAGGCACCGGTTTGTGCTCGTATTCTTCGCCGAGCACATGGTCGATCTGACTCTCCATCTCTTCGGCGTCGACAAGAACGGAGTGGCCGTGCGGACGTGGTTCGTTCATTTTCAGCCTCCAACATGCTGAATGTGAAACAACCAGCGAACGCCGAGATCACGGTAGGTGTAATATTCAGCCCTGGTGGACGGGATGCCACCTACAGCATCGATGGCGACACTTTGCCCAGGGTAAAACGTCGGCGCTGGCACACCGCATGCCCCACCCAGCCTGTGGGTGATGTTTATCGTTTTGACCATTATTCTTCCCCCAAAACGCAAAAACCCCCGCCCAGTCCTTATCGGACCAAGACGAGGGCAAAACTGCCGGATTTTGAGCGGCGATGCTGCCGCCGGTTGCGAGCAACCTTGGTAAAGACTATCCGAGTATCGCCTGCGAGTCAATAATCGCTGATGCGATCACCGCAATCGGCACCCGCCGTTCCATCGCCTGCCGCTGCATGAAACGATACGCATCGTCTTCGTTCAAATTGCGCTTCGCAACCAGAATCGCCTTCGCGCGTTCCACCAGCCGCACCGCGCGCAGCGTTTCCTCAAGCTTGGCAATGCGCTGACGCAGCCGCCGTTCATAGCTAAAGCGCATCCAGGCGATGATCAGACACGTCATCACGGCATGTGCGGTCAGCGGACGATGCAGCACGGCATCAACCGCGCTCGTGCGCAGAAGATCAAAATCCCCCGAGAATTGCGCCGGCATAACGCCAACCAGCGCCGCCCGCGCATTCCCCGGCACCCAGGGAAGCCGCGCCGGCAGCCCGGAAGCAAGCTCGCAGAAAATCACATCGGACGTATCGGGCAGCGTCTCCGGCAGCGGCCAGAGAGAGCGCACCGAGGCACGGGTGCGTCGCAGTTCGCGGACAAGAAACGTGCCTTCCTCGTCCGGCGGGACGGCAACCAGAATATCGAGCCGAGCGAGCTCGCTGAAAACGGGTGAGGATGGACTGGCCATGGGCTGCGGTGGATAAGCGAATCAGACGGCTCCCGCCATAAAACCCCAGCCGGCGGAAATCAGATAGGGGTCGGCCGGCACGGCGTCCTGCGAGCGGAACACGATATCGAACTGCCCACGGCGATTGGCGCGGCCGATCCGCGTCCAGAGATTGGCGTGGTTCGAGGCCTCATTGATGCTGATCCGGCCTTGCGGCGCGTCGAATTCGGTGCCCAAGACCATCGGGCGCAAGATGTCGGTGTCCAGCGAGTTTGTGCTTTCCAGCGCTTTGGCAAAGACATGCACCTGGAAATAAGCCGCCTCGACACAGGCATTGGTCGGTTCGTCGTCACCAAACCGTTTGTGATAGCGGCTAACGAAGCCTGTGTTCTGCCCCCCTTCGATCGTCTGGAAATAAGAAGCGGCGGTGATATGCCCCTCGCCCACATCGAAACCCATCGCCCGGATTTCCGCCTCGGTGGTGGTCAGGCTTGCAATCGGCATTACTTTCGGATTGAAGCCGGCTTCGGCATAGGCCTGGTAGAAGTAAATCGTTCCGTCGCCGACGACGGTTGAGAAAATCACATCCGGGCTTGCCGCACGGATTTGGCGAATAACGGGCTGAAAATCCCGCCGCTGCGCGCGTAGGCTGACATAGGTTTCCCCCACCACCTCGCCACCTTGGCGGCGCACGAGATCGCCCATGATCCGGTTCGATTCCCGCGGGTAAATATAATCCGACCCGACAAAGAAAAAGCGCCGCCCGTAATTTTCCAGCAAATACCGACAGAGAACAACACTGTTCTGATTCGGCGCCGCACCGGTGTAGATCACGTTCGGGGAGTACTCGAACCCTTCATACAAGGTCGGATACCACAGCAGCCCATTCAAACGTTCTACGACAGGAATAACCGCCCGCCGGCTGCTGGACGTATAGCAACCGAAAATTGTCGTAACCTGATCTTCCACCATCAGCCGCTTGGCAAGATGGCCGAAGACGGCCGGCTCGGAGCCGGGGTCATAGACAATCGGCACGATTTCCCGTCCGTTGACCCCTCCGGCCGCATTGATTTCCTCGATCGCAAGCAACGTGCCGCGCAATTGCGTATCTTCGATCACCGCCATGAAGCCGGTGCGTGAAAACAATACCCCCACACGCCATGCGTCATCCCGGCGATAACTGATTCCTGGCATCGTTTCCTTGCTCCAACACCTTGCCAGCCGTTCAGACCCAGGCAACGGCGCGGCCGAGCTTTCAAGAACGCAAGCCGTTCGGGCCGAAACCGCCTGCATGTTGCGTTGCACATCGCATGCCAGCGGAGAACACAGCGCAGAATCGGTTGTGCGTGAGGCCCTCTCGTCTTACTCTCAGCCGGGGAACCGCCGCGGCAGCTGAACACTGACGAGGCAATCTGCTTATTTCTGTCCCATGCAAGACTATTTTCTGGGCGATGTCTAGCATCGGAATGGCGATCTTGGCTAGCTCTTTCGCTATTTAATTTATTTCCGTCCTAGGCCGAGATTGCCGATTGCCCCGCAGGGCCCCTGCCGCCGAAAACCGTTGCGCAGC
>JAIMBF010000110.1 GCA_023511585.1 Terriglobia bacterium
TTGGGTTCGGGCGTTTGCGGAACTTCGGAAGGGCAGTCGAAATCGAAGCCGGTTGCGGCCCGGATGCTTGCAATGCTTTCACCCGGATGCACGGAGGCAAGAATAAACCGGCCGCTTTCCGCCTGAAAACGAAAAACGCAGCGCCCGGTGACCAAGGCTTGCGCGGTGCCGCGACGGAAGACTTCGGGCGGCGAGCGTCCGGGCGCAGAAACCCAATCCACGCGCGGGACCAGCACGCGCGGTGAGTGCTCCTCACGCAAGAGGATGGTGCGCGGAACCATCATGTACATGAAAGCGGAACCGAAACTTCCGGGAAAGCGAACATCTCGCCCAGGCCATTCACCGGTGCCGATCAGGTTGATATTGGCTTGGCCGTCAATCTGCCCCCCGCCGAGAAAAAACAGGTCGATGCGGCCTTGCGCGGCAAGGTCAAACAGTTCGGCGGAGCCTTCGGTAAAAGGGTTTCCTCGCGCGCGGTGCAGAAGCGAAAGACGCATGGGTACGCCAAGCGCCTGCACGAGCAGGCAGGCCGCGGCCGGTATCGGGCTCGCTGCCCCCACCGCGACATGCCGGGCGGGTGGCGCTTCGGGATCCAGAATGAAGTGCGCAAGCGTAACAGCCAGCCGCTCAGCCAGACCAATCATTGCGCCGCAACGTGTTCGGAAAGCAAAACATAGCGCGCGAGGTAAGTGCGGAAGCCCTCTTCGCTTCGCGCAAGCTTCGCATATTCCATCAGATGCGCGCTATCGGCCGGATATTCGTCGAACAACCCGAGCGGCCACGCGCCCCGTTGAGCCACCGCAACGGCCTCGATATAGGGCGCGGTGATGACACCGGGCGCAAGGCGCTCATCTTCAAGGAAATTGCCCGGCATGCGTCGTTCGACGGTCACCAAACTGCGGCGGCTGGCATGGGCAATGGTGGCAAGCTCCCGCCGCCTTCCCACCCAGACATTGCCTTCGGCATCGACCATGGGGGCATGAAATAGGCCGAAATCAGGGCAGAGTGCGGGAAGCAGAAGAATGGGATCCGGTGATTCCGCAAACGGGTTCTGGATCACTTTCCAATCCGGCCGATGGGCCAAAATGTCGCTTCCCAAAACCCCGCGCAGAGGCAGGAACGGAACACCTTTTTCAGCCGCCTGCAAGCGCGCATGCATGGCCGGGCAGGTTGCATCAAAAACCTTGATACGCCCTTGCGCAAGCGCCGCAAGAAAACGCGGCGCACTGCCTGCCTCGCCAAGGGTCACGGCGCTGGTCTCAAGCTCCGCCACCGCGCCCGCCCCGATGAGAAGATCCGTCGCGTAGCCGGAGACCGGTACCCCGATGAGACGGAGCCCGCGAATATCGCGGCGAATGAGGGCGCGAACCAGCTCGCACGGCACCAGAGAATTATCCGGCGGCAAAGCCACCGATGCGCCGCTCGGCACCCGCTCGGCAAGCTCTTCGACCGTTGCTATCACGGCGTTTTCCTCCGCTAGATCGAGAAAAATACAATGCGCGTATTTTCCCGGGATGCGCAATGGGCTTCACGGCAGGCGCCGCCCAGGCATCCGAGCAGGTTATGCCGCGAATTCTGCCCTGCGAAGGAAACGCGCCGATACTGCAACCAGTTCCGCCATCGCCATCTCATATTCGCGTTTCAGCCGTTCGATGCGCTCCTCGGCACTGACGATCGCATCAATCGCCCCTATTCCCTGGCCCGAGCCCCAGATATCGCGCCAGACCTTGGCCTTTGAGCTCCCGGAGGAGAAGTCCATTTTTGAGGGGTCCGCAGCCGGCAACTGATCGGGGTCAAGTCCTGCGCGGCGAATCGAAGGTTTGAGGTAATTGCCGTGTACGCCGGTGAAGAAATTCGTATAGACGATATCGTCGGCGCGGGATTCCACAATCATCCGCTTATAAGCCTCATCGGCGTTTGCTTCGTGGGTGGCGATAAAGGCCGAGCCGATATAACCGAGATCCGCCCCCATGGCTTGAGCTGCCAAGAGCGCGCGGCCGGTGCTGATGGCACCCGAAAGGACCAACGGCCCACTCCACCAAGCGCGGATTTCTTGCACCAAAGCAAAAGGCGAGAGAGTGCCGGCATGGCCGCCGGCCCCCGCTGCCACGGCGATGAGACCGTCGGCGCCTTTCTCAATCGCTTTATGGGCAAAGCGATCATTGATGACATCATGCAAGACGATGCCGCCGTAGGAATGAACGGCTTGGTTAACATCCTCTCGTGCGCCGAGAGAGGTAATCACGATCGGCACACGGTGTTTGACGCAAATCGCCAGATCCTGCTCCAGCCGCACGTTGGATTTGTGCACGATCTGGTTCACCGCGAAAGGCGCCGAGGGCTGTTCGGGATGGGCGCGATCATGCGCGGCAAGGGTTTCGCGGATTTCGGCGATCCACTCATCCAGGCATTCGGCGGGTCTTGCGTTCAATGCTGGGAAGCTTCCCACAATCCCGGCTTTGCACTGGGCGATGACGAGTGCCGGGCAAGAAATAATAAACATTGGCGCACCGATCGCCGGAAGCCGCAGTCGCTCCATAAGGCTGGTAGGTATGGTCATGAAAAACTCTGGTCGTGTTGTTTCTGGGTCGCGGGGAAACCCTTGGCCGCGGGTTGCGGGAAAAGTCTCAAAAGCCTGATTAAAGCCCGATGCATTCACCGGCAAGATCGTCCGAAGGCCGGTCTCCCTTGATCCGCTCCGGCCAGGGCAGCGGGGTTGTCGCGCCGAGATCCAAAAGCCGGCCCAGCCAATTGCGCACGCCCTCGGGCGTTCCAAAAACGGCGGGCACAAAAAGCCCTGCCCCGCCCAAGGCTTCGGCAGCGGCGATTCCATCCTTATCGGTCACATCATCGCCGATGAAAATCGGCTGCCGGCCCCGAAACGGAGCCCGCGCCATCAAGAGGCGCACGGCATGGCCTTTATCCGCCCCGATCGGCCGCACTTCCAGAGCCTTGCGTCCGGGAACGAGGCAGAAACGATCCGCCGCCGCGGCGACGAGACGGGAAAGCGCTTCGGCCATTGGCGCCTCCGCTGCGGGCGCCAAGCGGTAATGCACCACGAATCCTGCGGCTTTTCTTTCCACAAATGCACCGGGATAACGGGCTGCCAGGCGCTCGGCCTCGGCAAGCCATTCTGCCGGCGCCTGCGGCAAGGGGATGCGTTCCAGCTCCTCCATCGGGCCAAAGCGAAACGCCGCCCCGTGTTCTCCGGCCACCGCAAAAGCAACGCCCGGCAAGAGGGTGTCAACCGCCGCAACCGGCCGGCCGGAAATGATCGCGAGCGCGCCCCCGAGCCGGTCGCGCAGATTGCGCAAAACTTGGGCGAGGCCGGCAGGAACCGAGACAAGGTCTGGCTTCGGCGCGATCTCGAGTAGGGTTCCGTCGAGATCAAGCAGGAGTGCGGCACGATTAAGCGGTGGAAGAGGTTTCGGCATCACGCCCGGTTCATGCCTTTATTGACAACTGACGATGCGAACGTCGTAAACGGGATGCTCGAGCATAAAAAGCGAAGGCTCCGCCGCGAACATCCAGCCTGCAAAAGCTTGCTTGTTGGTATTTTTATCGTCGATTTCCAGCTCAACGGCCGCGTCTTGGGCAAAATTCGGCGGCCGCACCAGACACGCCCGCACCGTGATCGAGAGCGTGCCGTATTGCGCTGTCTGACCTACGCGAATGTTGAGTTCTTGCGTTCGTGCGTTCACTTTGTCCAAGACTTGTAGCCGCGCGCTCTCCCGCGATAACCAAGCAGGCGCCGGCGCCGCAGGAGCTTCCTGACCTTCGGGGCTCGTCTGCTCCTCGGAAGAAGGTGGCGTTTCCGGGGGCGTTTCGGAAGGAGGCGGAGCCTCAGCGCAGAGCCAAAATGCGGCCAGAAGGCCTCGCCATGTTTTATGCCGGAACCCTGGCTTCAGTTCTTTGCTCCGCCGGTTGCATCCGCGCCGCCCCCGCCGGAGGCTGGGGCCGGGCGGCCTTTCCCTTGCCCGGACTGCGCGGCAAGGTTGGCCGCGCTGAAAATGAACCGCCCGAGCAGGTCTTCCACGTTGATCGACGGCTGCGTAATGGTAATTTCGCCGCCGGACGCGATCATTTGCTCGTCTGCTCCGGGAACGAGATTGATGTATTTCCCGCCCAGCAACCCTTCGCTCGCCACGGCGGCCGAGGTGTCTTTGGGCAGTTTTACCTTATCCGCAATAATCAAGGTAACTTCCGCTTCATAGGTTTGGGGATCCAAAGCTGTCGTGCTGACCGTGCCGACCCGGATACCGGCGAGGCGTACGGGCGCGCCGACGTCCAGCCCGTCGATTCGTTGAAATTTCGCGTGCACCGGATAACCGCCGGTTTCCGGGCGGCCGGAGCGCGCAACCGCATACCCGAGGAAACTCGCCGCGAGCACGATCACTCCAGCGCCCACCAAAATCTCGGCCAAGTTGCGCCGTGCCATCTAAAAATCAAGGTCCTGTGAAAATCAGGTTTCTGGCGTCCAAGCTTCGTAGTCTCCGGTGGCACGGCTTCGCCGTCCTCCGGCGTAGTCGTGGCCAGGAGGAAAGTAGGCCTGCGGCGTGCCGGTCAGATTGGGCACGGGCGGGCGTTGCCAAGGCCAACGGCGAGCCTCCGGCAAGGGCGCATCGGTGATATAGTGCAACCAAGCGTGCCACTCCGGCGGCACCCTGGTAGGCTCCACGGCCCCCGAATAGGCAACCCAGCGTCTCCGGCGCATACCGGGCCGAGCTCGCCTTTCTTCATAATAGCGATTGCCGAAAGCATCGACGCCAACCAGGCGCCCATGCAGAGCGGTAAACAGACGCGTGCCGAAATTCATGCCGCTAATCTAAGCGATGCCGCGGGCCTGGTCCATGGCACGGGAGGTATCTTGGTGCATTTCCTGTATGTTGGGATTGCCGGGCAAGAATTCCACAAAATATGCTTTTCTGCGTCCTCAACCCTCGATAAGATCTCCAGCATGAAGTCTCATCGCGCTTGGCAAGGGATCCGTTTGAAAAAATCTCTTGCCGTATTCTCAGACGAAGAGCCGGAGCGGAGCGTTACGCTTCCAGCATCCTGGGAGCCGGCAGCGGCCGCGGCGTTGGCCGTTTTGGCTCCGGGTTCCGGCCCGGTGCATATCGTCGAGGCCGCCGAGCGTTGGGTTGCACCGATTGCGCGAAGCGCGGCGGGAATCGGGCTGGATGCCTCAATCGGCGAACGGCTGCACAGGCTTTTGTGCATGCGGCGCGGCGCGCCTTGTGCCGAAATCTGGCAAGCGCAAACGTGCTCTTTACCCGGATTCGTCCTGAACCTTCCGGCTTTTTGGGTTCCCGGTGAGGGCCTTGACGTAACAGGATTGGCCGAGGCTGCGGGGCTTGCAACTACGGCGCTGGCTTTGGCGTTTCCGCAAGCGGGCCGAATCGGTGTGGGCTTTGCCGATTTCGCCGGTCTGCTTGCACGCCTTGGCATCCCCTACGACAGCGAAAGCGCTGGCGCGCTTGCCGCCGGCCTTGCGGCCTTGCTGTGGGCGCGAAGCCGCATTGCCTCGGCCCATCTGCGGGAGCGCCAAGGCGAGATCGCCGAGCAGCGGCGCGTGTCTGCCTTTCCTCCGGCCCCGCCCCCCGCCACGCCGCTGCCGGAACTTGATGCAACCATCCGAGCGGCGTGGTCGGAGGTCATTGCGGCCGGCGTGCCCCGCCATTTTGCCACCACCGCCCTCTTTGTTCCCGGCCCGGTTGAGGCGCTGCTTGGGGTAGAAACCGGAGGAATTGCGCCGGCTTTTTCGCCGCTGAACGAGGAAGGAAAACTCACGCGCTGGGCCGAGGCATGGCTCGCGGCGCAAGGCCTATCCGCCGAAACCGCGTTGGCTTTGGAGATTGCCGGCCGGAGCGTGTTCCCTCCGCCGGTTCCCTTGCGCGCGCAGCTTGCCGTGTATGATGCGGTTGCGCCGTTCTTTGCCAGCATGCCGCCGAAGCCGGAAGAGTTTGTCGCCATCGCGCCGGCGGCGAGTCTTCCCCCGCGCCGCCGCGGCTACACTCAACGCATTTCCGTGGGTGGGCATACGTTGTTTTTGCGCACAGGTGAATACGAAGACGGCCGGCTTGGCGAGATTTCGCTAACCCTGACCAAGGCCAGCGCTTCGTTCCGCGCTTTGCTGGATGCGTTTGCGCAAGCGGTCAGCATCGGCTTGCAACACGGCATCGACCTTGCCGTTTTCGTCGAAGCCTTCGCTTTCACGCGGTTTGCCCCTTCCGGCAAGGTGGAGGGAGACCCGGCGGTGGAGCGGGCGACTTCGATTATCGACTACGTTTTCCGTCATCTTGCCGTGAATTTCCTGGGCCGTACGATCCTTCCCGCAGAAGAAGAGGCGGCGGATACCGTCGGAGAAGGGGCAAACGAAGCCGAGCCGCTTTTGCCCATGGCTCTGCCGCATTCGGCTTCACCGCGGGCGCGCAGGCGGGCGTTGCGCGTCATAGAAAAATAGCGCCTCCTCCACCCTGGGCTGCCCTTCGCCTGCTTGGCGAAATGCGGCGATGCGGCATATACCAAAGCCATGGGTGACGGCGCCGCCTCGTTTCGCCTTTCCTTGCACCGCAG
>JAIMBF010000111.1 GCA_023511585.1 Terriglobia bacterium
TAACCGGAGATCGCGGCTTTCGGCAGCAGGCCCGTGATGCCGAGATTGCCGAGCACGACGACAACCATCGGCGCAATTGCCAGCACCGGCACGGTTTGGCTGGCGATCACCCACGGCATGAGGGAACGGTCGAGCACCCGGATATGAACGATGCCGACGGCTAGCAGAAGACCCAGCGCAAGCGCGATGCCGAGCCCGGCCAGGGCTGCCGACACCGTAACCCAGGCGTGATAGAGCAGGTTGCGCGGCGAGGTCACGCTATGGGTAAAAAGGCTTTGCGCCAATTCCGCCGCAATCTGATGGGGGGCCGGCAAGACCGGCCGCTCCATCGACCAGGTTTGCACGACAAAATCGTGAAAACTTGCGTCTTCCGCAGCTTGTTCGCGCACTTGTGGCCCATTGAGCAGAATAGCGCCGACATACCACACGCCGATGAGTGCGAGGATGACGACAATCACCGGCCATGTCGCGCCGTCTTGACCAAACGGCCGCCGCATGCCGCGTGTCCAACGCTTAATCATAGGAGTGTCCGGCGCGCAACGCCTCGCGCACACGGCGGGCGACGGCGAGGAACGCTGGGGTTTCGCGCAAACCGAGGTCACGGCTGACCGGTAGATCGTTGTCAATAATCTCGACGATGCGGCCCGGCCGTGCCGACATCACCACGATTCGGGTCGAGAGAAACACTGCTTCGGAGATGGAATGGGTAACGAACACCACCGTGGTGGCTGTGCGCCGCCAAAGCTCGTGGAGATGGAGATTGAGTCGGTCCCGCGTGATTTCATCAAGGGCGCCGAAGGGTTCGTCCATCAACAAAAGTTTCGGCTCAAACGCCAGGGCGCGCGCGATCGAAACCCGCTGTTGCATGCCGCCGGAGAGCTGCCAGGGAAATTTGTGCGTAAACTCGCGAAGCCCGACGAGATCGAGATAATGCCTCGCGCGCGCGAGCCGCTCGGCGCGCGGAACGCCCATAATCTCGAGCGGCAACATCACGTTGCGCGCAACGCTGCGCCAAGGATAAAGCGCCGGCGCCTGAAAAACATAACCATAGCTGCGGCGTTTACGCGCCTCGCTGGGGGTCATGCCGTTGACGAGCAATTCCCCCGAAGTCGGGCGTTCGAGATCGGCGATGGCGCGCAGCAGCGTGGTCTTGCCGCAGCCCGAAGGGCCGATCAGCGAGACGAAGTCGCCCGCAGCGATGGTGAGATCCACCCCGGCGAGTGCCGTGACGCGATGACCGCCGCCCTCGAACACCAGGGAAACGCCGCGCGCGGCGACGACAGCCGGCGCCGGCCCCGCAGCCTTGTTGGCCTCAAGCGAGAGAAGCGCGGCATCCGTCATCTAGACACGTGCATCCCTGATTATCATTGTCTTGCACCCCCGCCGCCGCATGCATTGGACGAATCTTCCCTCGGAATGTCACATTGCAAGAAAAGCCACGGAAAGTAAATGAGCAATTTGCATGCCAAAGAGAGGATCTTCACGCCGGGGATGGAAAAGCTCTTTTTTGGTATATTTCTGTCTTGGTTTGGCGGGAGGCTCACGCCCAGACGAGCGCCAATTTCGTCATCACTTGCCTAAGTTTTCGGCATAATCGGAATTTCGAGCAAAATCACTGCGTATCCGCTTTTGATTTGTAGGGCTGATTGAGGCTCGCGGGGCTCGCTAGGATGCACCGGATGGCGGCGGCGTTGAAGTCAAAGACGCGGGCGAGCAAAGCAAAGCGGAGCACCCTGCCCCGCGTTCCATCACAGCAAAGCGCCAGAATGCTTCCCGACCATCGGCGCAGGCCCTACAGCACAGCCGAATTTTGGTGTATTCGCACCATGCGAAGATCTCACCGCCATGGTTCGAGTGATTCGGTTTTGGTGTAAAATAAAGATTCGCAGTGCAAACTTGAGAAGAAACGAACAGAGAGGAAATTTTCCATGAAACCCGTGTGCGTATCGATGCTGCTTGCGGTGCTTCTTGCGAATACGCCTTTCGCATACGCGGAAGACGACGTTACGCGCGGCAAATATCTTGTCACGATCATGGGCTGCGGCGATTGCCACACACCCGGTTATTTTCTCGGCAAACCCGATCTGGCCCATCCGCTCTCCGGCTCCGATGTCGGCTTCGAGGTGCCGGGTGCAGGCATCCATTGGGGGCCCAATCTCACACCGGACCGGGAAACGGGGCTCGGCCAATGGAGCGACAAAGAGATTATAACAGCCATCCGCAAAGGCGTAACGCGCGATGGGCGGCATCTTATTCCCGTTATGCCCTACCGTAATTTCTCCGTGCTGACGGATCGGGACGCGCGCGCGATCGTGGCGTATTTACGCACGCTTCCGCCGGTTCGTCATGCCGTGCCGCAACCGGTTCCGCCGGGCGAGAAAGCCTCTGCGCCCTATATGACGGTGGTGATGCCGCACTAACACCCATGCCAACAAAGGACCGACGAAGGGGTTGTCGTCCGGCCCTTTGACCACGCTTGGAGGTTACGATGGGTTCGACCATATCGCTTCCCGCCGAAGAGACCATACCGCCGGTGATCAACCGACACTTCGTCATGGGGTGTGCGGGAGGGCTACTGGTGCTGGCTGCGGCGGTGGCCAGCAAAAGTCTATGGTTCCTGAATTTCGTCCATGTTCTCTCCGGGCTGCTTTGGACCGGCATCGATCTTTTCATGGGGTTCGTGATCGGTCCGATTTTGCGTCAAGTGCCTATGCACGCGCGCCGCCCGATTATTTTCCGATTGATGCCAAAAATGCTGTTTCTGATGCCGACGCTTGCGATTATCACCGGGACGAGCGGCTATGCCCTTGCCGGCCGCATCGGCTACCTCGCCCTTCCCTACCCGACTTTCGGTTGGGTGATCGGCGCGCTGACCGTTCTTGGCCTTTTGACGGTGCAGGGCGTGGGTTTTCTCTTGCCGATCAATCTTCGTATTTATTGGGAACTGCGCAAGCCTTCGCCCGACGGAGCATGGATCGGCCGTTGGATGCGCATTTTCTATCGCGGCGTTGCGTTGCAAGGCGTTTTGCAGATTGCCATCATCGTGATTATGGCGAGATTCGTGTCGGGTCTCTGATCATGCGCTGCAGTGGTTCATAAATTGTTGATCAACCAAAATGAAAGGTAAACGATGACGGAAACGAAGCTTAACCCGGCTCGGATCATGCAAATCGGCATGGGGTTCTTTGCCGCGAAAACCTTGCTCAGCGCGGTCGAGATCGGCGTTTTCGCAGCCTTAGCGGCAGGTCCGCTGACTGAGCCCGCCTTGCGCGCGCGCCTTGGCTTGCATGCGCGCGCCGCCGCCGATTTTCTTGATGCGTTGGTCGCGCTTGGCCTGCTCGCGCGGGTAGGAGACGGGCCCGGCGCCACCTATGCCAACACGAAGGAGACCGCGGTCTTTCTTGATCCGGCAAGTCCGCGCTACATCGGCGGTATCCTGAAAATGGCCAATAACCGCCTTTATCGGTTTTGGGGGAACTTGACGGAAGCGCTCCGCACCGGCCGGCCGCAAAACGAAACGAAAGACGCCGACACGGAGGATGCCTTTGCCGTGCTTTATGAAGATCCTGATCGACTTAAGGAATTTCTGGATGCCATGGCGGGCGTACAGATGGCGAATTTCGAGGCCCTCTGCGCCAAGTTCGATTTCGGCCGCTATCGGACGATTTGCGATGTCGGCGGCGCGAGCGGTGCGTTGTCGTTGATCATCGCGCGGCACTTCCGCGGCGTGCACTGCATCTCGTTCGATTTGCCGGAAGTTACCGCGGTTGCCGAGCGGCGCATCGCGCAATCGGGTCTGGCCGATCGGATTAAGGCCAGAAGCGGCAATTTTCTGAAGGACGAGTTGCCGCCGGCGGATGTGATCACCATGGGAAACATCCTGCATGATTGGGGCACCGCGACGAAAGAGAGCTTGATTGCCAAGGCCTATAAGGCCCTTTCGCCGAACGGCGCCCTTATTGCGATCGAGGAAATCATCGACGATGCGCGGCGTGAGCATGTGCCCGGCCTGCTGATGTCGCTCAATATGCTTATCGAGACGGCGGAGGGATACAACTTCACATTTCGCCAATTCGATACCTGGTGCCGTGCGGCCGGCTTCAACGCCACCGAGTTGATTCCGCTTGCCGGAACATCGAGCGCGGCGATCGCCTGGAAGGGTGAGCCGCGGTGAGGGGTTGGTTGGAGAGGGCGGATTCGGCATCGATGGCGAAAGAAACACGATTAGCCGATTTGCCGGCAATCATTTCGTGACCATTACCACCTCGAGGTATTCGCCCGGAACAACCATCGTGCCGTCGTCGGCACGGTTGAAGCGGTGAATCAAAGCACGCAGCGCGGCGGCAAGGGATGAACGTTTGTCCTCGTCGAGTGCGGCGAAGGCTTTGAGCATCGGTCCGTAATACGTCTTGAACACATCGATGAAGTGCGCGGGCGAGTGATAGCGAAATACGAAATTTCGCGGCTCGGCCTTCAGCGACGTGATGCGCCCGCCGAACAATTCGGCCAACCGCTCGCGCGTGCCCCATTGCAGCGGCGACCTGACGCTCGCCGGCGGAGGCGGAATAAATTGGCCGAGCGTCTTGAATATCTGCCCGATAAACCCCTGCGGCGTCCAGTTGGCGAGGCCGATCTTCCCGCCAGGGCGGCACACGCGTAACATTTCAGAGGCGGCTTGATCCTGATCGGGCGTGAACATAACGCCGAAACTAGAAACGACGACGTCGAAGCTCGCGTCGGGGAACGGCAACGCTTCGGCATCGGCTTCCTGAAACACAATGCTTAGGCCGTTTGCTGCAGCGCGTGCCTCGCCACGCGCGAGCAGAGCAGGAACGTAGTCGCTCGACGTCACATGGCACCAGCGCCTCGCGGCGGCAAGCGAGACATTCCCGTTGCCGGCCGCGACGTCAAGCACGTGCTGGCCGGCCCGCAGATCAAGCACTTCGCACAGCTCCTCGCCGACGATCTGCAAGGTTGAGCCGATCAGCGCATAATCACCAGCCGACCAAGCGTCACGCTGTCGCGCCTTGAGATTAACCGGATCGGGTTGAGCCACGGCTGCGGTCTGTACTAACGACATAGTGAATTCCTCCATAGTAAGAACGGCGGACATTCCCGCGCGTGCACTAGCCTTATGGGGCGGCGCCGGGCCCCGCTAGACAGTTTCCGCAGAGTTGTGCAGAATCCGCAAAGAAAGTGCCGGTGTACCGAAAGTCTACAAGCCGTCTTGGGGGCAGGAACATGGGTGCAAAGCCCGACGTGCCGAACGGCGATGATGATTCAGCGCACCATGCGCGCTATGCTCTACCGGCAAGCCTCGCACATGTGCTCGACTGGCTTAACGGCCGGCTGGATCAACCGATTGAACTGGAAACCCTTGCCGCGGTCGCCAATGTCCGGCCACGCACCCTGGAAGCCCATTTCCGACTTTTTCTGGGAACAACACCATTGGGTTGGATACGCCGGACGCGGCTTGCGAGAGCCCGTCAACAACTGCTTGCCGCCGATGACGAAACGACGGTTACCAGCGTCGCGGTTGCCCACGGTTTCAGCCAGCTGAGCCGGTTCGCTGCACAGTACCGGCGACAGTTCGGCGAATTACCCTCGCAGACGCTCCTGAAAGCACGGGGCAAACTGTCCGACGGGGCCCCGGAGCTTGACGAGGACGCGCTTCGCCTGAGTTGGCGTGCGTTGGCTGCCGCGTTCATGGTGGGCCCGGGGTCGTGTGGCGCGGCGTTGGCCGATGTCGAACGTGCCCAGGAATTGGCGCCGCATTATGCTCTCCCAAAGGCGATCGCTGCTTGGTGCTGGGGGCAGCGGGCAGCGCACAACTTCGGTGATACGCCGCATCGAGACCGCGCAAGATCGCTGCAGCTCGCGGAGGAGGCGGTCGGCCTTTCGCCGTATGACGCACTGACCCTGAGTCTTTGCAGCGGGGCTCTGACGCTTGCACGCAAGCTCGGTGATGCGGATCGGCTGATTGAACGCTCGCTCGCGATCGATCCGTTTTCGCCCTGGGGTTGGGCGCGGCGTGGTTGGTTGTCAGCCTATCTCGGTGACGACGCGGGTGCACTGCGAGAGTTGCAAATGACGCTGCGGCTGATGCCGTTTGAACCGCTGCGGCATCTTGCTTTCATCGGCATCGGCTGCGGGCATTTCAATGCGGGTCGCTATGACTGTGCGGCGCGCTGGATCCGGGACGGTCTCGCGGCGGGGCCGGAATCGTTTTGGGCCGAGCGTGTTCTGATTGCTGCCGCGATCCATGCAGGCGCGCAGAGTGAAGCCCGACGACGGGCGCGCAAGCTTCTGCGGAAAGATGCCAGCCTAACCGTCGCCCTCGCGCGCGAGGCATGGCCATTCCGGCCGGCCTTTATGGACCGGGTGGCCGACGGGCTCATGAAGGCCGGCGTGCCGCAGGCGTAGCAAGGGGCGCGAGAGCGGATGCGCCCCGTAAGCTCACGCTTTATTGGAATTGGCGGCCCATCACCGTGCCTTTGGAAAGGTAGGTGAGATAGGTTTCGAGCGCAACCATATCGG
>JAIMBF010000112.1 GCA_023511585.1 Terriglobia bacterium
GCCGCGAACCTGGTGACACAATTGCAAACCTTCGTCTCCCGCGAGGTCGGCGCCGTGCAGTCGGCCGTGGTGACGGTGGGGGCCATTCACGGCGGCAGCGTGCGCAATATTATCCCCGACGAGGTCGAGCTCAGGGGCACCGTGCGCACGCTGGACGAGACGGTGCGCAGCCGCGCGGAAGCGGCCATTCGCCGCCTCTGCGAAGGCATTGAGCGGGGCATGCGGGTGCGGTGCGCACTGAATTACACGCCGGGCGTGCCGCCGCTGCGCTGCGATAAGGCGCTGACCGAACGGGCCGTGGCCAGCGTGCGCGCGCAACTCGGCGAAGTGATCGACGAGGTCGAGCCGACCATGGGCTCGGAGGATTTCGCGTTGTTTGCCGAACGGGTGCCGGCGTTCCACTTGCGCATCGGCTCCGGCCAACCGGGGCGGGAGGACCGGCTTCACAATTCCGACTATCAGCCCGACGAAGCGGCCATCGGCCTTGGCGTGCAGGTCTTGGCGCGCGCCGCCTTCGACGTTTTGGCTTAAGCCGGCCGCACCCCGGCCGTGCGCGTCGGGTTGGGTTCTATCCGCACGCGGCGGCGTGCTGCGCGCGCAGAAGCCCCTGGGGCTCGGGCAAGATTTCCCCGGGGCCTTCGGGCCAGGTTTTCGGAAGCGCGGTCTGGCCCAGCACCCAGCCTTCCCAAGCTTGGATCCAGGGATCGGCCGGTGCGGTATCCGGCCGATGACCGGCGAGCACGTTGAGCACGCCGAGCAGGCCGATGAGCGAATCGAGCCGATCCTCCCCCACGGCATCCCGCCCGAAGCCGTTTTCGATGTCCGCGACAAGCCCGCGCTCCGGGATGGCCGAAAGCCTTTCGAGAGCGGCGAGGAGACCGTCCGCCAACAAAGCCCGGTCCGCTTGGCGGCGTTTGCTGCCGCGCGTGGGCAAGCCGAGGTGGCGCATGCACTCGGCCGGATAGGTTTCGGCAACGGCGATGCTCTGCGGGGCAAGCAAGCTGCGGAACGGGCCGGCGAAGGGCCAGAGGCGGATCGGCATTCCCTCAGCCAGCGCCGGCACCAGCAGAAACTGCCAGGCATGGATGGCGGCCTTGCCGGATTGGTTAGCCCCGAGCGTCCAGAACGGCGGCGCGCCGGCGGGCCGCTCGGCCGTAGCGCGATCGCAGGCGCGGTTGAGCGCCGCGCGCCCGGAGAGGCCGAGCGCTTTGGCATGCGCGTCACGGCTGACGCCCGCCCTGCTCCGCGCCGGGTAAAAAGGACGCGCGGGAGAGATTTCCTCCAGGCGCTCGGCGACAGCGAAGAACTCCGGCTTGTCTTTCAATCCCGCAAGAAAAGCGGGAAAATCCGGTAAGGCGCGGATATGCTTGGCCACAAAGGCGCGCGGCAGGCCGAGCGGCAGATCAACCCCGAGGGCAACCGGGCCGCCGCGGGCTTCCGCCAGAAGCCGCACAAAGAGGGTCTGCGTTTCTCCGAGCAAGGCCGGCGCCGCGACATGCCAACGACTGCCGCGTTGCCGCGCGCAACAGAGCCAACGCTTGGCGGGATTCGTGCTCCAATCGGCATGGGCGGCGAGCATGGCCGGGTGCCGCAAGAGCGGATATGGCGCAGTGCTCAGCCCGAACCCAACGGGCGCTGTGCGCGTTCCAGCAAGCGCGCGAACAAACCGGGCTTTTTTGCGCGGCTGCGCTGCTCTGTTGCGGCGCTTTGCTCGCGCGCCGCCTCGCGTTGGGCTTTTTCCTTTTGCGCGAGCCACTTTTCCAAACTCATCCCCGCTTTCCGGGCGCGGCGCTCTTCATAAGCGCGCTGGCCCTCGCTCATCTGTTTCTTTGTCTCCGGCACGTTCTGCTCTGCTCCTTTTCCGACCCTGCCCGCTTCCGTCGCGCGGCGAAAATTTTCGGGCAAGCACGTCTTTTTTACCATTCGTCATCAAAGTGACATTTCGCTGCCCGGATAACAACCCGAGGAAACCTCTATGCTGATGCAAATAAGCGAAGCCGACCCCAAGCCGGGGGAAACGATTGCCGAGATTGCGCGCGAGGTCGGCCGTTTGAGCGTGGATATCGCGGATGTCGCCGGCGATGTCCATACCATGAGCGAACAGATTCGCCAGCGGGCCGAGCAAATCCAGTCGATCGAAGAGGCGACGCTAAACATCGTCTCCGCCAACGAGCAGATTGCCGAAAAGGCCAAGGCAACCCACAAGAGGGCCGAGGCCAGCATCGCCGAGATGCAAAATTTCTCGAGCGAGATTCGAGGAGTATTGGAGCTGATCGAGCGGCTGGTGGGCGCGGTGCAAACGATCGGCCAGCAGCTTTCCGGACTTGAAGGATCCATGCAGCGGGTGGGAAAGGTGACGGCCGAAATCAGCAGCATCGCCCGCAAGACCAACCTTTTGGCGCTGAATGCCACCATCGAGGCCGCCCGGGCAGGCGAAGCAGGCCGAGGCTTTGCCATTGTCGCCGACGAAGTGAAAGCGCTGGCGCGCCAAACCGCCGAAGCGACCCAGCAGATCGGCGGCACGCTCGCTACCCTAAGCGAGGAATTGCAGCGTTTGGTGCGACACACCGAGGAGGGTGTTCAGCAAGCGAGGCTGGTGGAGGCCTCGACCTCCGCGATCGGCGGCGCCATCGGCAAGATGGTCGGCACCGTCGAGGGATTTGGCCACGATGCGGGAGAGATTGTGAGCGCAACCGGGGCGATCGGCTCTCGCTGCGAACGCTTTCAAGCCGCCATTGCCGAGATGAGCGCGGGCATCGACCAATCGAACGCGGCAACGGCGTCCGCGGCAGAGCGGCTCGACCGGGTGCTCGCGGGCGCCGAGACGATTATGCAAATCACCGCAAAATCAGGGTTCGAGACGATCGATACGAAATTCATCGAAGCCGCGATCAGCGTGGCGAAGAAGATCGAAACCCGGTTTCGCGAAGCGATCGCGGCAGGGGAAATCACCGTGGAGGATCTCTTTGACAAAGATCTACAGCCGATACCCGGAACCAATCCGCAACAATATATGACCCGGTACATTCCGTTCCTGGATCGGGTTTTGCCGCCGTTGCAAGATCCGGTTTTGCAGTTGGATGACCGGGTGATGTGGTGCGCGAGCCTCGATCACAACCTGATGCTGCCGACGCACAACCCGCAATACAGCAAACCGCATGGGCCCGACCCGGTTTGGAACGCCGCCAACGGGCGGAATCGGCGCAAGTATACAGACCGCACGGCTGTGAATATCAGCAAGAGCACGGCGCCCTTCTTGCTGCAAACCTACCGGCGGGACATGGGCGGGGGGCGTTTTGTGTTGATGAAGGATGCGTCTGCCCCGATTTTCGTGGAAGGACGTCTTTGGGGGGCATTCCGTGTGTGTTACTCTCCCTAAGGTTGAGGAGCAGGCAGCGCCGATTGTCGGAACCACGCATCAAGTCGGAGCTTTGGGTGCAGTACGCGGTGCGGACGGCCGGTGCTGCCGGACGCGCCGCCGCGGTTCTGCGCCGCGGTGACAGCGATGCCGGCGGGTTGATCTTTCTTCTGCGCGGCCGGGAGGGGTTTGTCATTCTCACGCAAGCGCGCAATGGCGAGGGAAATTTGGGCTTTGTGCGCGCGAGCGGAGAAAGCCCGATCTCCGAGCAGGCCGCCGAGGCCTATGTTGCCCGGCAGATCCGCTTCGATCCGGATCTTTGGGTTGTGGAACTGGAAGCCCCCGACGGGGAATTGCCGTTTCCGGCACGCATTTTTTGAGATCTCCCCGTTTTGTCTTGCTTCATGCCGGATCCGCGATCCGGGTTTTGATCCGCGTCATTGATGGAGGCGTCCATCCGGCCTAAGAAAACCGCCGGTGGCAAAAAATGCCCTGCATGTTGCTGTGGCAGCGAGGCAACAGAGAATGAATTTGCAACATGGTGGGCTCGCGCGACCAAAAGATAATGCTATGACTTTGGCAAGACAAAGCTTAATTGAGGTTAGAGTATCCGGCCCGGCGCGGAGTGTCGGAAGGGTGAACGAAGAGGAGAAAAGAACATGAGGCTTCGCAAATCGCTTGTGGCAGCAGCCCTCTTGGCCCTGCCAGTGGCGGTGAAAGCACAGCCAATTTCCGGACCATACGTGAGTTTGGGTGCGGGGTTGGATTTCCTGCAGCCGGAGCGTATGAAGGACAAATCCGTTCCTAATGTTTTTGGCACCAACACGCTTTCCTTTGATCAGCCGGGTTGGGCCGTAGAGGGTAGCGTGGGCTACGGGTTCGGGCCGATGGGGCCGGGCGGGTTCCGGCTTGAGTTAGAAGGGGACTATTTCGGCGCAAGCTTGGCAGGCGGCCATCCCTTTGCCGGCACCGTTCCCGGAGCCAGCGGTTCGCAGGCGGATTACGGATTTATGGCCAACGCCATCTATGACTTCGACCTTGGTTGGTCGTTCTTTCCGTATGTCGGTGTCGGCGTCGGCTGGCAGGGATTCAACGCCAACGGCATGAAGTTGAGCGCCGGAGGCGAAACGCTCAGCATCAGGGGTACGGATGGAAGTTTTGCCTATCAGGGAATCCTTGGCATTTCCTTCCCAGTGCAAAGTGTCCCTGGGCTCGCGTTTACCGCAGAATATCGCCTTATGGATGCGGTCGGCTCGTTTGGCGCAAGGGGCAATCTCTCGCCCGAGACAGTACCGCCTATAGGTACGCAAAAGTTTTCGGTGAACCGGGTGCTTTCCCAGTTTGCGTTGGTGGGCGTTCGGTATGCCTTTAATGCCGCGCCGCCGCCCCCACCCCCTGCGCCGGCTCCTGCTCCGGCAGCCGTGCCCGCTCCTGCGCCGGCGCGCAGCTACCTTGTGTTCTTTGACTGGGATCGTGCCGACCTGACCGATCGGGCGCGCCAGATCATTGCTGAAGCGGCGGAAGCCTCGAAGAAAGTGCAATACACGCGGATCGAGGTGAACGGCTATACCGACCGTTCGGGAACGCCCCAATACAACTTGAAACTCTCCTTGCGGCGCGCCAAGGCCGTGGAGGCCGAGCTTGTGCGTGACGGCGTGCCTCAGAACGTGATCGAAATTCACGGTTACGGCGAAGCCAACCCGCTGGTGCCGACGGCTCCTGGCGTGCGCGAGCCGCAGAACCGGCGTGTGGAGATCATTCTCAAGTCATAAAGCGAGCAAAACTCGCGGAAACGAAAAGGGGGCGAATTTCGCCCCCTTTCTTTTTGCTCCGCGGCCCTCAAGAGCCGGAATTCCAGGTGTGGCGTGCCCTGAAAACCCCCGCCTAGTTATTTGCCGACCGCGTCTTCTTGCTTGTTTTCCTTTGCGAGGCTGGGTTTTCGGTAGAACAGACGGTCGTTGAGATGGGCTTCACCAAGGGCTGCTGCGACGCAAAAGCGGGAAGTGCGTCGACGCTCGGAAGCGCCAGCACTTGATCAAACAGCGGCATTTTCTGCCGACAGAAATCGGTGCCCTGCTTCAGACCGTCCTCCGCCTCGGTATTTGCGAGATTGGTGATGTAACTGTCGCGCTCCCGTTCGGCTCTGCGGCCATACATGCGGCCAAAGAGACTATTGAGCACCCGCTCATGGCGCAACAGCTCCGGGCGGTAACGGTTGATGAACGCATTGTATTGATCGTGCGCGCTGCAATTCAGGGCGATCACCATCAGTTCGCTTTTTAAGGCAGAGACATCGATGGCAACCTTCTCCGCCGGGCGAAGACAGGGTTCCGCGGCGGAGATTTGGCTTGAGAAGAAGCCGGCAACGACAAGTCCAGCAACAAAGGGACGCATGGGATCCTCGCAGAACAAGTGAACCAGGAAAAGCGCGACTCGCCCTTCGGGGCGGATTCGCCGTTCGGGGATAGAGAAAACGCGAAGCCTTGCTCCTGGCAACGAAAAATCGTTTTGTGTGGTTTGTGATGGACTTAGCACAGAGGGGAACGCTGCCGACCCGACAGGGTTGGACGCATCGTCCGAACGCCTTCGTGGTGCCATATTCCCGTTTATAACATTAACGAAAATATTTCCATCGATCATGCTACCGACAACAAAGCTTACAAAATATGCGTTTACAATTATGAAAAACCGGCGTCAGGAAAGAACGGACCGATGAAAACGCGCCCTCCGCACGGAACACGGAGCCGCATTCTCCGGCTTGCAGGAACATTAGCCCTCGCTCTCTTCATGAGTGACCCGCAGATGGCCCGTGCCGACTGGCATGGGGGAGGCGGCCACGGCGGCTGGGGTGGTGGCGCACATGGTGGCTGGCACGGCGGCTGGGGTGGCGGCCACGGCGGCTGGGGTGGAGGCCATGGTGGTTGGCACGGCGGTTGGGGCGGCAGACCAGGCTTCCGATTTGCCGAGCATGGCGGCTGGGGCGGCGGCTGGCACGGTGGTGGTTGGCACGGCGGCGGCTGGCGCGGTGGCTGGGGCGGACCACATGGGGGCTGGGGCCATTACGGCTGGCATGGCCCATGGGGCTGGCACGGACCGTGGGGTTGGCACGGACCGTGGGGTTGGCACGGTCCATGGGGCTGGGGCTGGCGCGGCCCGTGGGGTTGGGGCTGGGG
>JAIMBF010000018.1 GCA_023511585.1 Terriglobia bacterium
CTGGCACCGATTGCCGATGCACGATTGACAAAGCTGACGCTGTGATCGCGGCCACCTCGTCGTGAAGAAGAGCGACAAAGCGGCACACGAAGATTTGCCGCCGGCAAGGCCGGAGCCACCGCCCTGAGTGCCGAGCGGTCTTTATCGGCAGGCTGCCTGCCAGCTGATGATCCGGCCGCCCGGAACGAGGTCTTTTAACAGCCCGAGTACGGCCTCCACGACCTGCTCCTCGTCATAGAATTCGATCACCAGCGGAAGATCCACCATCAGCCGCAGAATATCCGCGGCATGCACCTCACCGGTATCGCCGAAACCCGCGATCCCGCGAAAGACCGTCACCCCTTTGACGCGATGCTGATCATGCAGAATATTCAAGATTTCCTGCATAAGGCTTTTGTGACGGCCGTGATCGGCCTCGCTCAGATAAATGCGGACGACACTGACCTTTGTTTCCATGACCGCACCTTTCAGAGATTGCGCGCGATGTAGGCGCCGCCAAAAGCGGCAAGAAAGCCGAGAATGAGCGAGAGCGCCGCATAGAGAATACTCTTCCCGCCCTCCCCTTGTTCCGCCAAAAGCAAAGTTTCCATGGCAAAGGTCGAGAACGTCGTGAAGCCGCCGAGAAAGCCGGTGAGAATTCCGATGCGAAAGTATGGGCTGATCGTCAGCCGCTCGAGCGTCTCGATGAAGAGGAAACCCATAAGGAAGCTGCCGAGCACGTTGATTGAGAGGGTGGCGTAAGGAAAATCGCGCCCGTAGACAGCTTGAATCAAATTTGTCATGGCATAGCGAGCCCAACAGCCCAGGGTGCCCCCTATCGCGATCGCAAGGTACGCCAGCATTCACCAACGGTCCGCTCGTTTTTTACAGAATTGCAATAAATAGGATAATCACCAAAAGCGCGCCGATTAGAGCGAGATAGAAATTGAGATGCCCCGATTGAATCATGCGTAGCCTACCAGCGATCGCCATCACCAGCTTTTCCAGCGGCGCAAAGAGATAAGGCCCGAAAATGGGCGCAACGTCGTGGGTAAACACCAATCTCCGGATGAAATAGCGCTGTCCGTTCGCTTCATGCGCAAGCTCATGCTCCGTCTCGACCGTCGGGCGATAAATGAAACTATAGAAGGTCCGCAAGGCATTCGAGAAGGTAAGCGCCGTGGTGGCCGCCCGTGCCGGGTCTTGGTCGCGGCCTCCATACCACACCGGGGCGAGACGCACGGCAAAACGCCGAGTAGCAAAAAGCAGCGTCAGCGGGATGAGCGCCAGCAGCGGCATCACAACAACGAGCAGCGTCGGTGAAATAAAGGCGAATGTCCCGTTGAGCCGGATCGGTGCACCTGTCGCCGGCACAAGAAGCAAGCCCACGTGCATGTCCGGCACCGTCGCCGTCGCAAACTTTTGCGCGACGACCGGACCAAGCGCCGAAAGCCACGCCGGCATACCAACCGCCAATACCAAGACAAGCAGCCCGAGAATGCCGACACCGAGAGCATTCGCAACCGGCACCGCTTTGTCTCTCCGATCCGCCCGCCCGAGCAGCCCGATCCCGAAGACCTTAAGAAAGGTTGCGAAGGCAACCGCAACGGTCAGCGCCAACCCGGCCCCCGCAAGCGCGGCCGTTAATCGGCTCGCCAGAGCGCTCAAGTGAAACCCCTGAAAGAACGTTTGAAAGAGGTACCATTCACTCACAAAACCGGCTTGCGGCGGCATCGCTGCCAGACTCATCGCGCCAAAGAGCGCGCCCACCCCGTAAAACCAGGAGCTGCGACGGAGAATTCCGCGCTGGACAAGCCGATAATCACCGGCGGCGCGATAAACGCCGTCGGCAGCAAGGAACATGCTTCCCTTCGCCAGGGCGTGCCCCGCAAGATGAAGAAGCGCAACGGTCCAAGCCAGGCCCGCAAGGTTCGTCAAGCCATCCTGGCGAAACATCAGCGCCGCCCCCAAGAGGCAGATCGCGATCGATCCGTTCTCGGCAGAGGACAAGCTTAAGAGTTCGCGCCAAGCCTCTTGCTGAAACGCGTAAAGCGCCGTGAGGATCGCGCTCAAGACGGCAACCGCAACCACAAAGATGCCGGGAACAGAAACCGGCGAGGTATGATCAGCCGGCAGCCAGTCGATGAGACCGCGGCTGAGCGCGAAAAAGGCAGCATTCAAGACGATGCCCGAGAGCAAGGCACCCGTCGCGCCGCTTGCGGCCCCGTAGGCGCCCGGAAACCACTCGTAGAAGGGCAGCAGCCCGAGCTTTGCGCCGAACCCGATCAGCAGCAGCAGGCCGACGAAGAGCTGTTCGGCATGCGGCATCGTCTGCGCGCCTGCCGCAAAGTCCGCGAAGGAGAGGCTTCCGGCATGCTTCGCCAAAAGAATAAAGGCAAGAATCAGCGCAACTGTTCCGGCCTCAAGCAAGGCCAACATGAAGAGGACCGGCCGGCCTTTTTCAGAGCCTAGGTCTTCGCCGAGAATCATAACGCCGCCGCCCAGGCTCATCATCTCCCAGGCCGCCAGGAAGCTGACGGCATCTTGAAGGCCGAACACGCCAAGCGCGCCGATCAGGCTCGCGGCGGCTCCGAAAATCCAAGCGCCTTGACGAGATGACGGTGTGCCGAGCCAGGACGCGAAAACCGCCGCCGCAAACCCGAAACCCATCAGCCACAGCGCATCGGGTGGAAGCCGGAAAATCGCGCCTGCCGGGCCGATGCCGAGCGGGGTCCACAAAGGCGGCACGCTACCGGGCAGAACCGCGAGGGCCAACACGATCATCGCAACACCGCCGAGCCCGAGCAGCGCCCGAGCGACCCGCGGTGCATGGCCGATCAGCCCCAGCACGGCCGCAATCAGCCACGCCGCGAGCGCGATCGCCAAAAGCTCATGCGACAACGCGGCCTCCTTTCACTCTCGGCGGAACCCGATTGAGGAACATCAGCAAAGCTTCGATGATGGCAGATGGATTGGGCGGGCAGCCCGGCAGATAGACGTCGACGGGCAAAATGCCTTCGAGCCCATTGCCGCAGGCGTAGCCGCCTCCCGCAACCCCGCCGGAAACGGCGCAGGTACCGACCGCCATTACCCAACGCGGTGCCGGCATTGCCTCATAAGTGCGTCGCAACGGCTCGCGCATGGCATAAGTCACGGGTCCGGTCACTAGCAGCAAATCGGCGAAACGTGGCGAAGGCGTGAAAAAAATGCCGAAACGATGGAGGTTATAGAACGGGTTGTTGAGCGCCTGGAGCTCGGACTCGCAGCCATTGCAGGAGCCGGCATCGACGTGCCGGATATGAAGGCTGCGCCGGAATTCCCCGCGCGCGTCCTGTGCCCCGTGCGCCTTCTCGGGAGCGATTCCCTCCTGGGAGAGCATCAGATCTGCCCGATCGCGAACACCGAATGCCCAGTCGAAGGAGGTCTGTGCAGCGCCCGCCGGACAAACTTCGACACAGAGCTGGCAGACGACACAGCGGCCGTAATCGACGGCAAGACGCTCTTTCTCCGTCTCACTGCGCCGAACGGTAATGGCCTCGGTGGGACAGGCCTCGGCACATGCGTCGCACTCCGGCGCACAGCGCTCCGGCTCGAAGCGCGGCATGCCGAAAACGCCCTCTTGCCCCGTCTGCACCGCGTCGCGGGGCCATGGAGTGGTCGCTTTTCCTTTCTGCAAACCGAAAAATGTCCAAAACGGCATCGCTTGCCCCTATCGATCGCAACCGGCGACAGTGAGGCCGAAGCTCGCCTCGTTGATGGCATAGTCCATCATGTTGCTGTCGTGCACGGTGAAAGGAAAAACCCGCCAATTGGAGAAAGAGGGGGATTTGATTTTAACGCGGGAGAGCGTGCCGTCTGCCGCGAAGTGCACGGCATAGAAAAGCGAGCCGCGCGGCGATTCCGCCCAGCCGAGGCCTTCGGCGTGCGGCGGCGGCAGACACGCGACACGCACCGGCCCCTCTTTTAGCAGGAGCAGCACGCGCTGGATCAAGGCGATGCTGGCATCGATCTCCGCGATGCGCACTTGCGCCCGTGCGTGGGCGTCACCCGCCGTTTTAACCGGCACCACCAGAGGTAATTCGCCATAGGCGGCATAAGGATGATCGCGGCGAAGATCGCGGTCGAAGCCGGATGCCCGTTGAATCGGCCCCGTTGCACCCTGATCGAATGCAACCTCATGCCGTAGGATGCCGGTTGTGATCAGCCGGTCGAGATGGCTGTTCGTGTTCTCGAGCATTGTTACGTAAACCGCGATTTCCTCGCGCAAACGCTCGAGTTCGGCGCTCAGCCACGGCTTCGGATCCAGATCGCGACGAAGCCCGCCGGGAACGAGCAGGCCGCGAAGAAAGCGGCTCCCGGTCAGCTTGCCGTTGATTTGCTTTGCGCGCTCTTCGAGCAGCTTGCCCTCCGCCTCACCGACCTTAAGCGAGGTTGTGTGCGCAAGGTGGCCGAGATAGTGCAAATGGTTGTAAAGTCGCTCGAGTTCGGCAAGGAGCGATCGCAGCATCCGCGCGCGCGGCGGCACCACGCATCCCGCGGCTTGTTCAACCGCCTGGCAAAATGCCAGTGCATGCGCAAAACTCCCGACTCCCGAGACGCGTTCGGCCAAAAGCGTGGCATGCGCAAGCGAGCGACCCTCAAAGCGCTTCTCCATGCCGCGATGCTTGAAGAAAAGCTGCGGGTGAAGATGCAGAATGTGCTCGCCGACGTAGAGAAAGATCAGCTCGACCGATTCCACCACATCGGCGCGCACAGGGCCGAAGGGCAGAAGTTGGACATCGGGGTCTTCGATCTCGGGAAGTCCGCTTGCCTCGGCCTCGAACGGGAGCTGAGCGTCCGGCGGGTAGGACGGGTCAAAGGGCGGCACATGCGGCTGCGCGCCGTTGTGCAAAACGAGGCGTTTCGGTTCGGGATGGCCACGAAAGGTAATGCCGAAGAGATCGGAAATCTCTCGCTCATACCAACCGAGAAGCGGGCTAATCGGCGCTACACTGGGTACTTCTGTCCCATGCGGCGTGCACCGCCACATGAAGAAATCCTCTTTCTGTCCACGGCTGCCGACATAACGCAGCTCGATGCGCCCGGGCGTGGGGTACCAGGCATAGGCCATCTGCATGCGCCCGCCGCCTCGGAGAAGAGCCTCCACGGCAGCCGGCAATTGCTCCGGTTCGATCGGGATGATTTCGATCCCAGTGGCGGCCGCATCGGCAAGAGCGGTCATGGCACCCCCGGCGAAAGCGACTGCGCGATCGAGGTCAAATAGGTCCAAACCCCGGCCGGCCACCATAAGCCCAGGACCAGCAAGGGCGCGAGCGAGAGCCACATCGGCACGGCGCACCAAGCACTCAGCCGGGTGCGCACGGGCGCAGCCTCCGGGGTAGTTTCCCCATAGTACATGCTCCGGAAGTGATTCATGAAACCGACGAAGATTACGATCAAAAGAACGGCCATCACGTAAACCGCCCAAGAGTAAGACGGTTTCAGGCCCGCGCGCATAATGGTGAATTCGCTGAGGAAGAGGCCGAAAGGCGGCGCGCCGGTAATGGCGATCGCGCCGGCCAGCCAGAGCGCGCCTTGCGTCGGGAAAAACCGGTTTACGCCGGTGATTTCGAGAATTTCCTTGGTCCCATAGGCACGCATCATGTTCCCGGCGCCGAAGAACATAAGCGACTTGTTCAGCGAATGGTTGAGCATGTGGTAGAGCGCGCCCGCGACACCGAGCGCGCCACCGAAGCCGAAGCCGAGCGCCACTACGCCCATATGCTCGATGCTGGAATACGCCATGAGGCGCTTGATGCCCTGCTGGCGCACAATGAAAAGCGCACCAATGAAGAGCGAGAAGGCGCCGAAAGCAACGAGCACGAGCTGCGGAAGATCGCCGAGATTCGCCGCACGGGTAATGCCGAGGAAGCGGACGATGCCGATCATCGCCGTATTCAGCAGCGCGCCTGAAAGCATCGCCGAGACGGGTGCCGGGCTCTCGCTATGGGCATCGGGCAACCAGCTGTGCATCGGCGCCAGCCCTACCTTCGTGCCATAGCCCACCAGCACCAGCAAAAAAGCAAGAATCAGCAAGACGGGATTCATTTTGGGCGCCGCGGTGCTCAACACTGACCAGGTCATCTGATAGGTGGGGCCGAGAACGAAAGTACCGTTCCAGTAAAAGAGAATCGTCCCCAAGAGCGCCAAGCTGATCCCGGCCGAGACAACCATAATGTATTTCCAAGCCGCTTCCATGCTTTCAGCAACGCGCTCAAAAGCGACCAGAAAAGTGCTGACCAGAGTTGTGAGCTCGATCGCGATCCAATAGATGCCGACACTATTCATCAGCGGGCCGACCAGGGTTGTCAGCGCAAATCCGGCAAACAACGCATAGAAGCGATAGAGACGCTCGTCCTCCGCGAGCATTCGCATGTAGCCCACGGAATAGATCGAGGCGAGAAAATAGACGATCGACGTGCACAAAACGACCCAGGCTGCAGCGCGATCGATGATGACGTAATCGCCCCAGTAGAGGATGGCATGGCCGTCGATGAGAAAGGGAATCGGCAACGCGCAAGCAAAAGAGACAGCGGCGGCGATGAGGTTGATTGTCTCGCAAAAACGCGGCCGATGCACGAAGAGACATCCGATCAATGCCGCCAAAGGCGCGATCGAAAGCGCAAGGAGAAGCGTGCCGATCATCATCCGACCAGCCTCTTGAGATCGAGCGTGCTGGTGGTTCCCACATGTGTCAAAAGATAACCGACGAGCACGCCGAAGCACGCGACGATGATCAGGAGATCAAAGAGAATCACAAGCTCGATGAGCAGCGGCATTCCCGGAACAAGAATCTGCGAGCCGAGGAAAATGCCGTTTTCGAGCACCAAGAGCCCCAGCACTTGGCTGATTGCTTCATGACGTACTGCCAACATCAGGAAACCGATCAGCTTCATCGACAGCATCACCGTGAGCGCGAGCACCGCGACCGTCAGCTCAAGATGAAACTCGGCTGCCACGCGATAAGACACCGCAAGCGCGAACATCACAAAGAGAGCACCGATAACCAACCCCGAGCTCGGCTGCAGAATTTCGTGAATTTCGCGATCGACCTCGAGGCGGCGGATAATTCGCCAGATAAGATACGGAAGCAGCACGCCTCGAAAGAGCACTGTCAAAATCGCGATCAGGTAAAGCTCGGGATAGCTGCCGTAATAGCCCACGGCGGCGGAAAGCGCGGCAATTGTCCAGGACTCGGCGGCGAAGGCGTAGAGGTAATTCTTGAGCCAGCGCGAGCCGAGCATCACGAAGGAGAGAAAAAGGCTTACGATCGCCAGCAGGCTGAAGAGCGACGATGCAAGGGGGCTGAGATGTTGAACGAGCATTGTGTTAGCTCAACTGCGATCCGATGATCGAAAGCACCGCAAGCAAGAAGGAGGCGGCCAACGGTTCCTGATAACGGTAGAAGCGCAAGCGTGACTGAGCCGTCTCGACGAAAACCACGACGCAGGCCACGAGCACGAACTTGATGATCAGTCCGGCAGCCGCGCCCAAAGCGCCGATTGCCGTCCCATCCCTGGATAGACCCCAAGGAAGCACCAGCACGTTGCAAAAGATAGTGTAGACAATGAACTGCTTCATGGCAGAGGCCCATTTCAGCAGCGCCAGCAGCGGGCCGGAATATTCCAAAATCCGGGCCTCTTCGATCATGTAGACTTCGATATGGGTGCTGGAATGGATCGGCATACGGTCGGTTTCAACCAAGAGCAGAATAAAGAAGGCGGCGACCAGAAAGAGATGCGCCGGGCTCCAATAAGCGGCCCAGTTCGACACGAGCAGGTGGTTGACGACGAAGGGCAGCATGGCCTTGGCAAGCAGCGTGATGCCGACGAACACCAAAATCAGTGTCGGTTCTGCAAGGATCGCAACCATCACGGCACGGCTTGACCCAATGCCTCCATAGGCGCTCGATGTATCAAGCCCGGCCAAGATAATCAGAAACGAGCCGAGGGTAAGAATCAGCCCGCCGCCCAGGATATCGCCCATATCGGAAAGCGGTAGCGGAAAATCGGTGAGCACCGGGATCAGGATTGGCACCGTCAACATGCAGGTGAAGGCGACGATCGGCGTTACCCAAAACACCCAAGACGCCGTCTCGGGCACCACGATCTGTTTGTGGAAAAGCTTCCAAAGGTCGCGGTAGGGCTGGAAAATCCCCGGCCCCTGGGCGCGTTGGACCCGCTCCTCGAACTGGATGATGATGCCCTGGATCAGCGGCGCGAGAGCCAGCACCGTGACGACTTGGCCGATTTGAAGAAGGATCTCCCGCGCGCTCACGATGCATATCCTCCTGCGGGCAGGCACCTGACGGCCGGCCTTTCGGTCAGACACACACGCGTTCTTTTTGGGGGTCGCTCCGGGCCTTGCATGCAAACTCCTCCTCTCGTCTTCAGACGCCAAGAAGGAGTCATCAGCCCCGCGGGCGGTTACAAGGTGAACTCCATCACCTAGGGCCGAAAATGCTTGGCACGAGAGACGTTGTCAATACCGAACATGCCCCGCAGGAAGTACCACCGCCCCCCTTCCCGGCCAAAATCCGCCGGGGTAGCCGAAGAGAAAGCCCCGAGTTTGCCGCGAAAAGCCGTCTTCTCTCCGTCTGCCATGCGGCTGCATGCGGCGGCTGCGCTGTCCGAAACCTACCATCCCTAAGAGATCAGGCGACGCTTCTCTTCGTATTCGTCTTTGTCAATCTCACCGCGGGCGAAGCGCTCCTTAAGGATGTCGAGCGGGGTGCGACCCGGAGCCGTCTGGTGTGGCGGCACCGTTCCCTGCCATGGCCCTCCGATCCAGCGGACAAAAAGGACGACAGCCGCGATTACGGCGGCGAGCACCAGGATCATGAAGAGAGGGCCAAAGATCATGCCGTACCAGCCTCCGTCCCACCACATCATATGCGGCCCGCAATCATACCCGTAGGGTGCGGGTTGCGTCTGTGCCCAAGCCTCCAAGGGCGTGAGCACAACGGCCCAGCTCGCCATGCCGATAAGCGGAATCGAAAGCTTCATCCTTTGGGTGCTCCAGCATCATCATGATCACCATCATTTCTATGATGCTTTACCATTGTTTTGCGTGGATGATGTGCTCGCATTCACAAAAATCGCGCCGTAGTGATAGGGCGGTAGCTCGACGACGCGCTCAAGCCTGAGCCCCGATGGCGCAACCGCAGTAGCCACGTCCTCCGGTTCTATCCGCATTTCGGTCTTCGGTCCGCGCGGTTGGCCGAGAACCGGGGTCTCCTCTCTTGGGCGCCGGTGCCAGTTGACCACCACCAGCCGTCCCTTCGGTTTCAGGATCGCCGCTACCCCGTGGGCGAGGCGTGCCTTGTCGGGCACGCCGTGGAAGGTGTTCGCGATGAGAACCAAGTCCGCCAGCCACGGGACCAGCGCCGCGATCTCGTAAGCGTCGCCGAGAACGAACGCGCAGTTGGTTGCCCCCGCCGCAGCGACCCGCGCCCGTGCGAGATCCAACATCTGCGGATCGATGTCGATGGCGAGAACCCGGCGCGCTATCTGCGCCATCGGCGCGGTGAAGAGGCCATCCCCACAGCAGAGATCGACCACGTCCATACCGGGCTTGACCCCCAACTTGGCAACCACCTGCGCCGGCTCGGGCCACAGAATGTTCCACCAGTCGCTATCCGGCATTGCGGTTGCTGGGAAGAAGCCTGCCATCGTTTTCCCGTCCGTGGTCATGCGGGAAAATCTCGCTCTTTAAATGCCGCGTTATTGATTTGAATCAAACCGGGCAGAATTCCGCGACGGCTTGGCCGTTCACCCGGTCCGAGCTTCTCGGCCCGGAAGGTCGCACCGGTCATCGTCGCGGCCATCCGGTAATCGGTAACAATACCCACCCAGCCCGGCCAAAATTTCCTGCGGTGTTGCCTTTTCCGAGCTTTGGGGGCCGCCTCGCCAAAGGTCGCGAGTTGTCGGGCCGGCATTTTGGTGGATATCCTGCCTCGAGCGAGCCTCGGAGAGATCAGCTTGACATCAGCCGGATAGATTTTCTGACGCCCCGGGATGCTAACCGCCCAGGCCAGCCCGCGGGCTGTGAGCCTGTGGCGGAACGGTGCGCTCAGGCCGTAACCGGCATCCGCCAGCACGCAGCCAAAACGCACACCCGCCGCCATCACTGGCACCTCACCGCGGGCCAGCGTCAGCGAACCAACGTCCGGCAATTGGCGTTCTTGCCCAGCGCCGAAGCGTATTGCGGCGCGACCCTGACCGAATACTTTCCCTTCTTCGGCAACGCAGTGTGGACGATCACCAGCACCGCATCGCTGCCTCCGACAAGCCGATCCGCCTGAATAAGAAGTTCCTCCTCCAGGGGTGCCGCACCCCAGGCGCCGGCAGAAACGAAGCGGTGCAGCCGATCATACTCGCTCGGCGCAAGGCGCTTCGCCATCGGTTGACCGCTCTTGCGATCGCCAGGACCAATCAACCCCGCAAGGTAAAGCGGGCACATCCGTTGCCGCGCCTTGTGCCCCAGGCGGGTCCACAAATGAATACCCCCAGCCCAAATCCGCCATAGTAGTGTTAGCCGCTGTGCGGATTTACAGCCCGGATGCGAGGAATTTTGCAATATAACTGGCGGAGGGGGCGGGATTCGAACCCGCGGTACGCTTGTCACGTACACACGCTTTCCAAGCGTGCGCCTTAAGCCGCTCGGCCACCCCTCCAGGCCGCCGGCCACGCCGGCCGGCCCCCTCGCAAAATAGCATCGCGCCGCCAGAGAGCAAGCCAGCCCCAAGGCTCCCCCAGTCACGCCAACGGCTCGCGCGATCGATCGGGCATAAGAAAGGCCGCGACCGCCGCCACCGCCGCCGCAAGCATGAGGTAAAACGCGGGCGCGAGCGTCATCCCGGTTGCGGCAATCAACGCGGTGGCAATCGCCGGCGCGGTGCCTCCGGCAATGCCAAGGCCGATATTGAAGGCAAGCGAATAGGCACTGACCCGATATTCGGCGGGAAATTGCTCGGAGAGCATGGCGGGGTCCGTGCCCATCACCAGTGCCAGGAGACCGCCAAAGGCTAGCTGCGCCATCGCAAAACCCCCAAACCCTCCATCGCGCGCCAGCCAAAAGGCGCCGACGGCTGCCACACACTCGGCCAGGAAAGCGACGATCAAGAGCGTGCGCCTCCGGATCAGCGTATCATTGGCAAGCCCCGCAAGCGGTACCACAAGCAGTGCAAAGGCTTGTGCGAGGGTGGTGATTTGCAATGCCTGCGACTCTTTCAGCCCGCCGAATTCGGATGCATAGGTGGGAAAGAACACCATGGTGAGGTAGTTCACGACGCCATAGCCCGCCGTAAAGAGGATGGCGATGCCGATCATGCGCCCATCATGCCGAAAGGCGCGCCAGAGCGGCAGTTCCCGCACGCGGCTGAGCGCGGCCGCTTCCTCGCGCAGCCGCCGCCGCGCCGCGAGCGCCCCCATGGCCAGCACGCCGCCAAAAAGAAACGGCAGCCGCCACGCCCAGCTGATCAGCGCTTGCTCGCCGGCGAAGGTTACGGTGACTGCCGCCACGCCGGCGGCCAGCAGCACGCCCGCGGTCGAGCCGATATTCGCCATCGAGCCGGCAAAGCCGCGGCGATGCGGGGGCGCGGTTTCGACAAGGTAGGCGACCGAGCCGGTATATTCGCCACCGACCGAAAAGCCTTGAAACATCCGCACCAACAACAGCAGGAGAGGCCCGGCAACCCCGACCGAGGAATAGGAAGGCAGCAAGGCAATGGCGGTGGTGCCTGCCCCCATCAGACTCACGGAAAGCATGAGCACGAAACGGCGGCCGATGCGGTCTCCGATCGTGCCGAGCACAACCGCGCCGATGGGTCGCATGGCGAAGCCCACGGCGAATCCGCCATAGGCGCCGATCAGCGAGGCCAGCGGATCGCCAGAGGGGAAGAACAAGCGCGCAAGAACCGGGGCGAAATATCCGTAGAGCCCGAAATCATACCATTCCAAGAGGTTGCCCACCCCGCCTGCCCCGAGCGCCAAGGGCGAAAGCCGCTTGTTAGACCCGTTACAAACCGAGCTCGGTGCCGGAGAAGACTGCATGACCATCCCTGCCCCGTGTGGCGAAAGATTGCAAGCAGCCGCTAGCATATTGGCTGCATAAGGTGTATCTGCGGTATACTTAGGAGCAAAACCGTGACCAGCATGGAGCACACACCCGAGCCTTCTTCCGTCGCGCCTCCGCTTTTGGAGGTTCGGAACGTCTCGCTGCGCTTCGGGGGGTTACGGGCATTGAGCGATGTCTCATTTCATGTCGCCTCCGGCGAACTTTTCTCGATAATCGGGCCTAACGGCGCCGGCAAAACTTCGCTATTGAATTGTATCTCGGGCCGCTACACACCCACCGAGGGCGCCGTTCTCTTCGAAGGGCGGGACATTACGCGCGTGAAGCCTTACCAACGTGCGGCGCTCGGCATCGGGCGCACGTTTCAAAACCTTGCTCTCTACAGCCACATGAGCGTGCTGGATAATATTATGGTGGGCCGGCACCATTTGATCAAAAACAACTTTCTAACCGGTGCGCTGTATTGGATCGGCGGGGCGCAGAAAGAGGAATTGGCGCATCGCCGAAAAATAGAGGAAATTATTGATTTTCTTGAAATCGAACACGTGCGCAAAGCGCTTGCCGGCACGCTTTCCTATGGGCTTCGCAAGCGCGTGGAGCTTGCGCGCGCCATTGCGCTGGAGCCGAAACTGCTTTTGCTCGATGAACCGATGGCCGGCATGAATTTGGAGGAAAAAGAAGACATCGCCCGTTATATCGTGGAGCTGAATGAAGAATGGGGCATGACGATCGTGATGATCGAGCACGATATGGGCGTGGTGATGGATATCTCCCAGCGGGTGATGGTGCTTGATTTCGGCCGCAAGATTGCCGAAGGCACGCCCGCGGAGATCCTCGCCAATGAAGACGTAAGCAAAGCCTATCTCGGCGGCGAAGACTTCACGCTTGAGGGTAGCCCTACCCAGGAACCCGCCGTTGCACAAGCCTAAGCCATGACAACGCCTGCACTGCCCGACCTTGAGATTTACGATACATTCCCGAAACTTCTGGCACTTCACGCCAGAAACCACGGCAAAGAAGTGTGGCTTCGGGAGAAGGGCTTCGGCATTTGGAACACTTATACCTGGAGTGACGTGGCGCAACGCGTGAAGCATATCGCGCTTGGGCTTCTCGAGCTCGGTGCGGCGCGCCGCGACGTGGTTGCCCTGATCGGTGATAATCGCCCGGAATGGTTGATGACCGAAATTGCCACCCATGCCGTGGGCGCCCTTTCGCTCGGCATCTATCGCGATGCGTTGCCGGAGGAAGTGGGCTACCTTGTTTCTTACGCAGAGGCAGCGATCGTTTTCGCCGAAGACGAGGAGCAGGTGGACAAGTTCTTTCAGCTCGGCCCTCGCCTTCCCACGGTTCGATTCATTATATACTCCGATCCGCGCGGGCTTCGGAAATACCATGACCCGCGGCTGATTTCACTGCAAGAGGTTGAGGCGAAAGGTAAAGCCCGCGCAGAGCGGGACCCATCATTTTACGATGCTCTTGTGGCTGAGGGCAACGGCGAGGACGTGGCAATTCTCTGCACCACCTCGGGGACAACTTCGCACCCGAAGCTTGCCATGCTGAGCGCGGGCGCGCTTTTGCGCCATTGCGCTGCGTATTTGGAGGCCGATCCGCGCGGGCCTGACGACGAATATGTCAGCGTCTTGCAAATGCCTTGGATTATGGAGCAAATCTACGCATTCGGTGAAGCCTTGCTTTGCCGGATGAAAGTGAGTTTTCCCGAAGAACCCGAAACCACTTTTGCGGATATGCGCGAGATCGGCCCGAGTTTCGTGCTCTTTGCGCCGCGCGTTTGGGAACAGATTGCCGCCGATGTGCGCGCACGCATGATGGATGCCTCACCGCTCAAGCGTTTTCTGTTTGATCTCGGCATGAAACTCGGTCTCCAAGCGTTAGACAAAGGCCGACGTTCGCGGGTTGCGGATTTTCTTCTGTTCCGTGCGCTTCGCGATCGGCTTGGCTTTTCGCGGTTGCGCTCGGCCGCAACCGGCGGGGCAGCGCTCGGCCCTGATACGTTCCGGTTCTTTTTGGCGCTCGGCGTTCCGCTGCGCCAGCTTTACGGCCAAACCGAGCTGATGGGCGCCTACACCATTCACAAACCGAACGATGTGGATTTTGAAACCGTGGGCGTTCCCATGCGCGGGGTGGAAGTGCGGATCGACGACCCCGATCAAAGCGGGCTCGGCGAAATTCTTACCCGCCACAACAACATGTTTCTGGGATATTACAAAAACGAGGAAGAAACGGAGAAATCATTCACAGAAGACGGCTGGCTGCGCACGGGCGATGCCGGTTTCTTCAATTCCCGCGGCCATCTGGTTGTTATCGATCGCGTGCGCGACCTGGCGAAAACGGTGCACGGCGATCGCTTCTCGCCGCAATACATTGAAAATAAGCTGAAATTCTCTCCCTACGTAGCCGAGGCGGTGATTTTGGGGGCCGGGCGAGAATGGCTTGCCGCGCTGATCTGCATCCGTTTTTCGGTGGTATCGAAGTGGGCGGAAAAGAATCGCATCGCTTTTACGACCTATACGGACCTCTCCGCAAAGCCGGAGGTCATTGCGCTCTTGAAGCGTGAGGTCGAACAGGTTAACCGCAGCTTGCCCGAACGCCAGCGCATCGCGCGCTTCGTGCTGCTTTACAAGGAGCTCGATGCGGATGACGGCGAGTTAACCCGCACGCGCAAGGTGCGCCGTGGCGTCATCAATGAGCGCTACGGCGATATCATCGAGGCGATTTATCGCGGCGATCGCGTCATAGCCGTCGATACGACGATCACCTTCCAAGACGGCACCCGCCAGCGCATCAAGACCGCGCTCGAGGTTGTGGATCTTCGGGAAACCTCGCCCGCGCGCGGTGAGGAAACCAAGCGGAAAGCCGCGTGATGCCGCCTCTTTCCATCTTCAAAATTCGCGCTGTCTTCTCTTCTTTCGGCGAGGAGTGCCGATCATGTCTCCGCTTTTCTTCGAGCTTTTGCTGAACGGGCTGATCATCGGCGCGCTCTACGGCGTGGTCGGGATGTGTTTTGTGCTGATTTACAAGGCCTCGCAAGTTGTCAATTTCGCGCAAGGCGAGTTTTTGCTGATCGGCGCCTGGATCTGCTGGTGGCTGCTAACGTCCTGGCATATGCCCTTTCTTTGGGGCTTTCTGATTTCGCTGGCATTCATGACGCTTTTCGGCATTCTCGTGCAACTGGTGGTGCTTCGCCCGCTGATCGGTGAGCCGATTATTTCCGTTATCATGGTGACGATCGGGCTTTCCATTTTCTTTCAAGCGCTGATGAAATGGATGTTCGGCACATTTGCACAACCGTTTCCACCCGTCTTTGCTCTCTCCCAGGTCAACGTTCTCGGCCTTCACGTGCAAAGCGCATATTTGCTTTCAACCGCGGCGAGCCTTGTTATCATGGTGGGGTTTGCGTGGCTCTTTAAGTATTCGCGGATAGGGCTCGCCATGCGGGCCACGGCGTTTTCTCAGCAGATCGCCTCTTCGCTCGGTATCTCGGTTCGGCAGATGTTTGCCCTTGCCTGGGGCATTTCGGCGGCGGTCTCCGCGGTGGCCGGCGTGGTGGTCGGCATTGTCAACGGCGTTTCCTCCGCGCTCTCCTATTTCGGGATCAAGGTGTTTCCGGCCGTCATTCTGGGCGGCCTGGATTCGATTTTCGGCGCGGTCGTCGGCGGGTTGATCATCGGGGTTCTGGAAAACCTTGCGCAGTTTCTGGATAGCCAGTATCTGAACTGGGGGAATCTTTACGAAATCGTTCCGTTTTATGTGCTGATCGTGATTTTGATGATCAAGCCTTACGGCCTGTTCGGCACGCACGAGATCGAAAGGGTTTAACCCATGGCGATCGCGACGATGCGCCCCTGCGGGGATTACCGGACAAGCTACCGCGCCGACCAGACGATTTTTGCCACCCGCTTGTCCACGGCGTGGGCCCTCGCCGGCTTGCTGCTGCTTTGTCTCGCCCCGTGGCTGCTCTCCGGCTATTTGCTGAGCCTGTTGATTCAAATCGGTTATCTCGGCATTGCCGCCTTGGGGCTGAACATTTTGGTGGGATTTTCCGGGCAGATCTCGGTGGGCCATGCGGTGTTTTACGGTTTTGGAGGATTTTCTTCCGCCTATCTCGCAAGGCACGGCGTGCCGGTGCCGCTTGCCATTGTGCTTGCCGGCTTGTGGACAACCGCGGTGGGATTGATCTTCGGCCTGCCGGCAACGCGAGTGAAAGGGCTTTATCTCGCGATCGCTACACTCGCCGCGCAATTCATCTTGCAGGATTTCTTCGTCCGTGCCGAGTGGTTCACCGGAGGCACGCACGGCGCCGTTGCGCCACCCTTTACGTTGTTCGGTACGGATTTTTCAACCGATACGCGCTATTTCTATGTCGTGCTGTTCTTCTTTACGCTGATGTATCTCGCTGCCGCCAACCTTATGCGCAGCCGCGACGGCCGGGCGCTCGTTGCGGTTCGAGATCATTATCTCTCGGCCGAGATGATGGGCGTAAACCTTACCAAATACCGCACGATGGCGTTCGGAATTTCGTCTTTTTACGCCGGCATCGGTGGGGCGCTTTATGCGCACTATATCGGCTTCATGTCGGTGGAAGGGCTTGATATTCTCTTCTCCATCCAGTTCCTCGGCATGATTATCATCGGCGGGCTCGGTTCGGTGATGGGTTCGCTGATGGGTACTGCCTTTATGGTCGCGCTTCCCGAGCTTACCGGCGCACTCGCAACCGCGCTGGAAGGCGGCGCCATTGACCACGCGCTCCATCTTAAGGACGGGATCACCTATTTGCGGGAAATGCTCATCGGGGCGAGTATTATCCTATTTCTGATCTTCGAACCCGACGGGCTTGCCCACCGCTGGCAACAAATCAAAGCTTACTGGAAACTCTATCCCTTCTCCTATTGAACGGAATATGAGAGCATCGCCCAATCAGAATCCCTGCATCACAGCAGACCTTGCACGAAAGGAAGCGTCCATGAAATTGAAAACGGCTTTTCTCTTTTCCGCTACCGCACTCTTCCTTGCCGCCCCGGCCTTTGCGCAAGACATCAAGATCGGCCACCTTGCGGACTATTCCGGCGCTACTTCGGATGTCGGCCAGCCCTACGGGCAGGGGATCGAGGATGCCATCGCCTGGGTCAACAAGAACGGCGGCGTACACGGCAAGCGCATTGATTCCGAATTCAACGAATACGGCTACCAAGTACCACGGGCGCTCGCGGCTTATAAAAAATGGATCAGCTCTGATCACGTGGTGGCGATTCAGGGTTGGGGCACCGCCGATACCGAAGCCTTGGTCGCCATGGTGACGAGAGACAAAATCCCTTATTACTCAGGCTCTTATTCCGCAACGCTGACGGATCCGACCGGCAAAGCCAGTGCTAAGAGCGTGCGCGCCGCGCCCTTCAACTTTTTCTACGGCCCTTCCTATTCGGATGCCGCCCGCGCGATGGTGCAATGGGCCGCCGAAGACTGGAAAGCCAAAGGCGGACAAGGCAAGCCGAAATGGGTGCACATGGGCGCAAACCACCCTTATCCGAATTCGCCCAAGGCTGCGGAAGAGGCTTACGCGAAGGAACTCGGCTTTGAAGTGCTGGAACCCATTGTCTTCGCGCTTACCCCGGGCGATTACACGGCGCAGTGTCTGACCTTGAAGCAATCCGGCGCGAACTATGCCTATCTCGGCAATACCGGCGGCTCGAATATCTCGCTCTTGAAAGCTTGCCAAGCGGCAGGCGTTAAAGTGCAGTTCCTCGGCAATGTTTGGGGAATGGATGAGAATGCCATGAAGGCAGCGGGCACGGCGGCAAACGGCGTGGTCTTTCCGCTGCGCACCGCGGTGACCTGGGCGGGTGAGGCCCCGGGGCTTGCAACGATGCGGGAAATCTCGAAAATGTCGGACCCAAGCGGGACGGCATATCGGCCGGTGCATTATCTCGCCGGAGTCTGCACCGCACTTTTCATGAAGGAAGCGATGGACTGGGCGGATACCCACGGCGGCGTGACGGGGGTAAACATCCGCGACGGCATGTACCAGAAAAAGGACTGGGTGCCGAAGGGAACCGAAGGCGTGTGCAACCCCTCGACCTGGACACCGACCGACCATCGCCCCACAATGCGGGTTGATCTCTATCGCGCAGTGGTGAATGGCCCGACGGATGCGCCGGTGGGAGAACTCGTGAAGTCCGGAGTTATTCGGCTTGAAAAAGTCGCAACCATCACTTTGCCCCGCAAGACGGAACTTTTGGGCTGGTGAACGGTGCGCACGCTCTCACTGCGTTGCATCGGGACAAACGTCCAAAAAGGCCGAGATGTTCACGGAGATTTCTAAAGGTCGCGCAACAGAGGTGAGATCAGACGCCTAATGGCAGACGTTGCTGCAAACTCGGCTCCCGCTGCCCAGACGGCAGCGGAGCCGATGCTTTCCGTGAACAATATCGAAGTCGTCTACAACGATGTGATCTTGGTCTTGCGCGGCTTTTCGCTGCACGTGCCGAAAGGCCAGATTGTCGCGTTGCTTGGCCCGAACGGCGCCGGAAAATCGACGACGCTGAAAGCAATCTCCGGCCTGTTAAAAGCCGAAGACGGCGAAATTACGCGCGGTGACGTCCGCTTCATGGGCAGCCGCATCAACGATATCGAACCGGATCGGATTGTGCGGCGCGGCATCGTCCAAGTCATGGAAGGGCGCGGCATCGTGGCCGACATGACCGTACTGGAAAATCTGCGCTTGGGCGCTTACACCCGCCGCGACGGACACATAAAATCGGATATCGAGCGGGTTTTTCATTACTTCCCTCGTCTCAAAGAGCGGAAAGGGCTGGCGGGCTACCTCTCCGGGGGTGAGCAACAGATGCTTGCCATCGGCCGGGCGCTGATGGCCTCGCCGAAGCTTATGCTTTTGGACGAACCCTCCATGGGGCTTGCGCCGGCGGTGATGAAAGAAGTGTTTGCGATTATTCAGAAGCTCAACCGCGAGCTCGGCGTGACCGTTCTTCTTGTGGAACAAAATGCGCGCGCGGCGCTGGCACTGGCGCACTACGGATACATTATGGAGCAGGGCAAGGTCGTGCTCGACGGCACGGCGGCGGCACTCCGAAACAATCAGGATGTCAAGGAATTCTACCTCGGCCAAGGCGAGCGCGAGGAGCGCCGTTCGTTCAAGAACTTAAAATCCTTCAAACGCCGCAAGCGATGGCTGTGAAGATTCCGAGAGGCCGGCATGGAACAGACGGATCGTTATTATGACAGTTTGGAGATCCGCGACCCGATCGTCCGGGAGCGCGCGTTAATGGAAGCGCTGCCCGGACAGATCGCCTACGCCAAGGCGCATTCGGCCTATTTTGGCGCATTGCTGAAAGACGTGGAGCCTGCTGAGATTAACAGCCGCAAAGCCTTGGCAGAGCTTCCCGTTACGCGCAAAGCGGATTTGATTGAAATCCAATCCAAAAACTATCCGTTCGGAGGGCTTAACGCGACGCCGCCTGGCCGGCTTGCCCGTATTTTTGCCTCCCCCGGCCCGATTTACGACCTTGAGGGCCGACGCAAAGACTATTGGGGTTTTGCACGCGCGCTCTTCGCCGCAGGGTTTCGGCCCGGCGATATCATCCACAATTCTTTTTCCTATCACCTCACCCCGGCCGGCGCCATGATTGAAAGCGGCGCACAAGCGCTGGAATGCGCCGTGGTGCCGGGCGGGGTCGGCCAGACGGAACAGCAATTGCAGGCGATTGCGGCCATCCGCCCGGACGGCTATTGCGGCACGCCTTCGTTCCTGAAAATTCTCCTCGAGAAAGCGCGCGCCGAAGGCGTGGAAATCTCCTCGCTCAAGAAAGCTTTGGTCTCGGGCGAGGCGTTCCTTCCATCTCAACGCTCAGAGTTCAAGGCCTTCGGCATAACCGCCCGCCAGTGTTACGGCACCGCGGATGTGGGCCTGATTGCCTATGAAAGCGAGACCGAAGAGGGCCTGATTGTCACCGAGAACATCGTGGTGGAACTTGTGCGCCCGGGCACCGGCGAACCCGTAGAAAAAACGGGCGATGTGGGCGAGGTGGTGGTGACGCTGTTGCAGCCCGACTACCCGCTGATTCGCTTCGCCACCGGTGATCTTTCCTCCGAGCTTGCCGGGATTAGCCCGTGCGGACGCACTAATATGCGTTTGCGGGGCTGGCTCGGGCGCGCCGATCAAGCGACGAAAATCCGCGGCATGTTTGTCCACCCCGCACAAGTGAATGCGGTGGTCAAGAAACATCCGATGGTTTCGAAAGCGCGCCTGGTGGTGGACCGGATCGGCGATGCCGATGAGATGTTTCTCGAAGTCGAGGTTTCGGACCCCGGCTCTTTTTCCGAAGCAGCCCTCCTGGAAGATTTGCGCTCGGCTACCAAACTGCGCGGACGCATTGTCGTCTGCAGACCGGGCACGCTTCCGGCCGATGCCAAAATGATCGAGGATCGGCGCAAGCTGGAATAGCGACGAGAGGAACCGATCGCGCGAAGCAAACGCGCTCGGACGATAATCGCGGCTCCTTGAAATCTTGGCGATCAGTTTTGAAACACGCCGAGCAATTGGTCTGTCGGCTGAGCGTGATCATCAAAAATTGCTAACCCGGATCGAAAATCCCGACGCAGACAGCGCGCGCCAGTATGCTATCGGCATGCGGGGCTTCCGCCATGGCATCGGTGAGATCGCGGCCGGCACGATGCCAAAAGTGACGGCCCCCTCTCCACAAGAAGCACCGGCTCACGTCGTAGACGCGGCCATGATAAGCAATCAGAACCGGCAAACGTGGATCGGTCCCGTCGAAGCGGGCCAATAGTTCGCGCGTATAGCGAACCGGAACGCCTTGGTCGGGAGCGGCAATTTGGCCGCCCCCGACCGCAGCGGTATCATCCTTGGCCGGCATTCAGAAATTTGCCGACATATGGCGAGTTCGGCCGGCCTTCGCGGCTGTAATGACCGCTCGGGCCGTTGCCGAGAAACTCGGCAAACCACGCTTCGTGCTCGATTTCCTCATGCAGAATGGCAAGAGCAAGATCATAAGTGCGATGATCCTTGCCCGCGGTCATATTGCAGATTTGCGTGTAACCGCGCACGGCGCATTGTTCGGCCTTTAAGAGCACTTCCAACATAGCCTTCACGTCGGTCGGATCGGGAGGCAGAAATGCCGGCGGACATGCGGAGCAATTGTGGAAATCGACCATGTTTTTCGGCAGCTCGCCGCCGAGTTCGTAAATTCTCGGCACCAGCGCTTCGAAATGGTTGCGGTCTTCGATGCGCGCATCCTCGGCGATCTGTTTCAATCCCTCGCCCTCGAGCCCGATGAGATTCACGCGAAGGATCGTGTAGTAATAGTAGGTTGTCAGCTCTGCAGCTGCATTTCGCACCAGCAAATCGAGCAGTTTGTCGATGTCAACGCCGGCTTTCTCGATAAGCTCTCGCGCTACGGTTTTTTGCTTCACAACAACAGCCCTCCTGAAGAGATGCATTCGGAACGTGATCGCTTCCGGCTGCTCTTTGATGCCGCCCGAAGCGTGTTCGGGAGGATAGAGGGGTGCTTGCAATCGATCGAACAAATTGTTACGTAATTCGTGATCGGAAAAATCGATGATATATTTGCCGAGCCTTCAACAGTTGCGCTTTCTCGCCGCGATCGCCGAGCATCGGCATTTCGGCCGCGCCGCTTCGGCCTGCGCCGTGACGCAATCCACGCTCAGCGCCGGCATTCAGGAATTGGAAAAGCGGCTCGGCGTCGTGCTCGTGGAGCGGAGCCGCCGTGGGGTGAATTTGACGCCGCTCGGCGCCGAAGTGGCGGCACGCGGCCAACGCCTGCTTCGCGATGCGAAGGATCTTCTCGAACTGGTTCAAAGCGCCCGCGAGCCGCTTGTCGGGCCGCTTCGGCTCGGGGTGATCCCGACCATCGGCCCCTATCTTGTGCCTGCCATGATGCCGGGCCTGGTGCAGAAATTCCCAAAGCTTCAGCTCTATCTTCGCGAGGAACAGACCGCCCCGCTTTTGGAAAAACTCGCAGCCGACCAGCTGGATGTGGTGGCGCTGGCATTGCCGTATGACGTAAGCAGGCTGGAGGTGATGGAACTTGCCGAAGACCCTCTTTTCGTTGTGCTTCCGCGCACCCATCCGCTTGCGGAGGCCAGCCGCATCAAGCGTGATTGGCTGGCCGATCAAAATCTGCTGCTTTTGGAAGACGGCCATTGCCTGCGTCGGCACGCACTGGAGGCTTGCCGGTTTTCCGGCCCTGCACAAAATGAGGTCTTTCAAGGCACGAGCCTGCGCACCGTGATTCAGATGGCGGTCGGCGGCTTGGGGGTGACGCTGGCGCCGCGGCTCGCCCTTCCGACGGAGCTGCCGCCCGATGGAAGCCTGCTGGCGCGGCCGCTCGATGCCGAGGCGCCGCCGCGTCGGATCGCTCTCGCCTGGCGGGCGAGCGCCGTGCGCAAAGAGGATTTTCGGCTTCTGGGCGATTTCATGAAATCGGTTCTGGCCTCCATCTTGCGGACACCCCTCCGGCAAAGCCCCGTTGCACCTCTGCCTTCGGCGCAGGCCATGACAAAACGCAGCGTAAAGGTGTAAGATTTAAATATGCCCTTCGATACGCCAGATCTCGCCGTCGGCCTGCCCACCGATACGCCCGCAGAACGAGCCAACCGCCGAGTGGTGGCGAGCTGGCTTTTCACGCTCTGCTTCATGACATTGATCATGGTTGCGCTCGGCGGTGCCACGCGGCTGACAGGTTCCGGTCTTTCTATTATGGAATGGGCGCCGATCACCGGCGTGCTTCCCCCGATGAGCGATGCCGAGTGGAACCGACTCTTTTCGCTTTATCAGAAAATCCCGCAATACCGCCTGGAGCACGAAGGCTTTGGGCTGGCCGGCTTCAAACAGATTTTCTGGCTGGAATGGGTGCACCGGCTCTGGGGCAGGCTGATCGGGCTTGCCTTTCTGGTGCCCTTTGTGTGGCTAGCGGCAACCAAGCGCATTCCTCGTGCGCTCTGGCCAAAGCTTGGCGGTATTTTTCTTTTGGGCGGGCTGCAAGGCGGGGTCGGGTGGTTTATGGTTGCCTCCGGCTTCTTCCCGAATACCACCTCTGTTTCACCTTATCGGCTGGTTATCCATCTGATGCTGGCCATTGCCGTTTATGCGGCCATGTTCTGGACCGGGCTCACCATTTTGCACCCGGCGGAGATACGGCTGGTATCGCCAAGGGCGCGCCTACTGCGGCGGCTTGGCTTCGCCACGTTAGGATCGATAACCCTGACCATCATCGCGGGCGGATTAACCGCGGGGCTGCATGCGGGGCTGGATTACAACACGTTTCCGCTAATGGACGGGCGTTTATGGCCGGCGGACTATGCACGTCTGGAACCTTTCTGGCGAAATTTGACGGAAAATATCGCGGCGGTGCAGTTTGATCATCGCCTGATCGCCACCGTTACTTTGGTGCTTGGTCTTCTCACCACTGCGGTGGGTTTGACAACGCCGTTGCCGCAGCGCGCGCGGAGAGCTGTGCTGGCGCTGGGCCTTGCCGTTCTTGGCCAATACGCTCTCGGGGTTACCACCTTGCTCCTGGTTGTGCCGGTCCCGATTGCCGTGGCCCACCAAGTGGGAGCGATGATTGTGCTCACCGCGGCAATGGCCGTTGTGCATACGCTCCGCGGTGCGCGCCCCCAGCCCGCCCCGGCCCGGAAGCTCCGGCGCGGCCTTGTTTAAAGCTTTGCGCATCTTTGCTGCACTGTCGGACGCGGCCCTCGTTTTTTCCGCCCGCGCCCTCATGTAAATGCTATGGCAGTGCGTTTATCTCCCCCAATGGAGGCCGAATTGGCATTGGAGCAAGCAACAAGCCCTCTGGAAACCGCGGATCGGCTCTTTTTCAATCGCCCGGATGCGAAGCTCGATCGGGCGACTGCCGAACATATTTTGGCGGAGGCCGTCGGCCCTGCCGATGACGGCGAACTCTTTCTGGAATACCGCGAAAGCGAACAGCTCGCGTTAGAGGATAGCCGCATCCGCGCCGCCGGTTTCGATGCATCTCTGGGCTTCGGGCTTCGCACCGTGGCCGGCGAGGCCACCGGCTTCGCGCATGCCAGCGAAATCTCCGAGCCGGCGCTGCGACGCGCCGCAGAGACGGTTGCCGCCGTGACCAAGGGACACACGCCGCAGGCGGCGGAACCGCCGCGAGGCACCAACGCGCGGCTTTATTCCGATGCCAACCCCCTTCTGCCGGTGCCGTTTGCCGAGCGAACCCGCGTTTTGGCCGCGATCGATTCCTACGCCCGCGGCAAAGATACCCGGATTTGCCAGGTGCTCGCCTCGCTCTCCGGAGAGTGGCAGGTGGTTGAGATTTTGCGCGCCGACGGCATGCGGGTTGCCGATCTCAGGCCGCTGGTGCGGCTGAATGTCGCGGTGGTGGTAGAAGCGAATGGGCGGCGCGAGACCGGAAGCTACGGCCTCGGCGGTCGCTACGGATACGATTCGCTCCTGCAGCCGGAAACTTGGCAAAAGGCAGTGGACGAGGCGCTGAGGCAAGCGCTGGTGCAGCTGGAAAGCCGCCCCGCTCCGGCCGGCGAAATGCCCGTGGTTCTTGGCCCGGGCTGGCCCGGCATTCTGCTGCATGAAGCTATCGGACACGGGCTGGAAGGAGATTTCAACCGCAAGCGGACCTCGGCCTTCGCTGGGCTCTTGGGAAGCCGCGTCGCGGCGCGCGGCGTAACCGTGGTGGATGACGGAACGCTCCCCGACCGGCGCGGCAGCATTACGGTCGACGACGAGGGCACGCCCTCCAGCCGGACGGTATTGATCGAGGACGGGATTCTGGTGGGCTATATGCAAGACCGTCTGAACGCCCGGCTGATGGGCATGCTCCCCACCGGCAACGGCCGCCGCCAATCCTATGCCCATGCACCCATGCCGCGGATGACCAACACGATGATGATGGCGGGAAGCCATAGCCTGGAGGAAATGATCCGCTCCGTGGAGCGCGGCCTTTACGCCGTAAACTTCGGCGGCGGGCAGGTGGATATCACCTCGGGCAAGTTCGTCTTTTCGGCAAGCGAGGCCTATTTGATCGAAGGCGGCCGCATTACGGCCCCGGTGAAAGGTGCAACCCTGATCGGAAACGGGCCGGACGTGCTGACCAAAGTGGCCATGATCGGTGCCGATTTCGCGCTTGACCCCGGCATCGGGACTTGCGGCAAAAACGGCCAAGGAGTGCCGGTCGGCGTAGGCCAACCCAGTATTAAGATTACCGCGCTTACGGTCGGCGGCACCTCTCATTAGAGGGAGGATGGATCAAAAGAGTATCGATCGGCGGCGTTAGCGCGCGCCGCCGTGGAAACCGCCTCCGCCGCGGAAGCCGCCGAACCCTCCGCCGACACGCCCGGCCGGCGCGCGGAAACCGCCGCGTGCTCCAGCCCAGCCCCCATGCGCCGTACGCGCCCAGCCGTGATCGTGCCCGTGCCAGCCTCCCCATCCGCCGCCGATCACTCCGAGACCGAAAAGCCCGCCGCCGTAATAGGGCCCCGGCTCGTAGAAACCGTCGCCATAGCCGTAGCCGCCGTAATAGCCCTCGTAGCCGGGATAGCCGTATCCGTAATATCCATAGTCTCCATAGTCGTCGTAGAGCCCGGTGCAGCCGGCAAGTACACCCATGGCCAGAGCCAACGCGAGCATCCTTACGGCTGCGAATGGCTTTCGAGCGTGTTTCATAGCAGCGCTACCCTACGCGACCCCAGCGGCTTCGTTCCCTTATTCGGCAAAATTTTTATCCTTACCCGATGGCAAAATTACGCCCGCGCAGCAAGCGGAAGCCACTGCACATCCTGAATCCGGTTGGCTCCGGCAGCAATCATGGCAAGCCGGTCAAATCCGAGTGCGATCCCGGCGCAAGCCGGCAGCCCGAACGCGAGTGCCGCCAGGAAATCTTCATCCATGGGCCAGTCCTGGCCGTTGAGCGCCTTGCGCCGCGCCCGATCGGAAAGGAACCGGCGGCGCTGCTCCTCGGCATCGGTCAGCTCGACAAAGGCGTTGGCGAGCTCGATGCCGCAAACGAACACTTCAAAACGCTCGGCAACGCGGGGATCCGCAGGGTCCGCCCGCGCCAGCGCCGCCTGCGCAACAGGCCAATGGGTGAGGAAGGTCGGATGGTCTCTTCCCAAATGCGGCTCGATATATTGGAGCAGCAAGCGAAAAAACAAATCCTCCCACGTTTCTCCCTCGCGCAGCGAAACGCCTGCTTCGCCGGCCAGAGCTTTGGCATCTCCGGCGGTGGCCAGAAGATCGGCACCCACGTAGCGCGCAAAAGCATCCGCAACCGTTATTCTCTCAAAACGCGAAAGCTCCGTGCGCACGCCGCGGCAAGTCACCACCGGGGGCAAAACCGCCTGCAAGAAGGCGTGGGTTTCCTCGATCAGCGCATCCATGCTCGCGCCGGGCCGATACCACTCCAACATGGTAAACTCATGGAGATGCGTTTCACTCGCTTCACCGTTGCGCCAGACGCGCGCAAGCTGAAAGATTGGGCCGCTGCCGGCAACCAAAAGCCGCTTCATAGCGAATTCGGGGCTGGTGTGCAGCCAAAGGGTTTGGCGGGTGCCGTCCGTATGTTCCAAGGTGGTGGAAAATGCGCGCAGGTGCACCTCTTCGCCTGGGGTCAGAACGGCGTAAGGGGTTTCCACCTCGGTATAGCCGCGGGCGTGAAAGAACGCCCGTATGCCTTGTGTCAATAATGCACGGCGGCGCAAAAACGGCAGTCTTGCCGCATAACTCTCCGGATGCCATGACGGTTGCGACATCGGCACGCTCTTTCTAGAACCTTCTTCGATGCATAACGACCCACCTCCCCGTTCGCCCCGCACGTTAAGGGATGCGGAAACACTCTATGCGGCCGGTCTCATTCAAAAAGAAGATATCCCGGCCGTGCGGGCTTTGGCCGAGCGTTACCCTATTGCGGTTCCGGAAGCCTTTGCGGCGCTGATCGAGCACCCTGACGATCCGATCGCGCGGCAAGTGATACCGCATCCCGATGAATGGAAAATCGCGCCGCACGAGACATCGGATCCGATTGCCGATCTCGCGCTTTCGCCGATAAAGGGCTTGGTGCATCGCTATCCCGACCGCGTCCTCTTAAAACCGCTTCTTATCTGCCCTCTTTATTGCCGTTTTTGCTTTCGCCGCGAAGAGGTAGGGCCGGACGGCGGGATGTTGAGCGACACCGAACTGAAAGCCGCTCTTGATTGGATTGCCGCGCATCCCGCCATACGGGAGGTGATCGTTTCCGGAGGTGATCCGTTTCTGCTTTCACCGCGCCGGCTTCAGGAAATTATCGAGGCCCTCTCTTCTCTTCCGCATATCGAGATTGTGCGGATTCACTCGCGTGTCCCCGTTGCGGATCCAAGCCGGATCACGTCGGAACTTGTGGCTGCCTTGGCAACCGAGCGTGCCCTCTTCGTTGTGGTGCATATCAATCATGCGCGCGAGTTAACCCCAAAGGCCGAGAAAGCACTGCGCCTGATCCAAGCGCAAGCAATTCCTGTCCTTGGGCAATCCGTGCTTCTCCGCGGCGTTAACGATACCGTCGAAGCGCTCGAGGCACTATTCCGGGCTATGTTGCGGGTGCGTGTGAAGCCTTATTACCTGCACCAACTTGATGCCGCCCCCGGAACCGCGCGATTTCACGTGCCGATCAGCGAGGGGCGGGCTCTTCTTCAAAAGCTTCGCGGGCGGATCAGCGGGCTTGCATGGCCGACATACGTTCTTGATATTCCGGGCGGCTTCGGAAAAGTGCCGATCGGGCCGGATTATCTGGAAGCTGATGATTGCGTGCGCGACACGCTCGGCCGAGCGCACGTGATTTTCGCAGAGCGCAAAAGTTCGGAGACGATGGAAGCCGGTCACGAAAAAATGCCGCCGGTTGAGAGGCCGGCGGCAGATTCGAAATAAGCGAAAAAACGACTTCGTATTCTTATACTCGGAGAAGGCCCTATCCATGCCCTCCCCGCCCCCTTCCCTCCTGCTCCCCCTTCCCGGAAACCGGGAAAGGGGAGAGACGAGGAAAGCGGCATCAGGCCTCAGTGCGCGCGCACTAAGTCGCCAGTTGATTGCCGATCGGCAGGCTGCGGATGCGCTTGCCGGTTGCGGCAAAAATGGCGTTGCAAAGCGCCGGCGCGAACGGAGGCACGGGCGGCTCACCGACACCGGACGGCGGCACGTCGATGCTCGCCGGGACGATGTAGACGTTTGTCACCTTCGGTGCTTCAGAAATCCGCACCACCGGATAGGTGTTGTAGTTTGTCTGCTGCACACGCCCGTTTTTGAAGGTTATGGCGCAGTTCTTTGCGTTGCTGAGCCCCATCACGGCGCCGCCTTCGCACTGCGCGGTGATACGTTCCGGGTTGACGTGGAAGCCGCAATCGATGGCGGTGTCCACCCGCGGAATGGACAGGTTGCCTTTCGCGTCCACCGCGACTTCAACGACGGTGGCAACGTAGCTGACGAAGCTGCGATGCACCGCGATGCCGAGGCCATGCCCTGGCGGCAATTTGCGCCCCCAGCCCGCCTTCTCGGCTACCAGCTCCACCACGCGCGCAAGGCGGCCGGTATCGATCGGGTAGCTGTCGAACGGCTCACCGTAGTTCCAGAGCTCCTTCACCGACTTGCGCGGATCCACGATACGCGGCGGCCCGATCAGCTCCAACAACATTTCCTTCTGATCCTTGCCGAGAGCGGCAGCAAGCTCGCCGACAAAGGATTGCACGGCAAAGGCATGCGGAATGTTGTAAACCGAGCGATACCAGCCGATCCGCGTGTGTGCCGGTGCTTCGCCAACCTCGCAGCGGATGTTGGGGATGTCGAACGGCACATCGATCAGTCCCATGCTCTGCTCGAGCGGTTGCTGATATTTCGGATCAGGCATGAAGGTGGACCAGATTGTGGGAGCCACGCTGCGGTGCCGCCAGCCGATCACCTTGTTGTTCTGGTCGACCGCCGCTTCGATCCGCTCATACGCAACGGTGTGGAGGTAGCCGTGCTGGAGATCATCCTCGCGCGTCCAGATAACCTTGACCGGCGTACCGCCCAGCGCTTTTGAGAGCAGCGCCGCTTCTTGCGCGTAGTCGCACTTGGACTTGCGCCCGAAGCCACCGCCGAGCAAGGTTTCGTTCACTACCACCTTCTCTGGGGGCAATCCGAGAGTTTTGGCGATATCCTCACGTGATCCGCCCGGGCTCTGGAGCGGTGCCCAAATTTCCGCGCGATCCGCCGTGACCACCGCGGTCGCGCAAGGCGGCTCCATGGTCGCGTGCGCAAGGTGCGGGATATAGTATTCCCCGACAATGACGCGCGCCGCCTTACTCATTGCGGCGTCTATGTCGCCTTCGTTGCGCACCGTCTTGCCGGGCTTGCGGGATGTTTCCATCAAATACTCGCGGTATTTGTCGGAGTCATAAACCGCGTGCTCGCCGTCATCCCAGACGATCTTCAGGGCCGCACGCCCTTTAATCGCCGCTCCGGTATTACGCGCGATCACGGCCACGCCACCGAGGGGTTGGAACTTCGCCGGCCACTTCCAGCCCTTGACCTCGATCACCTTTTCGACGCCCGGAACCTTCAGCGCTTCGGTGGCATCAAAGGAGACGAGCTTGCCGTTCAGCACAGGCGGCCGCGCAATAACCGCGTACTTCATGCCGGGCAGGCGGACGTCTTGCCCATACATGGCCCGACCGGTTGTGATATCGAACAAATCGACAACCGGGATCGAGCCGGTTCCGATATAACGGAACGCGGCGGGATCTTTGAAGCGCAGCGTTTCCTTAGCCGGCACGGGCAGTTTCATGGCATCGGCAGCAAGCGCGCCGTATCCCAACCGTCGGCCGGAGCTGCGATGCACCACTTCGTGATTGGTGGCTTCTACTTCACTGACATCCACGCCCCACCGGGCGGCGGCGGCGGTTTCCAGCATCATCCGCATGGCCGCGCCGCATTCGCGCATCGGCCACAGCCAATGCCGCACGCTGCGGGAGCCGTCGGTGTCCTGGTTGCCGTATTTCTCCTCGTTGCCCTCGCCTTGCACGATACGCACGCGCGACCAGTCGGCCTCCAGTTCATCGGCAAGGATCATCGGCAGGCTGGTGCGTGCAGCCCCCGTGCCCATCTCGGCGCGGGCGGCAACAATGGTCACGAGCCCGGCGCTATCGATCGCGATAAAGACATGCGGATCAGTCACCACGCCATGCGGCATGGCACCGGCGCCGGTTTGATACTTCGGCAGTCCGGATCCGGCCGCCATGCTGGGCAACGCACGAACCGCCAAGATCAGCGCGCCGGTCGCAACCACACCTTTCAGCACGCCGCGCCGGCTGACATTTTCAATGATTTGCGTCATTGCTCAGACTCCTGTTGCAGCCATGCGAACGGCAGCCTGAATCCGCTGATAACAACCGCAGCGGCAGATATTGCCGTCCATTGCAACGTTAATCTCTTCGTCCGTCGGGTTGGGCTTTGTGGCAAGAAGCGCCGCCGCCTGCATGATTTGCCCGGCCTGGCAGAAGCCGCATTGCGGCACGCCCAAGGCCCGCCATGCGCGTTGCACCGGGTGGTTGCCGCGCGGATCCAAGCCCTCGATGGTCACCACGCTTTTGCCCGCGGCATCCGACATTAGAACGGTGCAAGAACGTACGGCCTGGCCGTCAAGATGAACGGTGCACGCACCGCACAATCCTTCACCGCACCCGTATTTCGATCCGGTCAGTCCGAGTTCGTCTCTGAGATACCAGAGCAGGGGCAGCGATGGATCTCCATCGAACGACTGCTCCTGCCCGTTTACGCGCAGAGTAATCATCGTTCCTCTCCATATCTATCTATTGTGACATTCATTTCTGGTTGAGTTCTTCTGCTTGTCGCGAGTGGGCAGCGATTGGCAAAGCACCCAAGTTTCGCGATGGGTATGGCTGCAATGCTCAAGAGAGCCGATGGCCGCCGGTTGCTCCCGGTAACCGGTCGTCGTATATAGATATGCATAACGCTGGAGGATTGATCGTGCCGCCGATATGAAGCTTTTTGATGACGCAGAAGCCTAGTTTGGTAAGCCAAGCTCCTCGGCACGTTTTCTCCCCATTTTTATTTGCGCCAGCATTTTGCGCGGCACTGCAGCATTTCCGGGGACCCCCCGGTCTTTAACGCAGCCATAATGAGCGCTGATTTGTGCGCCCGTCAAGCACTCCGTTTTGTCCTCCAAGAATTCGGAAAAGGGCTTTTCGGAGGCTCGTCAAATGGCTAGACGTTTGGCAACGCAACAGGTTTTGGAAGAAGAAATGCCTCAGAACCGCCTATGGTAAAAATCACTTATGTCCATACCGACGGCACCCGCGAAACCGTCGACGCCGTGGCAGGCAACAGCGTCATGCAGACGGCGCTCGCCAACGGTATTGAGGGCATTGTCGCGGAATGCGGAGGTTCGTGCATGTGCGCGACCTGCCATGTTTATGTCGAACCCGCCCAACTGGCCTTGCTTCCCCCGCCGCATCCGGCGGAAGATGAAATGCTGGATACCACGGCTGCGGAACGTCTTCCGAACAGCCGGCTGAGCTGCCAAATTACCGTAACACCGGAGCTGGAAGGGCTTGTCGTCTATTTACCGCCGCGGCAAATATAACGCGCGTGGGATAGCTTTGATGCTCAAGTTCGGCAGATAGTGTTTTGCCGAAATCGAGAGGTGCCGTCATTGCGCGGCCGAACCTGGAAGCCTCCGAAAAAGGCACGCTTGCACGGATGTTTTCGCAATGCAATGGTTCGGCACCTCTCGTTCTTATGCGACTGGACGTGACCGCTAGCGGTCATACTCCTCGCTGATATCGCGGCCCGTATAATCTTTCAGCATCAACGTTGCGATTACGCTGATCACCGCGCAGACCGTAATGAACGCGGCAATGGCGTAGCCGCTATGATAGGTGGCAAAAAGCGCGGTTGCGATCATCGGCGCCGGCCCGCCGGCGATGATAGACGCAAGCTGATAGCCCACGGAAGCGCCGCTGTAACGCAAACGCGGGGTGAAGCTCTCGGCAATCAACGCCGCTTGCGGGCCGTACATCAAATCATGCGGGATAAGAGAGAGAACGATGGCAATGAAAACCCAGAAAGGAGCCTGAGTATCAAGCATCGCAAAGTAAATCCAGCCGAAAATGCCGGTGACGACAGCACCGAATATATAAACGTTACGCCTTCCAAAACGGTCGGACAAATGCCCTGCGAGAGGAATGGTAATCCAGGACACGACGGATGCAACCAAAACCGATTTCAACAAAAGGTTGCGCGAAAGATGCAGGGCGGTTACGCCGTAGGAAAATACGAAGGCGGTGAAAATATAAAACGGCGCTTGCTCCGCCATCCGTGCGAATGCGCTGACAATGATTTCGCGCGCATGCTTCCGCCATACCTCGAGCATCGGCGCGCGCTCAACGCGTTTCGTCTCGATAATATTCCGAAACGTCGGCGTTTCCAGAATGCCAAGCCGAATCCAAAGCCCGATACCGACGAGAATAATGCTGAGCAGAAACGGCACACGCCAACCCCAGGTTAAAAAGTCAGGACCGGAGAGCGCACTGAAGGCCAACACCGCGAGATTGGAAATAAACAACCCCGCCGGAACACCGAATTGCGGCCAGGAGGCGACAAAACCGCGATGCTTGGTGGTTTGGGTCCATTCCATGGCAAGCAAGACGGATCCGCCCCATTCCCCGCCCACGCCAACGCCCTGTATAAATCGAAGGATGGTCAGCAGAATGGCGCCCCAAATGCCGATTGTTTGGTAACCCGGCACAAGGGCCACAAGGAAGGTAGCGATTCCCATCAAGAGAAGCGTGGCGATTAAGGTGGATTTGCGCCCGATCCGATCGCCGAAATGACCGAAAATCGCAGCACCCACCGGACGCGCGACGAAACCCACCGCATAGATCAGAAACGCCTCTAACGTGCCTACCAAAGGATCGGATTTGGGGAAATAGAGTTTCGCAAAAACCAACCCCGTAACAATGGAATAAAGGAAAAAGTCATACCACTCGATAGTTGTTCCGATGGTACTTGCGATAACCGCCCGTCGAAGCTGGGCTTGATGGTCGGCTTCGGAGTGCGCGAGCCTCATCAAAGGTGCGGAAGCAGCCGGTCCTGACATTTCTCCCCTCCCTGTCTTAGATTCGGTGCCAGAAATGAGCATAGCCGAAACCAAGAGAGATGCTAGGGGGCGGTTGCCGGGCTGGCAACCTCGGCCTTATGCTCCTCATCGGGAAGCAAAAAGCCAGGGAATCACGAAAGAGCCGGAAATGATTGTTGCATTGCCACAGGAAGCGTTTGGGCTGACGCCGGACGGGCGCCCGATCGTGCGCTATACCCTCCGCGATGGGCTCAGCATGATTGTCCGCTTCCTGAACCTGGGCGGCGTCATTACGGAAATCCAGGTACCCGACCGTGAAGGTCGGCCGACCAACGTGGTCTTGGGATTTGCCCGCGGGGAGCTCTATCAGCAAGGGGGCGAGGCGGCCTATTTCGGAGCGTTGATCGGCCGCTACGCGAACCGGATCGGCGGCGCGCAATTTTCCCTTGGCGGCAGGATCTATAGGCTGGATGCGAACGACGGGAGAAACACCCTGCATGGCGGGAAAGCCGGGTTTCACACCTGCCTTTGGAACGTTCGTGCGAGCGGGACGGGGCCTGAACCCCAAAGCGCGGTGCTATCTTTGCAATGCCCCGACGGCGAAGGCGGCTTTCCGGGCACGCTCGCACTTAAGGTGCGCTACAGCCTCGCCGAGAATGCGCTCGCGATCGACTATCGCATCACCACTGACCGCGAAACCTTCGTAAACCCGACCAGCCATTGCTACTTCAATTTAGCCGGCGCCGGGTCCGGCAGCGTTGATGAGCATCTGTTGGAGATTTTCGCCAGCCGCTACACGCCGATCAACGCCGAACTTCTTCCGACGGGGGAAATTGCTTCTGTTGCCGACACGCCGCTTGATTTTCGCCGGCCAACCGCGATCGGAGCACGGATTCGCGAGGCCTTTCCGCAGCTTCTTCACGCGCGAGGCTACGATCACAACTATGTTCTGGACAAACTTGATACGAACCCACACCAAAACGGCCGTGACCTTCACCTCGCCGCACGTGTGTATGAGCCGAAAAGCGGCCGAATTCTGGAGGTGCTGACCACCGAACCGGGCTTGCAGTTCTACAGCGGAAACGGCCTGAACGGAAGCCTTGTGGGCGCGGAAGGGCGCGCCTATCGACAGTCCGACGGTTTTTGCCTCGAAACGCAGCATTTCCCGGACTCGCCGAATAATCCGCAATTCCCCGCAACGCTCTTGCGCCCCGGGGAAATATTTTCGTCCCGAACGGTCTACCGATTTTTGACAGACACAGACAAAGCTGCCGGAGGTGGCGGTTTTTGGCAACCATAACAAGCGTGGGAGGTCAGTACATGACAGACACAAGCCGTTTTGCGATCTATCCGAGCCTAAAAGATCGCGTGGTTTATATTACCGGCGGAGCGAGCGGCATCGGCGCCGCGCTGGTGGAGCATTTTGCTTGGCAAGGCGCGCGGGTCGCCTTTCTCGATATTCTTGACGAAGCGGCCGAAGCCGTTTGCGAGAAACTCGCGCGGGCGGGACATCCGAAACCCTACTATCAGCATTGCGACCTGCACGACATTCCGGCGCTGCAAGCGGCAATTCAACAGGCTGCTTCCGCCGTCGGGCCGATCGAGGTTTTAATCAACAACGCCGCGAACGACGATCGCCATAGTATTGAAAGCGTCACTCCGGAATACTGGGACGAGCGGCTGCAGATTAATCTGCGGCATCAGTTCTTCGCTGCCCAGGCCGTGATTCCGATGATGAAGGCAGCGAAAAAGGGGGTCATTCTGAACTTCGGATCGATCAGTTGGCATGTCGGAATCGGCGGCATGCCGGCCTACACCACGGCCAAAGCCGCGGTAGAAGGATTAACGCGGGGGCTTGCGCGCGATCTTGGCCCGTGGGGGATTCGGGTGAATTGTATTATTCCCGGCTGGGTGATGACCGAGCGGCAAATGCGGCTTTGGCTCACTCCGGAAGCGGAAGCCGATTTGTTGAAGAACCAGTGTCTTAAGGAAAAAGTCTATCCGGCCGATCTGGCGCGCCTTTGCCTTTGGCTTGCTGCCGATGATAGCCGGATGTGCACCAGCCAGAACTATATCGTGGATGGGGGTTGGATGTAGCATTGCAGCTTCCCACCCTATCCCCGAAGGGATTCGCATGCGCTGTTGCTTCATTGCTTTTTTGTGGAGGACCAATGTCTGATACCTCGTCGTTCCGCGCTTTGGTTGTTTCTAAAGACGGCGAAAACCTCTCCTACGCTATCCAAAATCTCACCGAAGCCGATCTGCCGCCGGGCGATACGGTGGTTGATGTCAGCTACTCCACATTGAACTACAAAGATGCCCTGGTGCTGAAAAATCTGGGGCGGTTGGTCAAAAGCTTCCCCCACGTGCCCGGCATTGATTTTGCCGGTACCGTGCGCCATTCGGAAAGTGCGATTTTGACACCCGGCCAGAAGGTTATTCTCACCGGCTGGCGCGTGGGAGAAACGCGCTTCGGCGGTTATGCCGAACGCGCACGGGTTCCCGCCGAATGGCTGGTACCGCTGCCCGAAGGGCTAAGCTTGGAAGGGGCGATGGCGGTGGGCACAGCCGGGTTTACGGCCATGCTCGCGCTGATGGCGCTGGAACGGCACGGCGTGCTGCCCGAGAGCGGCGATTTGCTCGTCACGGGTGCCGCCGGCGGTGTCGGCAGCATGGCAGTGGCCATGGCCGCCCGCCTCGGCTATCGCGTGATCGCCGCAACCGGCAGGACGGAAGAAAGTGATTATCTGAGATCCCTCGGTGCCACCGCGATTATGCCCCGCGCCGAGCTGATCGCGGCTGCCGGCAAGCCCTTGCAAAGCGAGCGTTTTGCCGGTGCGGTCGATGCCGTGGGGGGCGGCGTGCTGGCGGGTATTCTCCCGCAGATCCGCTATGGCGGGGCGGTTGCGGCCTGCGGTTTGGCCGGCGGCTCCGAACTCCATACCACCGTTATTCCTTTCTTGCTGCGAGGCGTGTCTCTGCTCGGCATCGATTCCGTGATGCAGCCCCGCGCCGCACGCATCGCCGCATGGGAACGGATTGCCACAACCCTGCCCGCCGAGTTGATCACGCGCATGACCCGGCAGGTGACACTGGAGGACCTTCCGCGCCTTGCCGATGAAATCCTCGCGGGCCATGTGCGCGGGCGCATCGTTGTGGATGTGAAAAAGCAAAAAGGCGCGTCATGACGGTGAAAGCCGAGGGGGCATTGCGCCGCGCTCTTGTTGAAGCGTGCCGGCAGATCAATGCGCTGGGGCTCAATCAGGGAACTTCCGGAAATATCAGCCTCCGATGCGGTGATATGATGCTGATTTCGCCCTCCGGAATCCCTTACGAGACACTGCAACCCGCCGATGTTGCGGCCATGCCGATCTTTGGAGAATACGGGGCTTGGTCCGGGCCCTTCAAACCGTCTACGGAGTGGCGCTTTCATCTCGACATTATGAGAGCGCGGCCGGAAGTCGGCGCAGTGGTGCACACGCATGCCGTGTTCTGCACCACGCTTGCCATTGCGCGGCGGGAAATTCCCGCCTGCCATTACATGATCGCCGCTTTCGGCGGAACGAACGTCCGATGCGCGCCTTACGCCACCTTCGGCACCAAAGAACTCTCTGATCACGCTTTGAAAGCGCTGGAAGGACGATTTGCCTGCCTGCTTGCCAATCATGGCATGATCGTCCTGGGCGAAAACCTGCAAAAAGCGCTTTGGCGCGCCGTCGAGCTCGAAACGATTGCAAAACAGTATTATTACAGCTTGCTGATCGGCGGTCCGGTTCTGCTCTCGGAGGCGCAAATCGCGGAAACCGCCGAGAAGTTCCGCTCTTACGGCCCGCAGGCCAAAGACATGCCGGCTCAAGACCTGCAGGTTAAAGATTCGAGAAAGGGTCGAAACGCGGGGCGCGCTTCTCGCGGTGCGCGGCAAGCCCCTCGCGCACGTCAGGCGAAGTAAAGCCCTGAAATTCCAGACCAAGCGAGGTATCAAAGATCGGCCCCGCCATTCTGAGCCAGTTGTTGAGAGCGTATTTTGTCCAGCGGATGGCGTTCGGCGCGCCTTCCGCAAGCCGCGTGGCGATTTCAAGCGCCTTGGCATCGAGTTCAGAATCATCCACGGCAAGCGCGACAAGGCCGATACGTTCCGCCTCGGCGCCGCTGATCGGATCGCAAAGCAGCAAATAATATTTCGCCTTCGCCATGCCGCAAAGCAGCGGCCAGATGATGGCCGCATGATCGCCCGCAGCAACGCCCAAGCGGGTATGGCCGTCGATGATGCGGGCATCCTTCGCTGCAATGGGAATATCGGCAAGCAGCCCGCAAACCAGACCGGCCCCCACCGCCGGCCCGCGAATGGCACTGACGATGGGTTTGGAACAATGGATCAAATTGTAAACGAGATCCCGAGCTTCCTTCCAGATTGCGGCGCGGGTGTTGAAGTCGGCAATCATTTTCTCGATCATGGCGAAATCGCCGCCGGCGGAAAACGCTTTGCCCTCGCCTTGCAAAATGACGGCCGAAACGGACGGATCCGCATCGATCTCGCGCCAGATGCGGCAAAGTTCGCCGTGCATAATTTCATCGGCGGCGTTAAGCTTACCGGGATTGGACATGCTGATCCGCAGCACGCGCCGATGCGGGCGATCGAACTTCAGTTTTTGGAAAGCTGCATAGCGATCTTCCATAGGGCTTTGCTCCATTGCTTCATCATTCTCCGACTCTCGCGCAAGGCTTGCGCATTCGCCGCAAAAATGAAAGCCCCGAACGTAGCACTCTCGCCGCATTTCCGGCAGAGCCATTTCCGGATTGACGGGCCGCTCAAGCCATGCTCGAGCAAGGAGGAAAGACGAACGAATCTGAAAAGAGGAAACGATGCCCCATCACCCGATCCCGGCGCGTATCCGAAGCCGGCAACGCTCCGCCCTGATCATGCTGGTGATTGCCGGAACGCTGAATTATCTCGACCGCTCCACGCTTTCCATCGCCAACCCTTTGATCCGCGAGGAACTCGGCCTCTCGATCGCCGATATGGGCCTTTTGCTTTCCGCTTTTCTTTGGGCCTATGCCTTTTCGCAACTGCCGGGCGGGGCGCTGGTGGATCGGGTCGGGCCCCATCGGCTGCTTTCGGCAGGGCTCGGGCTCTGGTCCCTGGCGCAGACGGTAGCCGGGTTCGTGAGCAGTTTCTGGCAATTTTCCATCGCGCGGGTCTTCCTGGGGATCGGCGAGGCACCGATGTTCTCCTCGGCCGTGCGGGTGGTGCGCGACTGGTTCAATGTGCGCGATCGTGGTCTGCCGACCGGGATTTGGAACTGCACCTCCTCCTTGGGTCCTGCCATCGCGCCCCCTCTGCTGACGGCGCTTATGCTGGCTTTCGGCTGGCGTTGGATGTTCGGCATTATGGGAATAGCGGGGCTTGTCGTCGCGGCAGTTTGGTTTTTTCTCTACCGCGACCCCACCGAGGCGACATTCTCACCCGAAGAGCGGCGCTATCTGACCGAAGGTGAGGAGGCGCCGGAAAAAGAGCGAATCACGCTTGCCGAGTGGGGACGGTTGTTCCGCTTTCGCACCACTTGGGGTTTGATCTTCGGCTTCTTCGGAATCGTCTATCTGGTTTGGCTTTACCTCGCTTGGCTTCCCGGCTACTTTGAGATCGAGCGGCATATGTCGATCCCTCGCACCGGCGTGGTTGCCGCAATTCCCTTCGCCTTCGGCGTGGTGGGCAGCGTCGGCGGGGGCTGGATTGCCGATCGGCTGATGGCAGCAGGCTTCTCTCCGGTTTCCAGCCGCAAAATACCTACCATTGTGGGGCTTCTCGGAATGGCGCTATTTACCGTCGTTGCGGCGGAGACCCCGAGCAATGTGATCGCCGTCGCCGCGATTTCGCTTGCGGTCATGTTCGGGGCGTGTTCCAGCGGCATGTCTTGGGCGCTGGCAAGCGTCGCGGCTCCTTCGCATTGCACGGCCTCGCTCGGTGCCATTCAGAATTTTGGAGGGTATCTGGGTGGGGCTTTGGCCCCGACCATCACGGGGTTTATTGTCCAAGCAACCGGGAGCTTCATCCCTGCCCTGCTCGTGGCAGCGGCGATCGGAGTGGCTTCCGCGCTTTCCTATCTTTTCGTCATTCGCCCCTCCCCGATCACCACTGCCGAGTTGCGCGGCGCGGGCGTTTCCGGCCCGATTGCATCAGCCTCGTAAACCCGGCAACCGCCGCCGGGCGGGCTTGTCGCTACTTAGTAATGAATGGCGCGGCCGTAGGCGTCCAGCACCGCCTCGTGCATGGTTTCGCTGATGGTCGGATGGGGGAAAATCGTCTCGATCAGTTCTGCCTCGGTGCTTTCCAAGGTGCGCGCAACGGCAAAGCCTTGGATCATTTCGGTCACTTCGGCCCCCACCATGTGCGCGCCCAAAAGCTCGCCGGTTTTGGCATCGAAGATCGTTTTCACCATGCCTTCCGGCTCTCCCAGCGCAATGGCTTTGCCGTTGCCGATGAAAGGAAAGCGGCCGACGCGCACTTCGTGGCCGGCCGCCTTGGCGCCTGCCTCGGTAAATCCCACCGAGGCCACTTGCGGCCGGCAATAGGTGCATCCCGGCACGTTGCGCCAATTCAGCGGGCGCACATCATTGAGCCCGGCAATCTT
>JAIMBF010000113.1 GCA_023511585.1 Terriglobia bacterium
GCAGAACCGTTACGATCCAAGCGAAATAGTCATCGGCGGTAGAAAGAAGGCGCAGCACCGGATGTGTCAGCCGGCGGGCCAGCGCGATAAGAAGGGAGGCAACGGTCACCACGCCGACGGCGTTGATGAGATTACTGGGCAGGCTTGGCCAGGACAGCCCAAGGAGGCTCCGAATAAACAGGATATGCGGCGCGAAGGCGAACACCACAACGGCCAATCCGAGATGAAAGATATAGCTGTTGATGGTCCAAAACAGTGTTGCCCCCGGGAACGGGCGCTGCGGCCAAGAGCGGCGGACAATTTCGCGGAGCGCGGCGAAAAGGGCCGGCGGTGCTCCGCTCCGCGGCTTTGAGAGATCCTTCACGCGGGGCAGCAGCAACAGCGATGCAAGCCGCCAGAGCACACCGAATGCAAACAGCACGAGCGCACCCTGCAAAGCCGGCCCGCGTGCGAAATCAAGCAAATCCATGGTTATTTCTCTCCCGTGCTGCTTTTTTTGCGGGCACGCAACATAGCCGCACTTGCCGCACCCACCGCCGCACCTGCGAGCGCGGCACCGCCGATCCACGCGCCCGAGGTGCCCGTTGCCGTAGACAAAGGCCGATAGAAACCGCCCTTGTCCCAGAAATTGGGCTCAGAACAGCCAAGGCAGGCATGTCCGGACTGAATCGGAAACGAAACTCCGCCGTTCCATTTGAGCGTGGCGCAGGCGTTGTAGGTCACGGGGCCTTTGCAGCCGAGTTCGTAAAGGCACCAACCTTGCCGCGCGCCTTCGTCGTCGAAAGATTTCGCAAACATGCCGCGCTCGTAAAATGGACGGCGATAGCAGCGATCATGAATGCTCTCGCCGAAAAACGCTTTGGGCCGGTTGAGATGATCAAGCTCCGGCGGTTTGCCGAAAGCGATCAGATAGGCAAGCGTTCCGGCCATTGCTTCCGCAATCGGTGGGCAACCGGAAATGTTGATGATGGGCTTATCGGTAATGACTTCCGAAACCGGCACGGCTCCGGTCGGGTTTGGTTTGGCATGCGGAATGCCGCCGAAAGCAGCGCAGGTTCCCACGGAAATCACCGCAAGCGCGCCTTCGGCGGTTTCCTTCAACATCTGAAGGTTGGTGATGCCGGCAATTGTCGAATAAGCGCCGTTTTCGGCAAGTGAAACGGATCCATCAACAACAAGCAGATATTTGCCCGCATTTTCCTTCATCGCGGTAAGGCGCGCCGCCTCTGCTGCGGTGCCGGAGGCCGCTTGCAGCGTGTGGTGGTAATCCAGCGAGATGAGATTGAAAATGAGGTTCTCGAGTGTGGGGTTGAACGAACGCGTGAGGGACTCCGTGCAACCGGTGCATTCTTGAAAGGAGAGCCAAATTACCGATTGCCGCCGCGCCTTTGCCAACGCCTCGGCCATTGCCGTCGAGGCCGCCGGGGGCAGCGCCATCAGCGAAGCGATATAGGTTGCATATTTCAGCAGAGCGCGCCGCGAAATCCCATAGCGCGCCAGCAATTCGCCGAGCGTTTGCTCTTCAGCCATTGCCTGTCTCCTCGCCGATGGCGCTTTCTCTTCGGAGCATTATGAGCTCCTGCAAGCGCGCAGCAGCCGCCTCTACGTCTGCGGGGTGTGTCATCAAAATCTCCGGCACACGGGTAACAGCGATCGTCTCTGAAGCAATCTCGCCTTCGGCCCCCAGGTGGCGGATCCACCACACGCCCGCATAGGCGGTCTCCCAAACCTCACTTGCTCCCACGACCGCAAGCCGCGCTTCAACCTCTCCGCGGCCCAGATGCTCTTCAAGTTCCGCGCGATCCGCTTCGGTCAGCGGCAGGCTGCGGAGGTCGATCGCGCCGGCTTGGCCCGTCGCGGCCAGATTTTCAAGCAATAGGGCAATCTCGCTCAGCACCGCCTGCGCAACGCCGGTGCGAAGGCTTCCCGCCGGGCTCCGAGCCTCAGGTGTCATGGCACCACCGCGCGATGATGGAAAGGACGGCAGAACAGGCCCGCGGCACGGAGACCGCGACGGCTTCCGTCGGCTCTGTTCCCCAGTCGAGAGATCCGGGCTGCACGGCGATAAGCGCTCGGCGTGCCGGCTGGCAGCCGGTCAGCCGCGCTGCTTCCATAAGATCGGCAATACCTACCGCGTGCGGCGAGCGTTTGCGGCCGGCAAGAAGCGCATCCATTGCCGTACCCTCGAAGCTCCGCACTTCGCCCGGAGGTGCGCCGAGCTCGACGGCATCAATCAGAACCAGTGCGGTGCAGCGTTCGATCTCAGGAAGCAATGAAAGACCGAGCGTTCCGCCGTCCCGTAACACCAGAGGCATCGCAGTGCCCTCTCGCTCGCGCCGACGCAAGGCTTCGACGACATGAACACCAATACCGTCGTCGCTTAACAAGGTGTTGCCGATCCCCAGCACCAGAACCTGACGTTCCATAAGCCGTCTGCCCTAAACGCAGCTCTTAGCTTAAAGCTTGCAGAGTTGAATGGTTTTGATGCAAATCAATACCGTGTGAAAGATTGGTGGTTAATAAGGGCTTGTGCCACAATCATCGGCACGGCATGCGCGCGCCGTAGCTCCACCGGTGCATCGCAAGGGGGATGGATGAGATGTGTCTTGGCGTTCCCATGCAGGTCATCGAACGAGATGGGCTTCTGGCCCGTTGCGAAGCCAAGGGCATCGAACGCACTGTCAGCCTCTTTTTGCTGCAGCACGAAGATGTGCAACCCGGCGACCATGTGATGGTACATGTCGGTTACGCCATCCAGAAGATGACAGGCGAAGAAGCGCGTTCCGCCTGGGAACTGATCGACGAGATGCTCGCTGCCGAGGAAGGAACGGAAAGCCATGCATGAGCTCGCGCTTTGTCAGGAGCTCATCGCCGAGGTGGCGCGCATTGCTGCAGCCCACGATGCCGTTGGAGCCAGCCGCATCCTTGTGACGCTCGGCCCCTTGTCGGGCGTGGAAGCGCCGCTGCTGGAACGGGCTTTTCTTGTCGCGCGCGCCGGCACGATTGCTGAAGCAGCAACCCTCGAGATCGAGCAGCAGCCGCTTTCTGTGCGATGCACTGTCTGCGGTGCAAAAAGCGAAGTCACTCCGACAAATCTGTTGTGTCGAACCTGCGGCGCATGGAAGGTAGAAATTCTAGAAGGTGATGCGCTGCTTTTAAAAAGTGTCGAACTTTTGGTGGAAACTGCGGCAGAAGGTAAACCCGCGGATCCGAATACGAATGCCGAAACGACATCGGCACAATTGAGCAACGGGCTAGGAGAATCCCATGTGTGAAAGCTGCGGATGTGCCGGCGTTTCTCACGAAAGCCACGTGCATGGCGAAAGTAGCCGGCATTCGGTTGCGGTGTTTTCTGATATATTGCGGCGCAACAACGATCAAGCGGCGCATAACCGCGAGCATTTCACCGAACATGGCGTGCTTGCCTTGAACCTTATGTCCTCACCCGGTTCGGGCAAGACAAGCCTGCTGGAAGCCACAATTGATGCTCTCGGCGATGTTTTCCGCATCGGCGTCATCGAAGGCGACCTCGCGACCGAGAATGACGCGCGGCGCATCCGTGCCAAGGGCGTCCCCGCAGTGCAAATCACCACGGGCCAGGCCTGCCATCTCGATGCCGAAATGGTGCACGAGGCGCTGCATCATCTGGAACTTGAAAGCCTTGATCTGCTTTTCATCGAAAATGTCGGAAACCTTGTCTGCCCCGCGAGTTTCGATCTCGGCCAGCATGCCAACGTCGCGTTGCTCTCGGTTACCGAAGGCGATGATAAACCCGCGAAATATCCGGTGCTGTTCCGCGCCGCCGATCTCATTTTGCTTTCCAAGAGCGATCTTCTGGAAGTCCTCGATGATTTTAACCCTGCGCTTGCCGAGCAACATGTCCGCGCCCTTGCCAACCCTGCGAAAATCTTACAAGTCTCGGCGCGCCGACCGGAGACCTTAACCCCTTGGCTTCAATGGCTCCGCACGATGTGGGATACGCGCTACGGAGACGCACGAAAAGCGGCGGGCACAACGGCGGCTGTGTCGGCTGCTGCTGAGTGAGGCCGCATGCCCACGGCGAAGGAATGGCTCGCGCGGATCCATGCTTTGCCCCTTCGCGGCAAGGTTTCCGTGATGAATGTCTGCGGCGGGCATGAGCGTTCCATCTCCATGGCGGGGCTTAGGCGCGCGTTGCCGCCGACGATCGCGCTGATCCCCGGGCCGGGCTGCCCGGTCTGCGTCTGCCCCGAGGAAGACATCGCGACCGCCGTCCGTCTTGCGATGATGGAAAAGGTCGTTCTCGTTGCCTTCGGCGATATGTTACGCGTTCCGGCCAATTTGCCGCGCAGCGGGCCGCGCTCGCTGGAAGAGGCGCGCGCGGCCGGCGCCGCGGTGCAGCCCATTGCCTCTCCGCGGGAGGCCGCTGCCATCGCGCGCGCGCATCCGGATCGCGAAGTGGTATTTTTCGCGGCGGGGTTTGAAACAACTACCACGCCGGTCGCGGGCCTTATTGCGGAGGGCGTGCCCCGCAATCTCTCCATCCTGCTCTCCGGCCGGCTCACCTGGCCGGTTGTCGAAATGCTTCTGGAAAGCGAGGCGCCGGGCTTTGATGCGCTGATTGCGCCGGGTCATGTCTCGACCATCATGGGGCCTGAAGAGTGGGAATTCGTTCCGTCGCGATATGGCATTCCGGCCGCGGTGGCCGGTTTCGATCCTCCCAGTCTGCTTGCCGCGCTTTATTCGGTGCTTCGCCAGTTTCTAGAAAAGCGTTCTTTCCTTGATAATTGTTACGCCCATGTCGCCAAGCCCGGCGGCAATCTCACCGCGCGTCGGCTCTTGGCGGAGACGCTGGATGTCGTTGATGCGCCCTGGCGCGGCATCGGTCGTATTCCGCGCTCGGGTTTCGCGCTGAAGCCGAAGTTTGCTTCGCTTGATGCTCGAGAACGTTTCGCCGGGGCTTCGGCAGAAGCGCGCAAACATGCCGGCGAAATGCCGCCGGGTTGTGATTGCGCGCGCGTGGTGTTGGGCAAGATTTATCCCAATCAATGCGCACTCTACGGCCGCGCCTGCACGCCGCGAAGGCCGATCGGGCCCTGTATGGTCTCCGATGAAGGCGCCTGCCGAATTTGGTGGGCTTCCGGCGTTCGGGAATCCTCTTCACCGGCAGACGCTGGCGCGTCGTCCCAAGCGCAGGCCGTGCTGGGAGGGAAATAACAATGGGCTCCGTGCGCCAAGCACGGCGGATCATTGTTGCCGGCCGCGTGCAAGGCGTGGGCTATCGGCCCTTTCTGTATCGCTTGGCTGCTTCGTTGAATCTCGCCGGTTGGGCACGCAACGGCTCGGGAGGAGTTTTGATCCACATCGAGGGACGCAGCACGGATGTGGCGCGGTTCGAAACCGCGCTTTCCGCCGATGCGCCGCCGCTGGCCCGGCCGAGCATCAGCGCATCAGTGCCGGCGGCATGGGAAGGGGTGAAGGGTTTTCGGATCCTGCCGAGCGTTGCGGACGCAGCGGCGCAAATCCACTTGCCGCCGGATCTCTTTACCTGCGAGGACTGCATCAAGGAGCTGGAAACGCCGACCGACCGCCGCTATCGCTATGCTTTCATCAACTGCACGCAATGCGGCCCGCGCTACACGATTATTGAAGCGCTCCCCTATGATCGGCAGCGCACAAGCATGCGCGGCTTCGCACTCTGCTCTGCCTGCCGGCGCGAATACGAAGAGCCGCACGACCGGCGCTTTCATGCCGAGCCTATTGCCTGCCCCGAATGCGGGCCCTCGCTTGTGTTTCATGCCGAACGGCAAATCTACGCCGAGGGTGAAGAGGCGCTTGCCCGTGGCATTGCTCTGCTGCGCGCGGGCGGCATCGTCGCCGTTAAAGGGATCGGAGGCTACCATCTTCTTTGCAATGCGGCCGACGAAGCAGCCGTAGCACGGCTGCGATTGCGCAAGCGGCGGCCGGAGAAGCCGCTGGCGGTGATGTTTCCGATGCAGGGCGAAGATGGGCTTGCTGCCGTCGCGGAAGCCGTTGTCCTGAACGCGGCCGAGGCCGAAGCGCTGATGGATCCTGCCCGGCCGATCGTGCTTGCAGAAAAGCGGAACGATTGCCGGCTGGCAAAGGGGCTTGCGCCGGGGCTTGCCGAGCTCGGCGTTTTTCTTCCCTACAGCCCGCTTCATCACCTTCTGCTGCGGGATTTCGGCAGCGCCCTGGTTGCGACTTCGGGAAATATCAGCGG
>JAIMBF010000019.1 GCA_023511585.1 Terriglobia bacterium
CGCGTGCCGCTGACGGTGATTGAGGTGCAATCCGGCACCTATCTCGGCGAGGACGACATCGTCCGGCTGGAAGACACTTACGGCCGCGCCTAACCCTCCGTCGCCCAAACGCCAAATCACCCGCGCCCCGTATTTCGCTTACTCCGTTACGATCGCGAGTTTTTCGAGCAGCGCCGTATGCGGGCGGGTTTGCCGCTCCGCCTCGCTCATGGCAAGCCAGACCTGCAATTGATCCAGCACAAAACGGGTGGCCAGGGCGAGATTCAATGCCAACGCCTCTTCCAGCGCAAAAAATCGAAGCTCTTCCAACTCGCCCGAGCCGCCGAGGGTGCCGGCCACGTCGTTCGCATCCACCACAAAAAACCGGGCATTGAAGCGAATGGGCAGGCCCGGCGGCGTCACCGCGCGGCAGAGAAAATCCAGCGGCTCCAGCCTTGGCGGCGCGCCGAGCGAAAGCCCGGTTTCCTCTTCCAGCTCGCGCGCGGCGGCAACGGCCAGCGCCAGGGCCAGCCGCGGCGTGGCGGCGCGGGTGAGGTGGCCCAAAACGTGCTCCCTTAAAGGGCTGGCGATGCGGGCGCGATAATCCGCGCGATCCACCGCGCCTCCGGGAAACACAAGCCGATTCGGCATGAACCGATGCCGGGCGCCGCGCAGACCCATCAGCACCTCGGCGCCGGAGGGGCCTTCCCGCACCACCACCAGGCTTGCCGCATGGCGTGGCCGAACGGCGCGGTTTCGCGGCGGAGTGACGGCGTTGGACGTTTCATCCACGGGCAAGTCCTTTCCTTCTGGTGCGCAACGGCGCAACGGATGGTCACGGGCCGCCGGGCATGCGGCTCTTCGTGCGGCTCTTCGTTCGGCTTTTGCCAAAACTCCTTGCGCGGAGGCAACGCGGCTTTAACGCCGGATCAGGCCGGTGAGCGGGCTCGAGGGGTCCGCGCCCATCCGCCGCGGCATCCGCCCGGCCAGATAGGCCAGCCGCCCGGCCTCCACCGCGGCCCGCATCGCGCGCGCCATGCGGATCGGGTCCTTGGCCATCGCAATCGCGGAATTCAACAAGACCGCATCGCACCCAAGCTCCATCGCGATCGCGGCATCCGAAGCCGTGCCCACGCCCGCATCCACCAAAACCGGCACCTTGGCCTGTTCGATCAGCATGGAGAGCATGGCCGGGTTCTGGATGCCAAGCCCCGAACCGATCGGCGCCCCCAGCGGCATAATCGCCACGCAGCCCATCTCTTCCAGCCGCTTGGCGGCAACCGGATCGTCGGCGCAATAGACCATCACCTCAAACCCATCCGCAATCAGCGCCGCTGCCGCCTCCAATGTCGCTTGCATATCCGGATAAAGCGTGGGCGGCGGACCCAGCACCTCAAGCTTCACCAAATTCCACCCGCCGGCCTCCCGCGCCAGCCGCAGCGTGCGCACCGCGTCTTTTGCGGTATGGCAGCCGGCGGTATTCGGCAAATAGGTGTATCGCTTGGGATCCACATAATCCTGCAGCATCGGCGCGGACGGGTCGGAAAGGTTCACGCGCCGGACGGCAACGGTGACGATTTCCGCCCCCGAGGCTTCGATCGCCGCGGCGGTTTGTTCAAAATCCTTGTATTTCCCGGTCCCCACAATCAGGCGCGAGCGAAACCGCCTGCCGGCCAAAATCCAGGTATCGTCCGGCTCCGGCGCGGGCGTGACGGTTTTCTCCAATGTCGCGTTTTCCATATCAGCCTCCGCCAATAAAATGCACGATTTCCACCGCATCGCCCTCCTTCAGCCAAGTCTCCCCGTAGCGCGAGCGTGGAACCAGCTCTTCGTTGCACTCGACCGCGATTTTTCGCGTATCAAGCCCAAGCTTCACCAAGAGCTCCGCCACCGTCAGCGGGGCCTCCAACGGCCAAGGCTCGCCGTTCAGCATGATAGTGGATGAAGTCGCCGCATGTGCCATGTATATAAGTATGGGCTGGGTTTTCGGGCCTCACAAGCAAGGCTCATTCCTCTCGCGCGTATGGGTGCGCGGGCGGGGAAAATCAACGCGGATCGGAAGCGGAGAGAGGCGATGCGGTTTACCATAAAGAAAGCAGCCTTGCTCGCGGCGCTCTTTTGGGGGGTTGCGCATCCGCTCCCGCTTGCGGCCGGCGAGGCGATGGATGTCGCCTCCGTCCGCGCGGCCTTGCAAGCGGCCGGCCCCGGTCATCCGGCCAATCTCGCCGGCGCCAAGCTCGATCGGCTCGATCTCAGCGGCTTCAACCTCTCCGGGGCCGATCTTCGCGGCGCCAGCCTCTATGCGACGAAGCTCGAAGGCGCCAACCTTACCGGTGCCGATCTTTCCGGCGCGAACCTCACGCTCGCCTGGGTGATCCGCGCGAATTTCACCAAGGCCAATCTCTCCCATGCCGTCGTGGCGGCGATGGTGGTTTCCTCGGGCATGGAAACCAATCCGGCCGAGGCGCCGATCTTCACCGGCGCCAATTTCAGTTTCGCCCGCGTGCAGGGCCATTTCGCCGGCTTCGATTTTCGCGGCGCCAATTTCTTCCATGCCAACTTGGCCGCCGATATGCGCAACCAATCCATGGGGCTGATCCGCGCCGATTTTTCCGGCGCCCTGCTGGATCACGCCAATTTCGCCGAAGCCGATCTCGGCCGCGCGCTCTTTCGGTTTGCCAAGCTGCGCGGCGCCGATCTGCGCGGCGCCAAACTGCTGCGCGCGGATTTCACCGGCGCCGACCTCACGGGCGCGGATTTCACCGGCGCCGATACCACCGAGGCGGATTTTTCCCAAGCCGTGCTGAAGGATACCAAAGGGCTTCCGGAAACTTCCGGCAAAATGCCCTAAATTGGGCGGCTCGCCGGTCATGACGAAGCGGCGGAGGGGGCGAAAACTTCCACCGCCACGGACTTTACCAGGGCAAAAACCGCGCTGCCGGGCGTAAGGCCAAGGCGGGAGACGGCATCCGGCGTCACTCGTGCCAGCAAGGCATGCTCCCCGATCGCGACCTCAACCAAAGCGGCATGCCGGAGGGGGTCTGGCGTAATCGCCCGCACCGAGCCCGCAAGGGCGTTGTGAACGCTGATCGCGCGGGGCGCGTCGGTTGCCAATATCACCTCCCGCGCCGGAATGCGCACGCGGAGCTCCGTTCCGAGCGGGGCGGAAAGCAACGGCACCCAAAGCGCGGCGGTGCCCAGCGCGAGCAGGCTTAATTGCCTCTCCGCATCGTGGCGGAGGACTCTCGCGGAAAGAACGGCCCCGGCGTCGTCGCGTAAGGCCAGCGGCAAATTACCGCGGCTGGAAAGCTCCGCCAGCGAACCCGCGGCGCGGATGCGGCCGGCTTCCAAGAGCACCATCCAATCGGCCAGCTGAGCCACTTCGTCCAGCGCATGCGTCACGTAAAGAATCGGCAGTCCCAAGGCCGTTTTCAGCCGCGCCAGATAGGGAAGGATTTCGGCTTTGCGCGGCTGATCGAGGCTGGCCAGCGGCTCATCCATCACCAAAAGCCGGGGCTGGGCCAGCAAGGCCCGCCCGATCGCCACGCGCTGGGCTTCGCCGCCGGAAAGCGCATGCGGCCTTCGTTCCAAAAGGTGCTTCAGGCCAAGCAGCTCGGTCACCTCCTCAAATCCGATCCGCCGCTCTTCGGCCCGGCGCGCCCCGAACAGCAAATTGCCGCGCACCGAAAGATGCGGAAAGAGCCGCGCGTTCTGAAAAACCACGCCGAGGCCGCGCCGCTCCGGCGGCAGGCAGATCCCGGACTCGGTGTCCAAGAGTACCCTCTCATCCAGGGCAATCCGCCCCCAATCCGGCCGGAGCAGGCCGGCCAGGATGGTGATGATGGTGGATTTCCCCGAGCCGGAAGGGCCGAACAGCACCACCGTGCCGGGCAGGGGCACCGTGAACGCGACATCCAGTGCAAAATTGGGGAAGAAATGGCGAAGCGCGATCGCAAGCGTCATCGCCCGAGCCAACGTTGCAACCCCCGCCCGGCCCATTCCGCCGCGCCGAGGCCCGCCAATGCCAGCAGGATGGAGACCCCCGCCAAGCGCCCCGCCTGGGCCTCTCCGCCCGGCACCTGCAGCGCCGTGAAAATGGCCAGCGGCAGTGTTTGTGTCTGTCCCGGAATGTTCGCGGCGAAGGTAATCACCGCGCCGAATTCGCCGAGCGCCGCCACATAGCCCGCCAGCGCCGCCACCAGAACGCCGGGGGCGATCAGCGGAAGGGTGATGTTCAGGAAACAGTCGAGGCGCGTGGCGCCCAGCGTGCGGGCGGCGTCTTCCAAGCCGCGATCGACGCTCTCAAGCCCCTGGCGTACGGCGCGGACCATTTGCGGAAAGATCATCACGCCGCAGGCCAGGCTCGCGCCCGCCGAGGTGAACGCAAGCCGAATGCCGAAATGCGAAAACAGCCAAGCCCCAAGCGGGCCGCGAACGCCGAACATCAGCAAAAGCAGCCAACCCACCACCACGGGGGGCAAAACCAAGGGCAGATTGACCACCGCGTTCAACAGGCCGCGGCCCGGAAAGCGCCAGCGCGCCAGCGCATAGGCGGCCAAGAGCGCCGGCGGCAGGCCGAAAAGCACGGCGCGGGCCGCTACCAGCAGGGTCAAACGCACGGCCACCCATTCTTCTTCGCTGAAAATGGTCTTACTCCGTGGCGAACCCGTAGCGGGCGAAAACGGCGCGGGCGTCTTTGCCCACCAAAAACCGCATCCAGGCGCGCGCCTCCGCGCCGTCATGTCCGCGCACTATGGCAAACGGATAGGTGATGCGATCGTGGCTCCATTCGGGAAAGGTGCCGGCAACGGCCACCTCGCGCGAGGCGCGGGCATCGGTTTCATAGACAATGCCGGCGGGCGCTTCGCCACGGGCCACGAGCAGCAGCGCGGCCCTGACATCCGCCGCCGGGGCCAGCCGATCGGCCACGGAAGACCACACGCCCAGCCGCATCAGCGCCTGTTTCGCATAAATCCCGGCCGGCACGTGCGCGGGATCCCCCACCGCCAGCCTGCCTCCGGGGCCAAGCAAGGCGGCAAGGTCAAAGCCTCGGGCAATGGTCACGTGTACCGGCGTGGCCGCGGGCACGATCAGCACCAAGCGGTTGAAGAGCACGTCGCGCCGGGACTCCGGAACGATCAGATTTTGCCGCGCCAGCGCATCCATCCAGGCTTCATCGGCCGAGGCGAAAATATCCGCCGGTGCCCCCGCCGCGATTTGCCGCGCGAGCAAAGAGCTGGCGGCGAAGTTCAGCCGCACCGGTGCATGGCCCTGCCGCTGCCAAAGGCCGGCAAGCTCGCGCAGCGCATCGTTAAGGCTTGCCGCGGCGAAGACGGTCAAGGGCTGATCCTCTGCCGCAAGGGCAGGCGGCGCGAACCCGAGAAGCAGAAAAAGGATCAGGCGGAAGATGCGCATCAAGGCAGGACCGCTCGCTGCAAGGCTTCGTTATTTCCGGCGCAACATATCGACGGAAGCGGTCCGGCGCAATTCTTTGCGAAATTTGTGCTTTGCCAAATCTTACTCGGCGGCTTTCGGGGCGGCGCGCCCGGCAAGTTCCTCGCCCGCCTCGGGCGGAAGCAGCAGCGCGCAAGGCGCCGCAAGGCCGGAGGCCAGGCCCACCACCAGAAACGCGAAGGTGAAATCGCCGAGCGTGGGGCGCGCATGCCCGCCGACCCAAGTGGCAAATTCCAACGCCGCCGCACCCACCGCAATGCCAAGCGTCAGCGAAAGCTGTTGGAAGGTGGAATACAGGCTGCTCGCCGCGCTCATACGCTCGCGCGGAATCTCGGCAAAGGCGATGGAATTGTAAGCGGTAAATTGCAAGGAGCGGACCAAGCCCCCCAGCAGAAGCACGGCATAGATGGCCCAAAGCGGCCAGCCCGGCCGGAAGGCGGCGCACGCCGAAAGCAGCGCGGCGGAAAGCGCACCGTTCCAAAGCAAGGTCGGGCGGAAGCCGATCCACCGCAACAAACCTTGCGTGGCGGGCTTCATCACCAGCGCCCCCGCCGCGGAGGCAAAGGTGATCATGCCGCTTTGCGCCGCGGTTTCCTCAAAGCCGATTTGGATCAGCAGCGGCAAGAGGAACGGCAATGCGCCGATACCGAGCCGAAAGAGCGAACCGGCCAGAACCGAGACCCCGAAGGTCGGGATCCGAAAGAGCGTGAGATCCAAAATCGGCTTCGGATGGCGGCGGGCATGGCGCAGATAGAGAGCGCCCGCAACCAGACCTACCCCAAGAAGCGTTGCCGTGAAGGCCGTGGGCATGACGCTTCGGCCGAAGAATTCCAGCGCAAACATTAAGCAAGAAAGGGAGATCCCGCTCAAGGCCAGCCCGACCCCGTCGAACGGATCGGGCGCGGGTTCGCGCACTTCCGCGATAAACCATGTCACAAGTAGGATTCCCGCAAGTCCTATCGGAACATTGATATAAAAAATCCAGCGCCAATCCCAATACGTAACGATGAAACCGCCGAGCGGCGGGCCGGCGATCGGGCCGATCAAAGCCGGCATGGTGAGCCAGGCCATCGCGGCGACCAGCTCGGATTTCTCCACGGTGCGCAGCAGCAAAAGCCGGCCCACGGGCACCATCATTGCCCCGCCGAGCCCTTGCAGAATGCGTGCGCCCACCAGGAAGCCCAGGTTCGGCGCGCGCCCGCACAACACCGAGCCGAGCGTGAAAACCAGAATTGCGGCGCGGAAGATGCGCCGGGCTCCGAACCGGTCCGCCATCCAGCCGCTGGCCGGGATAAACACGGCAAGGCTGAGCAGATAGGAGGTGAGCGCGACATTCATGCGCACCGGGTCCTCACCGAAGCCGCGGGCCATCGCCGGCAGGGCCGTGGCAAGCACGGTCGAGTCGAGGTTCTGCATCAGCAAGGCGCAGGCGACAATCAGCGCGGTCAGCCGCGAGCGGCTGGAGGCGGTGGGAGCGGGGCCGCGAAGGGCGGCGGCGCGCGGCTTGGGCTCGGTCATTTTCCTAGCATTGCAAGGGGCTTGGGCGAGTGAAAGAGGTTTCCCGCGCCATCAGGGTTGCCGGCTTGGTTCAACCGGTTCTCCGGTCTCAAAGCTTGCGGAAGCGGGCGTTTGCGTGCTTGCGGCGCCTGCGGCCGTGGTTCGCGGCGTGCCATTGCCGCGGCGCGTGGGTTTATTATTCTAACATTTATCTTGCTTTTTGTTAGGAACTGTGGCATCATGCGCGGCATGATGTCTGATACAACCGCGATCGTTTCTGATCCCTCTTTGTTAGAAAGACCAACTCCACCGGTACCGCCGGCGGAGGACACACCCGCCGCGCTGGTCAAGCCGCGCCGCAAGCCGGAGCCCGCCTGGAAACGCTACGATCACCTCATCCATGACGGCCCGGCCTATTTTGAAGCGCTCCGCAAAGATCGGCTCGCCCAGGCGCGCGCGGAACGGCAGGAGAAGGTGCGCCGGGCGGCGCTTGCGCTCTTCGCCGCGCGCGGCGTGGCGCAAACCTCGCTTGCACGCATCGCCTGGCATATGGAGATTTCACCTGCGAGCCTCCGCCGTGCCTACCCGGACAAAGCGGCCCTGCTTGCCGGCATTCTGGAGGCGCATATCGGCGCGCTGCTCGAGGTCGTGGGCACGGCGCAGGAAGAGGCCGACGCGGCTGCCTTCGCCCCGCGCGCCAAGCTCTCTGCCATGGCCACGGCGGCGCTTCGGTATCTCGCCGGGGAGGGGGTGCTCACGGTGCGGATCGCGCCCCAGGCCGAGGCGTTGCTCGAGCCTCTCTCCCGCGCGGCGCTTGCCGGAAAGCGGCGCTGGCTGGTCGCGCTCTTCGCCTCGGCCATCGAGGAAGCGCTGCCCGGGCTTGGAGCGAGAGGCGGTGAGCCGCCGGCGCGGGCGCTGCTTGCTCTACTGGAAGCCGCCGCAGGATGGAGCGAAGCCGACCGCGGCTCCGAGGATCTTTCCGCCTACGCGGCCCGCGCCGTGGCTGGCATTCTCGCCATGGCCAACCCCCCGCCCGAAGACGGTGCCGGCAAACCCCAAGACCAAGACCCGGAGGAGGATTCCCCCGCCGCGCCCGTACCTCCGCCGCCGCAAGAACCGGGCACGTACGGCATTAACGGTTGCCTCCCCTCGCGCCTTCGCCTATCTCCTGAAGCAGGCGAAAAGGGATGCAACACGCGTGAGCAATTTTCCGGTCGATCTCGTTCTCTTCGGCCTGATCGCAGGCTTCCTCATCCTGCGCTTGCGATCCATTCTCGGCCGGCGCACGGGCTACGAGCGGCCGCCGGCGCCGAGCATGGAGCGCCCGATCGGGCAGGGCCCCATCATCCAGGGCAAGGCCGAGCCGGTGCCGCCGATGCCGGAATACGTGGTGCCGGAGCCGGCGACCCCGGCCGGCCGCGTGCTCAAGGAAATGCGCCTGATCGATCCGAGCTTCGATCCGATGCGCTTCCTGCAAGGGGCGGAAACGGCTTTCCGCATGATCGTCAAAGCCTTTGCCGCCGGCGATCGAGCCGCGCTCCGCCCCCTGCTCACGGAAGAAACATTCAGCGTTTTCGATGCCGCGATCACCGCGCGCGAGCAGGCCTCTCAACACCAACACACCGAAATCAAGGCCATCACGCGCATGGCCTTGGAAGAAGCGGAACTTTCCGGCACGGAGGCAGCGCTGACGGTGCGCATTGTCTCCGATCAAATCAATCTCACCACCGATGCGGCGGGCCAGCCGGTCTCCGGCTCCGAGGCCGTCACCGAGATTATTGACCTCTGGACCTTCCGGCGTAACCTGCGCTCTCCCGATCCCACCTGGCGGCTTGCCGCCACCCGCACCGGTTGATCGCCCGATGAAGGTCCGCATCGCTTCGGCCGCCATGCTTCTGGCGGCTTTGCTTTCGGCTTGTGCCGCTCCCGCCCCCGCCCCGAGCTCGCAAGAAACGGCCGGCGCGCTTAGCTTAACCCCGGTGAGTTTCCAGCAACTTCCGGGCTGGTCCTCCGACCGCCTGTCCGAGGCGGTGGTGGCTTTTGTCCGCGGTTGCGGGCGGATTCTCACCTTGGCGCCGGATACTCCGATGGGGGGCAGCGGCCAAGCTGCGGCACTCGCCGGCAAAGCTGCTCAATGGAATGCCGTCTGCATGGCGGCCCGCGCTTTGCCGCTGGGCGATGACGCGCAAGCCCGGGCTTTCTTCGAACAAAACTTTCAAGCCTACGCGCTCACCGCCCGATCGGCGAGCCCGGCTTTGTTCACGGGCTATTTCGAGCCGGAAGTGGCAGGCTCGCGGAGCCCCCTCGGCCCTTACCAGACGCCGCTTTTGCGTAAGCCCAACGATCTGATCCAGGCGGATCTCGGCGCCTTCAGCCCCGAGTGGAAAGGCCGCCTGCTGACGGGCCGCGTCGCATCCGGGCGGTTCATCCCCTATTACACGCGCGCCGAAATCGACGCAGGCGCCTTGGATTCCCAACGTCTTGCGCTGGTCTGGCTCGCCGATCCCATCGATGCCTATTTCGTCCAGATCCAAGGTTCCGCCCGCGTGCAGCTGCCGAACGGCAAGCTCGCCCGTTTTGCCTATGCCGCGCAAAACGGTTGGCGTTATGTGCCGATCGGGCGCATTCTGGAAAGCCGCGGCGCGCTGAAGCCGGATGAGGTTTCGATGCAAACCGTCCGCGCTTGGCTCAGGGCGCATCCGGCCGAGGCGCGCGGGGTGATGGAGGCCAACCCCTCTTACGTCTTTTTCCGCGAGCTATTGGATTATCCGCCCAATTTCGGCCCGCCCGGCGCGCTGGACATCCCGCTAACCCCCGGCCGCTCGGCTGCGGTGGATCGCACCTTCGTTCCCATCGGTGCGCCGCTTTGGGTGGCGACGCGCAACCCGCTTTCCGGCCAGCCCTGGCAGCATCTGGTGATGGCACAGGATCTCGGTTCGGCCATCGAGGGGCCGTTGCGGACGGATCTGTTTTTGGGTTGGGGCAAGGAGGCCGAGGACCTGGCCGGGCATATGCGGGAATCCGGCAGCGAATTCCTCTTGCTCCCGCGCGCCATGAAGACGGCCGGTTCGTAGCTCCGGCCAAGCTCTCGCCTTTCTCGGAAAGGGGTTTAAAATAACCTCCATGCCCCCATCTCGCCCGCGCGTTGCGCTTTTCGTCACTTGCCTTGTGGATTTGTTTCGGCCCACCGTGGGTTTTGCCGCGATTCGCTTGCTGGAAGCCGCGGGCTGCCAAGTCGAGGTGCCGCGGGCGCAGACCTGCTGCGGCCAACCCGCTTACAATTCCGGCGACCGCGAAAGCGCGCGGGAGCTCGCGCTCGGTATTCTCGAAAGCTTCGCCGGCTATGATTACGTGGTCGCCCCCTCCGGCTCTTGCGCGGGCATGCTGAAAGTGCATCTGCCCACGCTCTTCGAGCAGGATCCCAATCTTCGGCCGCGCGCCGAGGCGCTGGCCGATCGCGTCTATGAGCTGGTGAGCTTTCTCACCGACGTGATGGAGCTGAAAACCGTGCCCGGCCGGTTTCAGGGCACCGTCACCTATCACGACAGTTGCTCAGGGCTCCGCGAACTCAAGATCAAAGCCCAGCCGCGCGCGCTGCTTGCGCAAATTCCGGGCCTCACGCTGCAAGAGCTTGCCGAGCCCGAGCTCTGCTGCGGCTTCGGCGGCACGTTTTGCGTGAAATACCCGGAAATCTCCACCCGCATGGTGGCGGATAAAGTAAAGGACATCCGCGAAACCGGGGCAAGTCTTGTCTTGGCGGGCGATCTCGGTTGCCTTTTGAACATTGCCGGACGATTGAAGCGCGAGGCTTCCCCCGTCACCGCGCGCCATGTCGCCGAGGTGCTGGCGGGGATGGATGGGCAAGTCCCGCCGATCGGCGAAAGCCGGGACGGCTGATAAGGCATAAGAAGGCAAAGGAAACGCGCGATGCTGGTAACCTCACCCGCTTTCAAAGAAAACGCCTCTCATGCCTTAGCCGACGCCGCCTTGCAAAAGGCGCTGGCCCGCGCCCGCACGCATTTTCAACGCCGCCGCGCGGACGCCGCTGCCGGCCTACCGGAGTTCGAGGACCTTCGCGCGCGCGCCCGCGAAATCAAAGACCATACGCTCGCCCATCTCGATTTCTACCTCGAACGCTATGCGGAAAATGTGGAACGTGCAGGCGGGTTCGTGCATTGGTGCCGCACCGCCGAGGATGCCCGTGCGGCCATTCTGGAGATTTGCGAACGCGCCGGCGCCCGCACGGTCACCAAGGGCAAATCCATGCTCACCGAAGAAATCGGCCTCAACGAGCATTTGGAGCGCCACGGCATCACCCCGGTGGAGACCGATCTCGGCGAATACATCCTGCAACTTCGCGACGAACCGCCGAGCCACATCATCGCGCCCGCCTATCATCTGAATTTGGACGATTGGGAAAAAAGCTTCCGCGAGCATCACACGGGGCTGCCGCCCGAGCGCGCTTTTCATGAACGGCGCGATATTTTGACCGAGGCGCGGAAGGTGCTGCGCGAGCGCTTTCTTGCCGCCGATGTCGGCATCACGGGGGCGAATTTCCTCATTGCCGAAACCGGCTCGAGCGTGATCGTGACCAACGAGGGCAACGGCGATCTCACGCAAACCTTGCCGCACGTGCATATTGCGCTGGCCAGCATCGAAAAAGTCGTGCCCACGCTGGAAGACGCGTTTTGCTTGTTGCGGCTGCTCGCGCGTTCGGCAACCGGGCAGGATTTCTCGGTCTACACCACCTTTTCCACCGGGCCGCGCCGGCCGGGCGATCTGGATGGGCCGGAGGAGTACCACGTGGTGCTTCTGGATAACGGCCGCTCCGCCATGCTGGGGGGTGAGTTTCAGCCCATGCTCCGTTGCATTCGCTGCGCGGCCTGCATGAACCATTGCCCGGTTTACGGCGCGGTGGGCGGGCATGCGTACGGCTGGGTTTATCCCGGCCCGATGGGCGCGGTGCTCACGCCGAGCCTGGTTGGGGTCGATCAAGCCGGGCATTTGCCCAATGCCTCCACCTTCTGCGGGCGGTGTGAGGCGGTTTGCCCGATGCAGATTCCACTGCCGCAGATGATGCGCCATTGGCGGGAGCGGGAATTCGAGCGCCATCTCACCCCCGCTACGGTGCGGACCGGGCTCGGGCTTTGGGCGTATGTGGCGCGCCGGCCGACGCTCTATCGCTGGGCCACCCGTGCCGCCGCGGCAACGCTCGGCTGGCTCGGCCGCAAGCGCGGGCGATTTGCCAGCCTGCCCTTCGCCGGCGGCTGGACCGGCGGGCGGGATCTGCCTGCGCCCGAGGGCGAGACCTTCTTTGCGCGTTATGCCAAAACCCAGCGCCAGGGAAAGGCATAGGGGCGGGGTGCGATGAGCCGCGATATCATCCTCGCCGGCATCCGCCGCCATCTGCGCCGCGGTCCGTTGCCGCCGGACCAGGCGGCGATGCTCTCGGCTCGCCTTGCCGAGCATCCGCGCCATATTATTCCGAAGCGGGTTCAGCTTTCGCGGCCGGAACTGGTCTCGCTATTCGTGCGCAACCTGGAAAAGGAATTCGGCTCGGTGGCGCGGCTTGCCGAGCTTGCGGCGGTGCCGCAGGCGGTGGCCGAGTATCTCGCCGCCCAGAACCTACCGAACGAGCTGGTGATCGCCCCGCATCCGGACTTGCGGCAAATCCCCTGGGCTTCGCACCCGCTGCTCAAGCTTCGGGAAGGTCGGGCGGAACCCTCCGATTTGGTGAGCCTATCCTCGGCTTTTGCCGGGATTGCCGAAACCGGCACCCTGATGTTTCCTTCCGCGCCGGAACGGCCGACCACACTGAATTTGCTGGTGGAAGCCGCAATCGTGCTGCTGCGCACCTCGCGGCTGGTGGGCCCCTATGAAGATGCCTGGGACCTACTGCGCGCCGAGGGCACGCGTTACAACTCTTCCGGCTTCATGCCGCGAAATGTGATGTTGATCACCGGGCCGTCGCGTTCGGCCGATATCGAGCAGACGCTGGAACTCGGCGCGCATGGCCCGCGGCGGCTGCACGTGCTGCTGCTCGAAGACGACCCGACAGCGAAAGGCTAACCGAAGCCGATGACGGCGGAGCGAAGCAAGACCGGAGAAGATCGGGAGATCTGGGCGGCGTATGCGCGCGGGGTCCGGCCGCTTGCGGGCCGCAAGGTTCTGGCACCGCAGTCGGGCCGCAGCCGAATGTCCACTCCGCCGCCGCGAGCGGGCGGGGTGCATGCCGAGAGCCCTCGGGCGGCGCCGCTGCCGCCGCTGGTCATCGGCGGTCAGCCCGCCGGCCTCGATCACGCCACCTGGCAGCGCTTTCGCACCGGTCGCATCGCGCCCGAGCGGCGGCTGGATTTGCATGGGCATACGCTGGACCGCGCCTTTCACGCCTTGCGCGCCATGCTGGCATCCGCCCATGCCGAAGGGGTGCGGTGCGTGGAAGTGATTACCGGCCGCGGCGGTGCGGAAGGCAGCGGGGCAATCCGGCGGGAACTGCCGGAATGGCTCAACCGGGCGGAGCTGCGCGTGCTGGTTCTTGCCGCCGCGCATCCGCATCCGGCGAATACCGGCGCCACGCGCCTTCTGCTGCGCAAGCGCCTGCGTGCAACGGCGCAAGGCGGGACACCGTGGCGCCGCTAGCCGCTTATCCCCACCAATTGGCGGAGCGTATCCACGGCATCCGGCGCCGCCCAGTCCACCGCGCCTTCATAGCGGGCGCGGATTTCGCTCTTGGGGTCGATAATCAGCGTAGTCGGGATGCCGCGGGGCTTCAGCACGGAGAGCGCCTGCCCGTCCGGGTCAAGCCAGATCGCCAGATGCTGCAGCGAAAGCCGTTTGTAGAAGGCCGCAACAGTCTCTTTTCCGCCGCGGTCCAAGGACAGCGGAACCACCGCGATTTTACTTCCGGCAAGCTTCGCCGCGAGTTGATCGAGCGCCGGCATCTCCGCCACGCAGGGCACGCACCAAGTGGCCCAAAGGTTCAAAACCACGCCCTGGCCCGCGAATTGCACAAGTCCGCGCCGGCTGCCGTCGGCCGCTTGCATCATCAGGGGCGGCGCCGGCACCGGTGGGGCCAGCAGGGTGTAGGAACGGATGCTGTGCAGCGTCTCCGCCGCATTCGCCGCGGCGACCGCTTCGGCCAATTGCAAACCGGGATCCGGGCAATGGTTGCCGGCATGGCAAAAGCCCCCCGCCGCGCGGGCGCCCGGCAGACGGATCCCCGCCACCGCCAAGCCCCCCAGCGCCACTGCCCTTCGTGTCACGTGCTTCATCGATGGAACCTCTGCCGTGAGTGAGACCGATCCTGCCGCCCCCGTCAACCCGCAATGGGGCGGGCGCTTTGCCGAAGGCCCCGCGCGGGTGATGCAGCGCATCAACGCCTCCATCAGCTTTGATCGCCGTCTCTGGCGGCAGGACATAGCCGCCTCCCGCGCGCATGCCGCTATGCTCGCGAAAGCCGGCATTCTCTCGGAAGCCGATGCCGCGGCGATTGCGCAAGGCTTAGACGAGATTGCCGCCGAGATCGAGTCCGGCAGCTTCGTCTTCCGCGAAGAGCTGGAAGATATCCATATGAATATCGAGGCCCGTCTGGTCGAGCGTATCGGCGAAGCGGGCCGGCGGTTGCACACCGCGCGCAGCCGCAACGACCAAGTCGCCACCGATTTTCGGCTCTGGGTGCGCGATGCGATCGACGGGCTCGATCAGCAACTGAAAGACCTCATGCGCGCACTCGCCGAACGGGCCGCCCAGCATGCCGCGGACCCGATGCCCGGCTTCACCCATTTGCAGATCGCCCAACCCATCACCTTCGGGCACCATTTGCTCGCCTATGTCGAGATGTTCGCGCGCGATCGCGGCCGGCTTGCCGATTGTCGCAAGCGGCTGAACGAATGCCCGCTCGGCGCGGCGGCACTGGCCGGCACCTCCTTTCCCATCAACCGCGAGATGACGGCCGAAGCCTTGGGCTTCGCCCGCCCCATGGCCAATTCGCTGGATGCCGTCTCCGACCGGGATTTTGCGCTGGAATTTCTTGCCGCCGCCGCTATTGCGGCCACGCATCTGTCCCGCTTGGCCGAGGAAATCGTGCTTTGGGCAAGCCCGCCCTTTCAGTTCATCGCGCTTTCGGACGCCTTTACCACCGGCTCTTCCATTATGCCGCAAAAGCGCAACCCGGATGCGGCGGAGCTCGTGCGCGCAAAATCCGGGCGCATTTTCGGCGCGCTGATGGGGCTGCTCACGGTCGTGAAGGCGCTGCCCCTGGCCTACGCGAAAGATCTGCAAGAAGATAAGGAGCCGGTGTTCGACGCCGCCGAAACCCTTTCGCTTGCGATCGCCGCAATCAGCGGCATGGTGCGCGATCTCAGGCCCGATTTGGCCCGCATGCGGGCTTTGGCCGGTGCCGCTTACGCCACCGCCACGGATCTTGCGGATTGGCTGGTGCGCGCCTTGGGCCTGCCGTTTCGCACCGCGCACCACGTGACCGGGCGGCTGGTGGCGCGCGCCGAGGCCAAAGGCGTGGAGCTTGCCGCGCTCTCCCTTGCCGAGATGCAAGAAGAGGAGCCGCGGATTACCGCGGAAGTCTATTCCGTGCTGAGCCTGGAAAGCGCGTTGGCCTCGCGCACGAGCTACGGCGGCACGGCACCGGAAAATGTGGCCCGCGCGGCCGCGCGCTGGCTTGCGGAGCTTTCCTCATGAGTGGTACGCGCTTTCGGCTCTTGGCGCTTTTGCTTCTCTTGATTTTGCCCGCTCTCGCCGGCTGCGGCAAAAAGGGCAATCCGCAACCGCCCGGCCCGCCGAACGAGATCACCTATCCGCGGACCTATCCGCCGCAATAGGGCCGCAAACGTGCACGCGAGCATGCCCAACCCCTCCGGCCCTCCCGGTCCCGACCCGAGCTTTGCGGAGCTCCTCGCCGTCCGCCCGGTGCTTTCCCTGCACGCGCAGGACGGGCTGGTGATGGAGGACGTGCCGCTGGCCGCGATCGCCGATGCGGTGGGTACCCCCGTCTGGGTCTATTCCGCTGCAACCATCCGCAGGCGCTATGCGGAATTGCGGGCGGCGCTGGCGGAGGCGGGACTTGCCGCGGTCATCCATTACGCGGTGAAGGCGAATGATCGCTTGGCCGTTCTGCGCCTGCTTGCCGCCGAGGGCGCGGGGGCGGACGTGGTCAGCGGCGGCGAGCTTGCCCGTGCGCTTGAGGCGGGCATTCCGCCGAGCCGCATCGTTTTTTCCGGGGTGGGCAAAACCCCCGCAGAGATGAAAATGGCCCTCGATCAGGGGGTTGCGCAAATCAACGTGGAAAGCGCCGAAGAGCTGCGCATCCTTTCGGCGGTTGCGGAGGAAGCGGGGCGGAAGGCGCGGATCGCGCTTCGCGTCAACCCCGACGTGGACGCCAAAACCCACCCCAAAATCACCACCGGCCTTGCCGAAAACAAATTCGGCATTCCTTTCTCCGAAGCGGCTTCGCTCTATGCCGAGGCCGCAAGACTTCCCGGCCTTCTTCCGGTGGGGCTTGCCGTGCATATCGGCAGCCAAATCACCAGCTTGGCTCCGTTCCGCTTCGCGTTCGCGCGGCTTTGCGAACTGGCACAGGATTTACTTGCGCGGGGCTTGCCGCTGGAAAGATTGGACTGCGGCGGCGGACTTGGCATAAGCTATCGCGATGAGCCGGCGCTTCTGCCCGCGGCCTATGCCGGCGTTCTCAAAGCCACGCTGGGCGGGCTTGGCCTGCCGCTGATCGTGGAGCCGGGGCGCTGGCTGGTGGGGCCGGCAGGAGTGCTGGTGGCATCGGTGGTGGTGGAGAAAGCAAGCAACGCGCATCGCTTCGTGATTCTGGATGCCGGCATGAATGATTTGCTGCGTCCGGCGCTTTACGGGGCTTGGCACGGGATCTTGCCGCTTTCGGCGGCTGATGCCGCCGGCTCGTTAAGCCCTGCCGAGGTGGTGGGACCGGTTTGCGAAACCGGCGACACTTTCGCAAAGGGGCGGCTGCTGCCCCGCCTTGCACCCGGTGCGCGCGTGGCCATTTTAGATGCGGGTGCATACGGATCGGTGATGAGTTCCTTCTACAACGCCCGCCCGCTCGCAGCAGAAGTGATGGTCGCCGGCGGGTGCTGGCACGTCATTCGCGAACGTGCTTCGCTCTCTTCGCTATGGGCCGGCGAGCGCGTGCCAGCCTTCCTGCAAAAGGCGGCGACGTCATGACCGCGCTGCCGCCCTTGCCGCCGGTTCCCCCCGGGCTTGGGCGCGCCCGCCTGCTCAGCCGGCTTGTGCTTGCCTTCGAGCATCTTTGGGTGGCGCTCTGGCCGCCGCTCGGCGTTGCCGGCGTCTTGGTTTTGCTGGCGCTGTCCGGCATCTTGGCGGTGCTGCCGCCGCTTTTGCATCTGGCGCTGTTGGCCGCTTTCGCCGTAGCGATCCTGCTGCTGCTGGTTCGGGCCGCCCGCGCCTGGCATTGGCCCACCTCTGCCGAGGCAGACCGCCGGCTTGAGCAGGTTTCCGGCCTGGCCCACCGGCCCCTGGCCGCGCTTTCCGACCGGCCGGCAACTTCCGGAGGGGAGGCGCTCTGGCACGCGCATCTCGCCCGCGCGCTCGCGGATCTTCAAAGGCTCCGGGTGGGCGTGCCGCATCCCGGCCTGCCCCGGCATGACCAACGCGCGCTGCGGGTGGCTTTGGCGGTGGCGTTGATCGCCGCTCTGGTCATCGCCGGCCCGGATGCTCCGGGGCGGCTCGCCGCCGGGCTGTGGCCCCGTGTTTCCTTGGCGCTTTCCAGCGCGCCGACGGAGCTCCACGCCTGGGTCACCCCGCCGGCCTATACGCGGCTGGCCCCGATTTTTCTGAACCCGGCGGGCGGTTCGGTCACGGTTCCTAAGGGCTCCGAGCTGCATCTTGCCCTTTCCGGCGGCTCCGGCCGTCCGAGCCTGGTGTTCGCCGGCCATGCCGAGCCCTTCCGCGTGCTGGATACGGCAAGCTTTGCCGCCGATCGGCCGCTGGAGACCGGCGGGCGGCTGGAGGTGCGGCGGCACGGTTGGCGGCTTTCGGCGTGGGAGATCACGGTGCTTGAGCCGCGCCCGCCGCGGGTGAGCTGGGCCGGCCATCCGGGCAAAGCGCCGCGCAGCCTCTTGGTGCGCTTTCCTTGGCGCGCAGCGGATGATTACGGCATCACCAAGCTGGCGGTAGAGCTGCAGCTTGCCGCCCGCCCCGATCTTCCGCCCGTTCGGCTCAACATTCCCCTCGCCCCCGGGCTCGGCAAAGACGCCCACGGCACGGCCATGCAGGATTTGATCGCGCATCCTTGGGCGGGGCTTCCGGTTATGGCCAAACTTGTGGCGGAGAACGGCGCGGGGCTGCAAGGCGAAAGCGCGCCCGCAAGCTTGACCTTACCGGAACGAAACTTTCATAACCCGGTGGCGCGCGTGCTGGTGCGAATCCGCAAGCATCTCAGCAAAGCGCCGGAAGATCGTGCGGGAGCTTTGGCCGAGCTCAACGGAATTTCCGAGCGAACGGATCTCTTCGGCGCGGATTTCGGCGCCTTCGTCAATCTGCGGGCGATTATGGGGTTGCTCGTGAACAATCCCGAGCCGCGGGCGGTGCCGGAAGCGCAGCAGCGGATGTGGCAGCTTGCCCTGCATATGGAAGAAGGCGCCGCGGAACGGACCAAAAAGCTGCTGGCGCAAGCTCTGCAGCAAGCCCGCGACGCTTTGGCGCAAGCGGCGAAAAATGCCGATCAGAACCGGCAAGGCCAGGCGGATGCCAAGCGCGCGGCCGAGACGGACAAGAAGCTGGCCGAGCTGCAGCGGGCGCTCGCCGAGCATTTGCGCGCCATGAAAGAGCAGGCGGAGCAAGCGCGCGACGATGCCAAGATCGACCCCGAAACCCTGCAAAACGAGTCTCGCGCCCTGCAACAAATGGCCGAAGCGATGCGGCAGGCCGCGCGCGAGGGTCGGATTCCGGATGCGCGCGAGCAATTGCAAGCGCTGGAAAAGCGCTTGGCCGAGCTGGAAAAGCCCCATCCCAACGCGCGCGAGCGGGCAGCCCAGGCGCGCAGGGAACGGGGGCATCAGCAAATGACCGTGCTGCAGGATCTCGTGCAACGGGAAGGCAGCTTGCTGGATCATTCCGAGCAGCGGAGCGGCACAAACCCGGACTTGGATGATCCTTACAACCCCCGGAACCTTGTTCCGCCGACTCCGCCCACGCCGCCGACCCTCCCCAATTTGCCGCAGTGGCCGTTCAACAAACTCCCCGCCACGCCGCCGCCCGCACCCCCGGAAGGCCCGTCGCGGCAGGCGGACGCGCCGCAGAGAGGGGAAAAATCCCAGCAATCCGCGCCGTCGCCGCAAGGCCAGCCGTCTCCGCAGCCCTCGCAACTGCAGGATGCGCGGGTCGAGCAAGCCCTGCGGCACGCTCTGGGTGAGCTTTCGCAGCAATTCGGCGAACTGACCGGCGAAGTGCCGCAGGCCTTGGGCGAAGCCGATCAGGCGATGGAACGGGCGACGGAGGCCTTGCGCCAAGGCCAGGAAGAAGAGGCGCGCGATGCGGAGCAACGTGCCATCGCGGCGCTGCAAAAAGGCGGGCGGCAGATGGCGCAAACGCTGGCAAAGCAATCGGCCGGCCGGCAAGGGCAGAACGACGCCTCCGAGGCGGATGACGCCGACCCCTTCAACCAGAGCGGCGCGCTTTCGCGCGATGAAGGCGGGGAATCAAGTCCGAACGGTGAGGGCACCGACGGCCGCACCCGGCTGAAGCGGGATCCGCTCGGCCGCACCGTAGAAGAAGGCAACGGCAACGATTCCGACAGCGCCGACGTCAAGCTGCCGGAAAAGATGGAGCAACTGCGCAGCCGTGCCATTGAGGAAGAACTGCGCCGGCGTGATGCCGATCGCGCCCGCCCGCTGGAAGAGCTCCAATACATCGAGCGCCTTCTACAGCAATTCTGATGGGGCAAGCTCAGCCCTGTTTGCCCAAAAGGCCCAAGGCGTGATAAAGTCGCGCGCTTTCCGGCCAGGCGGCCATCACATCGTCGCGATAGGCGAGGGCGCCCCATACCAACAACGCCAGAACAAGAAGGCTTGCCGCCCAGCCCACCCAAACGAACGCGCTTGCTTTCGGCCGGGGGCCAAGATCGAACGCCTCGACGGAATTTCGATGCAGCGGTTCGACGAAACGCGTCTCGGCAACGGCCGGAGCGGCGGATTCGGGAGGGTTCCGCGGCAAAGCCGGCACCTCGGACGGCGCTTCCGGGCTTTCCGCGGCGGGGTGTTCCGTCGGCCAGACATGGCCGCAATGGGCGCAGCGAAGCTTTCGCTTCGGGCCCAGCAGATGGTCCGGCACTTCATAAACGGTACTACACGCAGGGCATTCGATCCGCATCGGAAAATCCTCGTTTGGCAAATTCTGCGAAAATGGGTGGGGTGATGGCAATGGCCCAAGGGGCGGAAAAAGGCCCGCAGGGGCAAAAAAATGGCCGATCCCGTCAAAAAGGTTTTGTTCGGGCGAAAGCGGTGGCAAGAAAGGCGGGGGGAATAGGGCCGGGCCAATGATTCGCTGCGAACGGGTAAGCCTGCGCTATAGCCTGAAAGACGGGCCGGATGTCTTGCGCGAGCTGAGCTTTGAGGTGCCCGAGGGCGGGTTCCGCTGGCTGCTCGGCCCGTCAGGTGCGGGCAAAACCAGCCTCTTGCGGTTGCTCTATTTGGCCGCGCGCCCGACTTCCGGGCGGCTTTCGGTGCTCGGCACCGATATCGGCAGCGCTTCGCGGAGCAAGCTTGCGCTTTTGCGCCGGCGGATCGGCGTGGTGTTTCAGGATTTCCGGCTGCTGCCGCATTTGAGCGCATTCGATAACGTGGCCCTGCCGCTGCGCATCAGCGGGCGGCCGGAGGGGCAGATCCGCGCCGATGTGAACGAAATGCTCCGTTGGGTCGGGCTTTATGCGCTCCGCCACGTCACGCCGCCCGCGCTTTCCGGCGGCGAGCAGCAGCGGGTGGCTATCGCGCGGGCCGTGATCAGCCGCCCCGATATCCTGCTTGCCGATGAGCCGACCGGCAACTTGGATGAAGTCCAAGCGCAGCGGTTATTACAACTTTTCCACGAGCTGAACCGGCTTGGGACCACCGTGATCGTGGCGACCCACAACATCGGCTTGGTGCAAGACTACCCGGCGCCGACGCTGCGTTTGCAAGCCGGCCGGCTGGTGGAAGAACGGGTGACCGAGGATGCTTAAGCGCCGGGAAGAGGAGCAACCTTGGCTTCGCCCGGCGGGCGCGGACGATCTCGGCCTGCGCCGCGCGCTCGCCGCACCGCTGCTTGGGGCGTTGGTCGGCGCGATGGCGTTTCTGGCCGCGCTTTCCGTAGCCGGTTTTCTGGCCAGCGCGGAGGTCGCCGCGCATTGGCAGCAAGGCGCGGGCGCATCACTGACCGTGCAGGTGCCCCACCCGGGCGCCATGGCGGGGTTGCACACGCGCCGCGAGGCCGTGCTGGCGGCTTTGCAAGCCACGCCGGGGCTTGCTTCCGTGCGCGCTTTGAGTGAGGCGGAATTGGCCGACCTGCTGCGCCCGTGGCTCGGACCCGATGCCGAGCGTTTGAGCCTGCCGCTGCCGGCGGTGGTGGCGGTGCGGCTTGCCGCCCCGGGCGGGGTTGATTTGGCCGCGCTGAATGCGAAGCTGCAGAGCGTGGCTCCCGGCACGCTGGTGGAGCGCGAGGATATCTGGGCGATGCGGCTTGCGAAACTCGCGCGCAGCCTGGAGCTCACCGCCGGTGCCGTGCTGGTGGTTGTGGCCTTGGTGGCTGCCGCGGTGGTTGCAGTTGCCACCCGCGCGGGTCTTTCCGCCCGGCGCGAGGCGATCGAGACCGTGCACGGCCTCGGCGCCACCGACGGCTACATTGCCGCGCGCTTCAGCGCCCGCATCACCCGGCTTGCCGCCGCCGGGGGGCTGCTCGGCGCGCTGCTCGCCATGCCGGTTCTGATGGGGCTTTCCTGGCTTGCCATGCCGTTTCTGCGCGGAAGCATGGAAGCCGCTTCGGCCACGCCGGAAGAGCCGCATTGGACCGCCCTCCTGCCGCCCGAGCTTTGGCTCTTGCTGGTGGTGTTGCCCGTTGTCACCGCCGGCATCGGCTGGCTGACCGCGCAGGCAACCGTGCGGCAATGGCTCCGGAGGTTGCCGTGATCCGTCTCTGCGGCAGTTACTTGCGCCGCTTGGCGGCCACCGCGCTTGGCCTTGCCGGGGCGCTTGCGGCCGCCTGGCTCGGCGGCTTTGCATGGTTCGTGCATCAGGCGGAGCAGAAACCCCCTCCGGTTGTCTCGGCGGACGGGATCGTGGTGCTCACCGGCGGGGCGAACCGGCTGGAGACGGGCTTCGCGCTGCTGCTGGCGGGGCGGGCGGACCGGCTCTTGATTTCCGGGGTGGACCGAGGGGTAGATCTGCCGCGCCTTGCCGCCCGGGCGGGGATTGACCCGAGCCGGCTGGCAGGGCGGGTGACACTCGGCCATCTCGCGGATTCCACCCGGGGCAATGCGCTGGAGATCGCGAACTGGGTGCAGGCGAACGGGCTGAAATCCTTGATCGTGGTGACCTCTTTTTACCATATGCCGCGGGCGATGGCCGAACTCGGCCGGGTGCTGCACGGCGTTGCGCTCTATCCGACGCCGGTGGTGCCGGAAGCGCTCAAATCCGGTGCCGAGATGAAGCGGCTCCGGCTGCTTTCCGAGGAATACACCAAATGGCTCGCCGTCAAGGCGGGGCTTTCGGAGTTCTTGACCCCCAAAGAACAATCACGGGGAACGTGGGGATGACGTTTCTACGCTCGGCTGTTTTCAATCTTTTTTTCTATCTGGTCACTTTTTTCATGGCGTGTTGGGGGATGTGGCTCAGATGGCGCAGGCCCGAACAGGTTCTTGCCTACGCCAAGTTTTGGGCAGGGTTGATGCTGGAAGGGGCGCGCCGCATCTGCGGCCTGAAGCTTGAGGTTCACGGCATCGAGCATCTGCCGCGTCTCGGCCCCGCGCTGATTGCCTCGCAGCATCAATCCGCCTTTGATACGCTGGTCTGGATGACGCTGCTGCCGCGCCCGGCCTATGTGATGAAGCGGCAGCTGACCCGCATTCCGCTCTTCGGCCCGATGCTGCTGGCGGCAGGGATGATCCCCATCGATCGTGGCGGCGGCCCGGCGGCCTTGCGGGCGCTGGTGCAGCAGACGCGGAAGGCGGTTGCGGAGGGCAGGCAGGTGATTATCTTTCCCGAAGGCACCCGCCTGAACCCGGGCGAGCGAGGAAAACTGCAGCCCGGTATTGCCGCGATGGCGGCGGCAACCGGCCTGCCGATTGTGCCGGTGCTGACCGATTCCGGCCGATTTTGGGGAAAACGCGCATTTCAAAAACGCAAGGGAACCATCCGCATCGTCGTGCTTCCGCCGCTTGCCGCCGACTTGCCGCGGGCGGAACTGATGGGGCGGCTTGCCGCGCTTTTTCATGAGGGGATAGAAGCAGTTGTGGATAAGTCTGTGCATTTGCCGGCTTTGAGGTTCTCAAACGGCGCGAAGGTTGCCTCGTAGTTGTTTGAAATAACCGAAGAAATTTGGCCAAACCGAGGATTGTTGCCGAAACTCCGGTGGTTGGGGATAATCGTGTGCTGAAAAGAATTGCCTGGAGCCTGATTCCGCTTTTGCTGGTGCTGCTCGGGGCGGATTTTGCGCTTTGGCAGCTGGCGGAAAACCGGCTCGACGCCGGCTGGGCGCGGCTGCTTCAGAGCGCCGAGAAAAAGGGCTGGCGCATTTCGGCGGCCACACCGGAGCACGGCGGCTTTCCCTTTGCGGCGCGGCTGATTTTGCCGGCCTTCCGGGCGGAGGGCGGGAACCGGCTGCTTCCGGGCGGGCTCGCGTTTGGGGCGGATCGGGTGCTAGTGGAATTAAGCCTTCGCCACCCCTTGACGCTGACGGTGGATGCCGAGGATGAGCAGCGCCTGCGAGCGGCTTTCGCGCCCGAATTCGCTTATCGGGCGCGCCGGATGCAGGCGATCGTGCCGCTCGCCTGGGGCAAGCCCGTCGAGGAGGCGCGTCTGCGGGGTGAAGATATCCGAAGCATTTCCGCCAACGGCGAGGGGTTTCTGCTGGAGCGCCTGGCGCTCCGCGCCACGTGGCCGCCCGCTTCCGCCCAACCTGCGGCACCCCCGGCGGTGGCGCTGATGCTGCACGCCGAAGGGATTGAATTGCCGCATCGCTGGCGCGCCCCGTTCGGGCGGGAAATCGCCAGGCTCGACGGGCAAGCCGTAGGCGAAGAGCAAAAGGGCGGAGGGGTTTTGCGGGTGCATGGCGTCGCCTTGGACTGGGGCGCGCTCTCGCTGACCGGCGAGGGCAGGCTTGGGCTTGATCCCACGGGTGAGCCGGAGGGGGAGGGCGTGATGCATATCGTGCAGCCCGAGCGCGCGCTCGATGCGCTGGTGGAAAGCGGAACGCTCGGCCGCCGCGCGGGTGTGGCGCTGAATGCGCTTTTGGTTCTGCTCGTGCGCACCCCGAGCGACGGCGGGCCGACACAAGTGGACGTGCCGGTTACGCTCAAGCAGCAGATGCTTTCGGTGGGCGAAATTCCCATCTGGCGGGTGCCGAAGTGGAAGAGCTCGGCCCTGCCTTGAGCAAAGAGCAGGCATGCCGTTGTGCCGAAAGCTGATTTCGGCTAAAGTTTGCGCATGATGCTCCGTAAGGAAGGCAAGCAAGGCAAGCGAATTAGCGGCCCGGCTGCATAGGCAGCCGGGAGGTGTTCTTTCGCGCCGTTGGTTTCCTTTCTTCGGAGTGGTTTTTATGTCTTGCCCGCAATCCGATTCCGTTTCCGTCCGTTTTCTTCTGACCGCCGAGGCGGAGCCCGGCTCTCTGTCGCGCCTGCTGGCGCCGTTTGCCCGCCGCAGCGTGGTGCCGGACTCGATCAAGGCGGAGCGCCGCGGCGATCAATTGGTTGTGGAAATCGGCCTTGCCGCCGCACCGGCCGCGCTTTTGCATGCCATCGAGGGCAATTTGCGCCAAACGGTAGGGGTGGCGCGGCTTGACCGCAAAGAGCAAACCCCGCTGCGCGCGCCGGCGCAAGAAGATCGTGCCTTTTTGGCACGCATGCGCCGCGCCGAGGAGCACGCGGCCGGCCGCGCGTATGAGGCGTTGAAGTAAGCCGCTGCCGGTACCGGTGCCGCGGCCGGGGCCGGGGCCGGGCCTCGGATTTGCAAAAACGGCTTTGCGCATGCAAGGCTTGCCGCAGCCGAACCCGTATCCGGGCTTTCCGAAAGGGTGCACCGAAATGCCGTTGCCAGGTTTGCCGAAGCCGTTTGCCGTTTTGGCTGCATTTCTCTTGGCTTTTCCGCCCGCCGCTTTCGCGGGCGCATTGGAAAGCGCGGATAGCCCGGTTGAGCAGGATATCAGCACCGTGCTGATGCAATCGACCTTCGAGATTACCGGGCCGGGCGCCCATCCTTCCGTCGGGACGGGGTTTGTCGTTGCCAAACCGGGAGCGGATCCTTCGCTACACTATTACGTTCTGGTAACGGCAAACCATATCTTGGACGGCATTGCCGGGCCGGAAGCGCTTTTGTGGGCACGCGAAAAGGAGGGCGAGAACTGGCGAAAAATCCCCCTTCATATGCGCATTCGCGATCCGCACCATCAGCCGCTTTGGGTGAAACACCCGGCGGCGGATGTCGCGGTGATGTATGTCGATTTTCCGCCCTCACTCAGGCCTGAGCGCGTGGTTTCCACGGCTTGGTTCGCGGACGACCACGCGCTTGCGGAATTTGAAGTCCGGCCGGGGGACCCGGTGTTTATTCTCGGTTATCCGTTCGGAACCGAGAGTTCGGAGGGCGGTTTTCCGGTTCTCCGCGCCGGATGGATTGCCTCCTATCCGTTATTGCCGTCGCGTTCGATCAAAAAATTCCTAGTGTCTTTCGAGGTCTTTCCCGGAAACAGCGGCGGCCCCGTCTATTTGCTGGACTATAACCGCGTTTATGCGGGGGCGACGCATATGGGCTCGATTCACTTTTTGATCGGTTTAGTGAGCGAGCAGGTGACCGTCGCCCACGAGGTGCAAGAGCTTTACGGAACCCGCAAACAGAACTACCCGTTGCACGTGGCCGTCGTGGTGCCGGCATCGCTGATTGCCGACACCATCGCGATGCTGCCCGTTTTGCCCTCGGCCGCGAGCCGCTGACAGCGCCCACGCATCGGATCAGGGAGCCGGGGCGGAAGGCGGCTGGGCCGGGGGTTGCTCGAGGAGTGCGGCCGCTTCCGGACTTTCCTCGCGAACCGCTTCCACCGCCTCGCCGCGCGCGCGTTTTTCGGCCTCTTCCACGGAACGCGCGACATTCACGGTGACGGGGATGATCACCTCCGGGTGCAAGGTGACCCGCACCGTGAAAAGCCCGAGCGCCTTGATCGGCCGGTCTAGAACCACCTGTTGGCGGTTGATGCTGAGCCCGGCTTCGGTGCAGGCCTCGGCAATGTCGCGCGCGGTCACCGAGCCGTAGAGATTGCCGGTTTCGCCGGCGGAGCGGATAATGATCACGGAAAGCCCGGCCACGCGCTCGGCGAGCCGCTCGGCTTCCTCGCGGCGCTTGATATTCTGCGCCTCCAGCTGCGCCCGCTGCTGTTCAAAGCGGGCGCGGTTTTCCTTGGTTGCGCGGATGGCCTTTTTTTGCGGCAGCAGCCAGTTGCGCGCATATCCCGGGCGCACCCGCACGACATCGCCCATCTGCCCCAGCTTTTCCACGCGCTCGAGCAAAATCAATTCGACCGCACCGGCCATTGCTCGCTCCTTTCCTTAGACGACGACGTAAGGCAGCAACGCAAGAAAGCGCGCGCGCTTGATGGCCCGCGCCAATTGGCGCTGATGCTTGGCGGACACCGCCGTGATGCGTGAGGGCACGATCTTGCCGCGCTCGGAGAGAAAGCGGGAGAGCAGGCGCACGTCCTTATAGTCGATCTTCGGGGCATTGGGCCCGCAGAACGGGCAGGATTTCCGCCGCCGGTAGAACGGCCGGCGCGCGCCCACCGCGATGCGCCGGTTGGCCGGGCTGATATCGTGTGTCTCAGACATGGCTCATTATTCCTCTTCGGATTCCGGCAGGCCGGGGAATTCGTCCAGCAAGCCTGCGCGTTCGTCGAATTCGTCGGGCTCGCGGGCGCGGAATTCCTCGCGTTCTTCTTCCGCGCGGCGGCGACCGCTGTCAAACCGGCCGGCAGGCTTCGGACCGCGTAGGCCGCGTTCGCGCTCTTCCGAGCGGCGCGCCAAAATCGGCGAGGGGCCTTCCTCGATCGCGGGCACGCGCACGGTGAGAAAGCGCAGGATATCTTCGTTGATCCGAAGCTGCCGCTCCATTTCCGTGACCACCGAAGGCTTCACATCCAAGCCGAGCAGCATGTAATGGCCCTTGCGGTTCTTTTTGATGCGATAGGCCAAGCTTCTCAGGCCCCAATATTCGCGTTTTTTCACCGCGCCGCCCTCGGCCTCGGCCAGCGATGCGATCTGATCGGCAATCGACTCAACTTGCTGTTGCGTCACTTCGCTGCGCGCAACCAGCACGCATTCGTAAAACGGCATTTTTTAACCCCTATGGCTGTTTCGGCCCTTGCGGGCACAGCCGGACCAATCCTCGGGAGGCCCGAGCGCTTCGCTCCGGCAGGGAAGCCGCGCGTAAAGCACATCGGCGCCGATTCCGCAACAGGGAAAGGCGCGCGGCGCTCACGGCTGCAGAAGCGCTTGGTGCAGCGCCTGCCAGCTGGCTTCGTCGGGGGCGCAGATCAGGCCTCCGGTGGTGACATGCGGCCGATACGGCCCGCCGTCGAACTGCGCCGAGAATCCGCCGGCCTCGCGATGCAACAACCAGCCGGGCGCGTGGTCCCATGGCATAAGCCGGTTAAAAATGACGAAATGGCAATGGCCGCCGGCGAGCAGGCGATATTCGTGCCCGGCGCAACGATAATCCCAGCATGCGGCCACGCGCGGCAGGTTCCGACACACCAGCTGCCGCTGGGTTTCGGGTAGAAATCGCCAGGAGACGGTACCCGTCATCCGTCGCGCCGGGACAGGCTCGGCCACCGCCAGCCTTCGGCGGTTGCCTTCGCGATCTTCCAGCCACGCGCCGGCGCCCTTGCGGGCGAGGGCGGTGCTGAGGCCCACGGGGTCGTGGATCGCCGCGCCGACCACCTCGCCTTCCCAAAGCACCGCGCCCATGCAGGCAAACAACGGCAGGCCCGCAGCGAAGTTGGCGGTGCCGTCCAAGGGGTCGATGACGAAGGCGAGCCGCGCGGACGTAAGCCGCTCGAGCCAATCGGGCGTGCGGGCGCTGGCCTCCTCGCCGATGATCACGGCCTCGGGAAAGCGGCGCGCCAAGGCTTCCGTGATGGCGGCTTCGGCGGCCTCATCGGCATCGGTGACCAGATCCAGCGGGCCGGATTTCCGTCGCACCTGCTCGAGGCGAAGACGCTGAAAGCGCGGCATGATCTCCGCCGCCGCAGCATGGCGCAAAATCGCTGCAAACTCGGCGAGCTCCCGTTCCCCGAAATTCATCCGGCCTGCTCGAAGCGCGCGCGATCGGACGGCCAAAGCCGTACGCGGACGCGAATGGCATCCTCGGCGTCCTGGCGCTCGATCACCTCGCCGTGTTTGTAAAGCCAGGCAAGCCGCGCCCCTTCGCTCGGCGCGAGCGCGTAATCGGCGATCTCCATTTTGGCCGCAAGCCGCTCGTCGATGGCGCGGCGCAACGCGGGAAGCCCCTCGCCGGTGAGCGCGGAGACGGGAATCGCCTCGGCCAACGAGGGCATATGCTCCACCCCGCCCAGCAGATCGCACTTGTTCAGAACTTCGATGGTTCGCTCTCTCCAGGCCGGATCCAGCGTGCCGTCGCGGGCCATGGAGTCCAGCACGCCGATGACATCGGCTCGCTGGGCTGCCGTATCGGGGTGCGCCACATCGCGGACATGCAGGATGAGATCCGCCTCGGCCACTTCTTCCAGGGTGGCGCGGAAGGCGGCGACCAGCTCGTGCGGGAGCTCCGAGATAAACCCGACCGTATCGGAGAAAATGACTTGCCGCCCCGAGGGCAGCGTCACCCCGCGCATGGTGGGATCGAGGGTGGCGAAGAGCTGTTCCTTGACGAAGACCGAAGCGCCGGTGAGCGCGTTAAACAAGGTGGATTTGCCCGCATTGGTGTAGCCCACCAGCGCAACGATGGGGTAGGGCACTTTGCGGCGCGCGATCCGGTGCAGAGAGCGGGTACGGCGCACATCTTCAAGCTCGCGCCGAATGCGCGCGATGCGCTCGCCCAGCAAACGCCGGTCGGTTTCGATTTGCGTCTCGCCCGGACCGCCGAGAAAGCCGAAGCCGCCGCGCTGCCGTTCCAGGTGCGTCCAGGACCGCACCAGGCGCGAGCGCTGGTATTCCAGATGCGCCAGCTCGACCTGCAGCGCACCTTCATGGGTTGCGGCCCGCTCGCCGAAAATTTCCAAAATTAACCCGGTGCGGTCGATGACCTTGGTGTTCCAAGCCCGCTCCAGGTTGCGTTGCTGAACAGGGGTGAGCGGGGCGTTGACCACCACCACGCCCACATTCAGCCCCGCCAGCGCGCGCGCGATGAGCTCCACCTGCCCGGGGCCGAGCAGAGTTGCCGGCCGGCGCACGCGCAGCGGCAGGATCGCCGAATGCACCACCACCAGACCGATGGCGGCTGCCAGGTTGATGGCCTCGGTCAGCCGCGCATCGGCGGTGCGGTGCTGCGGATGGTGGTTGGGCCGTTCCCACGGCAGGATGACCGCTGCCCGGGTCGGCGACGAAGCGTTCGAGGCTACCAGTGGCAATTTGGGCCGAAGCGTTCTAGGTTCCGGGATCACCCGCTGCCGACCGTTGCAGGTTCACGGTTCGGGGCGCGCTCGGCTTCCGCCTTTGTCGCGTCGAACAATTGCACCGGGGTTCCGGGCATGACTGTACTGACGGCGTGCTTATAGACGAGCTGAGTATGCCCATCGCGCCGGAGCAGCAGCGAGAAGTTGTCAAACCAAGTAATAAGCCCCTGCAATTTCACGCCATTGACCAAAAAGACCGTCACCGGCGTTTTGTTTTTACGGAGGTGGTTCAGGAATACATCCTGAACATTTTGGGATTTGTCATTGGCCACGACGTCATTCCTTTTTGCATCTTATCTGTAACAACCGACTTGCCCACGCGTGGCGTGCTGGGTCACGTTATTATTTTAGGAAGCGCATCCCGCTTCCGCAAGCATGCCTGGTTTGTGCAGCGCTTATGCAATTTTACGGAGCAGCGCTGCCAAGGCGGCCGCATCGGGGGCATGGAGATCGGGCGAGAGGCTTTCCACCCCGCCGTCGTGCTCGGCATTGCCGAGAAGCACGGCGGTAAAGCCGGCTGCCCGCGCGGCTTTCATATCGATGGCGCTGTCGCCGATATACCACGCATGCCCGCCGGAACGCGGCGCCAGGGCGGCCAGCGCCATTCGCAAGGGGGCAGGGTCGGGCTTGTCGGCCGAGGCATCGCCCGAACCGATGGCGATGCCGAAGCGGTCCTGCCAGCTGAGATGGGCGATCTCGCGACGCAAGACCGAGCCGGACTTGTTGGAAACCACCCCTTGCGGCCAGGCCTTGCCGACTTCCAGCATCGCCTCCACCCCGGGCTTTGCCGAGAGCGCGCTAAGGTGCTCTTCTTCCAGCCTAGCGTAGAAAATCTCGCGCGCCCGCATCCAATCGGATCCGAAGAGATCGGGGAAGGCGTCGCGCAGCGAGCGCCGCGCCCGCGCCCGCACTTCCTCTTTCGACCACGGCGGCATGCCGAATGCGGCAAAGGCGGCGTTCATGGCGGAGGCAATCGCGCTCCAGCAATCGACCAAGGTATCGTCCCAGTCGTAAAGGAGTACGTCGGGGCGGATCATGCCGCCTTTCCTGCCGGCGTAGCGGCTGCCTCCTCCGCGACGTGGCGGGCAAAGATATCGAAGACTTTGCGCGTGAGTTCCCCGACTTGGCCGTTGCCGACAGGATTTTCGTCAATTGCGGTGATGGGGCGGACGAAACTGGTAGCGCTGGTGAGAAAGACCTCGCGCGCAGCTTGCATCTCGGCGAGACTGAAGGGACGCTCCGTCCAGGCAATACCCTGCCGGGCGAGCAACGCCGCGACGGCCTCGCGGGTGCAGCCGGGCAGCACCGCGTGATCGAGCGTACGGGTGCAAAGCCGGCCGGCCGCATCGACGATCCAGACCGTGGAAGAGGCGCCCTCGGTCACCATGCCGTTGGCGTCAATGAGAATGGCTTCTTGGGCGCCCCGTTCGCGCGCTGCCTGCTTGGCGAGCACATTGGGCAGAAGCCCCACGGTTTTGATATCGCAACGCGCCCAGCGCTGATCCGGATAGGTGATCGCCGCGGCTGCCCAGGCGTTGAGATCTTTGGGAAAGGCCGGCGCACGCCGCAGGGTCATCACCACCGTGGGCTTGGGCAAAGGCCGCGGGAAGGCGTGCTCGCGCGGCGCGGCCCCGCGCGTGATTTGCAAATAAAGCAGCCCGTCCGAGAGGCGATTGCGGCGGATCAACTCCGCCATCAGACAGAGCAAGGCCGCCTGCGACATTGGCGGTGCCATGCCAATCGCCGCCAGCGAGCGGGAAAGCCGCGCCAAATGCAGCTCGGCATCGATCAACCTGCTGTCCTTGAGGTAAATGACCTCATAGACACCGTCGGCGAATTGAAAGCCGCGATCTTCCACCGAGACCATCGCAGCGGAAAGCGGTAGAAAACGCCCGTTGACGTAAGCAACCCGGCTCATGTGCAAATCCTGTCGAGAGAGAAATTCATCCGAAACTCCTTTCGCCTTTCACCGTTTGAAGCCGGGCGCCGCCGCTGTCCAGCCCCCGCGGAGGGGAACGCGAATTCTACGCAAAGCGCAAGGAAATGCTTGCACCCAAAGCCGAAGCGGGACAAAATAAAACGGGGAGAGAAACAATGGCCGATTTGTTTATTGTTTGCCTGTCCGGCTCACGCGAGCGTTTGCAATTTGCCGCCATGACCGCTTCTGTTGCCGCCGTTTCCGGCCGGGCGGTTTCGGTTTTCCTTTCCATGAACGCGTTGCCCTATTTTGTGGCCGGCAGCGCCGCAAGCCCGGAGCCGGAGGGCAAGGTGGGCGCGATGCTGGATGCCAAACACGCGCCGAGCGTTTTGCATTTGTTTGAGCAAGCGGTGGAATTGGGTGAGGCGAAACTCTATGCCTGCTCGATGGCCATGGATGTGCTGGGCGTGGGCGAAGACGGACTGGCCCCGATCCTCTCCGGACCGATGGGTTTAACAAAATTTTTGAGTGATGCCGAATCCGGCCAACTTGTCGTATTTTAAGCGGGAGGTTCGCGCCGCTTGCGGTTTGTCGGATAAGGAGATGTTTGCGCGATGGAAACTCGGATTGTCGATGCCCGCGGCAGCTTTTGCCCCGGGCCGCTGATGGAGCTGATTACCAATATGAAAATGGCTCAGGTCGGCGAAGTGCTGGAACTGCTCTCCACCGATAAGGGCTCGGCCATGGACGTGCCCGAATGGGTGAAGAAAGTCGGGCACGAGATCGTAGAATCGCACCAGGATGCAGAAGGCGTCTGGCATATTCTGGTTCGGAAGATGAAATGATACCGCGCATCTGACGGCACAATTAAGGGAGGGATCATATGCGGATCGTGGTGGTCGGCGGCGGCATGGGCGGGACGATCTTTGCCAACAATCTGGCTCGGAGGGTTGCCTCGGAGCTGAAGTCCGGCAAAGTCGGCATTACCATGCTTTCGGCAAGCGACAAGCATGTCTATCAACCGGGCTGGCTTTATGTGGCGCTGGGGCGCGCGACCCCCGATGAGCTCGAGCGCGATCAGGAAAGCCTGCTGGAACCCGGCATCAAGTTCTTTGTGGATCCGGTTACTGAATTTCACCTTGCGGATCGTTACGTGAAGACAATGGGCGGAAAAGTGCACGAATACGATCTGTTGGTGATCGCCACCGGCTCGCGCCCCGCCCCGGAAGATATTCCGGGTATGAAAGAAAATTCCATCAACTGCTATTCCGCGGAAAATGCGTTGCGCTTTTATGAGCGGCTGGATTATTTCAAAGGCGGACGGATTGTGATCGCGGTCGGTCTGCCGCACAAATGCCCGATGATTCCGCTGGAAGTGACGTTTACGCTTTATGATTTGTTGAAGGAACGCGGCCTGATCGATAAGACCGAATTCTATTACACCTATCCGATCGGCCGCGTGCACAGCCTGGAGAATGTCGCAAAGTGGGCGGTGGGGGAGTTCGATCGGCTCGGCGTAAAATACGAAACGCTCTTCAACATCAAGGAAATCGACGGGTTGAAAGGCGTTGTGCGCAGCGAGGAGGGAAGCGAAATCGCCTATGATCTTGTGGTTGCGGTGCCGCCGCATCGCGGCCAACAGGTGATTGAAGATAACAAACTCGGCCAAAACGGATGGATCCCCACCAATCGGCACACGCTGCACATGGAGGCCGAGCACGGCGACCGCGTGATCGTGCTCGGCGATACGACGAATTTGCCGATCAGCAAGGCGGGATCCACAACGCATTTCGAGGCGGAAGTGGCGGCGGAAAATGTTGCCGCGATGATCAAGATCGGGCGCCCCGTGAGGAGTTATGACGGCAAGGTGTTCTGCTTCATCGAGGCCGGCAAGGATCGCGCGACGTACGCCATGTTTACCTACAACCAACCGCCGCAGCCCAAGGCACCGAACGCACCCATTCACGCGTTCAAGATGGCGTATAACAAACTGTATTGGGCAACGGCGCGGGGCCTCTTGTAGGAGAACCGAAGATGTCCACGACAACGATGGAACCGGCCCCGGCCACGGATGCTGATTTGGCGGCCGGGCGCCAAGCCTTGGCAAAGTTGATTGCGAACGGCGACCTTGACCGGTTGGTGGAGCTTGCCCGCCTGATCGGGAGCGCGCAGGACGCGCTGTCCGACGATATTGTCAGCCGCGTTGCGGGCATGACGGCGGATTCGCTTGTGCTGCTCGATCGCGCGCTGCGCAACAATACCTTGGCGCGTCTTCTGCAAGTGCTGGAGCGGCTGCAAGAAACGGGCGTACTGGATTCGTTGATCAATGCGCTGAGCACGTTGGTGACGAACGGCGATCTCGATCGGTTGGTGGAGCTTGCCCGCCTGATAGGCGCTGCGCAGGATGCGCTTTCCGACGATATTGTTACCCGTGTTGCGGATGTCGCCTCGGATGTTCTGGTCTTGGTGGATCGCGCCACGCGGCGCGGGGCGTTCACCCGCCTTTTGGATATGACCGAGCGGGTGGAGCAGGCGCAGCTTTTGGAGTTGGCCGAGCGCATGGCGAAGACGCGGGCGATTGATCTTGTCGAGCGCCTGGAGCAAAGCGGGCTTGCCGAGGATATTCTGGAAAGTGTGGAAAGCGCGCGTGCGGATATGGCCAAAATGCCTCCGGCGCGCGGCGGTTTGGCCGGGCTTTGGAGCCTGATCAAGCAGCCGGAAACGCAACAGAACCTGCAGTTTGCGATGCGTATTATTTCGCATCTGCGCGAGCGGCGCGCCGCGGCACGGGGCTGAGCAAAAGTATATTCTTACGCATCGGGTCCTTACGGGTCAGGCGGGTGCCGAGCACCCGCCTGATTTGCGTTGGCCAAAAAACTGACGGGCCGGTTAGTCGTGCAAACTGGAGAGATAGGCGATAATGGCTCGTCGGTTCGCTCTGTGCTTAAGGCCGGAATAATGCATATTCACCCCGGGAATCCATTTTTGCGGATCGGTAAGATAATGATCGAGCTCTTCCGGCGTCCACGTTCTTCCCCAGACTTGGCCGAATTTTCGCATCGCTTCGGAATATGGGTATCCGGGCACGCTTGCGACTTTGCGGCCGACGACGCCGTAAAGGCTGGGCCCGATGCGGTTCACGCCTTTTTGGTCGGAATGGCAGAGATGACACACCAGATTAAAAATTTCGTGTCCCTCTGCGATGAGCGCTTCCTTGGTGACGACTTCCTCGGGCGGGGGCTGCTCTGCGGGCTGGGGTTGCTGCGCGAGCGCAGGCAGCGAAAATGCCAGCAGACAAGCAAGAGCGGTGCCTGCGAAGCGCCCGCGCCGCCGCGGCGGGCGCGCGAGAAAGCGCGCCCATGCCAGGGATGAAAGCCGGCCTTTATCCGTTCGGTGCAACATCACGTTTCCCTCGTTTCTCTAGTGCCGTCACGCTTTTGGGTCCGTTTAAAATATCAGCCAGAGGAAAAGATAGAGCGTATCCATACCACTAGCATTATGTCCGAACCCGTCAAAGTTCTTTGTTCCACCATTGAATTCGAGGTAATGCGTGTATTGCAGGCCGACTTTGATATTTTTCTCGAAATCCCAGCCGGTTGCAGCAGATTTGCCGAACGGAACCCAGTCGAGCTCGAAGGTGAGCGCTTTGTAGTTCGGCGTTCCGCTTGCACTACCCACGATCGGAGCGGCCGCGTAAAGGATCGAGTCACGGCTGCCCCAGGTGTCGTTGTAAGCGATCGTGAAGCCGTAGGTGTTCTGATAGTAATAGTCGGCAGCAATGCGATATTGGCTGAGGAAGTTTGAAGCTTTGCCCGCCGCGCCGGCATCATAGGCGCCGCGCAAATCGGCGCTTTGCTGAATGAAGTTCGTGGCCACGGCAAAGGTATGATCGCCTAAAGTGTATTGATAGTTGGCATCGATGCCGTAGTCCGTAAAGTCGTTGATCCCTCCCGGGCCGAAGCCGTCGGTCGTTGCGGCCTCGGCATAGAAGAACACGCCGCCCAGTTCCAGGAAGTTGTTGCCCCAGAGTTTTTGCCACGCGAGCCGCACATAGGGGGCAATGCCGTCAATAAAGCCGATGGAATTGCCTTCTCCAAGTGCGTTGAGCCATGTGGTTCGCAACGATTTATAGCCGCCGACGTCGAGATACCACGTTTGGTTGATCCACCAGTAATTCGTCAGGCCGATTGTGTTGGCGGCCATGTCGGAAATAGCAAATGGCGCGATCGTTGGAGTTGGGGCAAGGTCCGAGAAAACGTAGGGATAGTTGTACTGATATAACGTATTGTAAGGATCCTGAACCGTCGGGGCGTTATTCAAGCTCAGCCCGCCGCGGACGTCGTTGCCTTCAATCTGGAAGAGCTTGGTTAAGCGAATGTCGCTATTGTCAAGCGCCGTGGAACTGGCTTTATCGGTCGTCGTGATTTGCACCATACCGCCCGCGTTATCCGTGATTCGGCCTGCCAGGAAGAAAGAGACCTGATCCAGATTGTAGTTGTTGTCGCGAGCGTAGGTGGGTGCGACGATATTCTGCACCGGGCTTGCCGTATTGGTAAAGGATTGCCACACCATCATGGAAAGCGGCACAAAAGGCCAGGGCGTGTCCGGTGCCGCCAAAGTGTAGCCCGACATCTTAAAAGCAATGCCGAAGGGCGTGAGCTGCGGGCCGAAAGCCCCGATATGGCAAGCCGAGCACGGTTGGGCAGTTTGCCTGGCAAAAGCAGGAATGGCCTCCGCCTTCCTGTGCACGGCAATCACGCTCAGCACCGTAAGGACCATGATGCCGAGCGCACGCGTAAAGGATCGTTTCATCATCCTTCTTCTCCCGCGATACGACGTGATACGAATCGCTTTCCTCAATGTAACTCGCTTGTCATGATGAGAACGGGGACGTCCTTCATTGATCTGCGTCAAGCGCGTGTTCTTTCCGAAAAGAAATAAAAACGAAGAATCTCTTGTCTCTGCTATTGCGAGGCAATTGCAACAATTAGGTAATTTTTTGCCGTTTTCTGCCGTTATCGGAAGGGAACGGCCACGCCGCGGCCGCCTCTTCCCGCGCCCCGGCTAACGCGCTTGTTGATCGGAGGGCGGCTTCTCGGCAGAGGGCGGTGCCGAGGGCGGAAGTGCGCGCAGCAGGCGCAGGAATTCATCATCGTTCGAAAGGATCAGGCGGCTCAGCCCCGCGCCGAAGCCGTTCCGATACGCTTCCAGCGTCCGCCAGACCGCGTAAAACTGCGGATTTTTCTGAAATGCCGCGGCGTAGATCATGGCTGCCTGCCGCTCTCCTTCGCCGCGCAGCCGTTCGGCCGTGCCGCGGGCTTCGGCAAGCAGGACGGTGCGCTCGCGTTCCGCCTCCGCACGGATGCGGGCGGAGGCTTCGGCGCCTTCCGCGCGCGCCTGCCGGGCTACGCGCTCGCGCTCGGACTGCATGCGGCTTAAAATCGCCTCGGTGTTTTCTTCCGGCAAATCGGCGCGGCGGATGCGGACATCTTCCACATCAATCCCGAACCCGCGCATCTCCGTGTTCACCTCCGTGCGAATGCGCCCCATAATCCGGTCGCGTGCCGCGGAGAGCACGTCCAGCAGCCGCTCCTGGCCCAAGACGCGCCGCAAGCTTCCCGACACCACCGCCGCCAGCCGCGCGCGCAATGCATCTTCGGTTGCCCCGACGGCCTGGAAAGTTTCCAAGGGCTTAACGATGCGAAAGCGCGCGAAGCTATCGACAATCAGGCGGCGCTGATCACCGAGAATGACTTCTTCGCTCGGCACGTCGAGATCCAAAAGGCGCTTGTCAAAAGCAATCGTGCTTTGAATCAGCGGCAATTTCGCGTGCAGGCCCGGATCGGTGATCACTTTCACCGGCTGGCCGAGCTGCGTGATCAAGACCTGCTCGGTCTGCGCGACCGTGAAAAGGCTCGCGTTCAAGAGCACGAGCGCGATGATCGCCGCAACCGCAAGAATGCCGAGCGTGCGCATTACGGGCTCGCTTTCGCGGCCGGAGCGGCCGGCGATGCGGCGCTTGCCGGCGGCTTTGCTTCGGCAGGCGGTTTGAGTTCCAAAGGCGGAATCGGGAGCAACGGAAGCACGCCTTTCAATTTTTCATCCACAATCAGCGTGGGCGCATGCTGCAGAAGCTGTTCCATGGTTTCGAGGTAAAGGCGTTGCATGGTCACTTCCTTCGTCGCCTCGTAGGCCGCAAGAACGCTGGTGAAGCGCTGCGCGCGCCCGGTGGCGATGGCAATCGCCGCTTCCTTTTCCCCTTGCGCTTCCGCAACAATGCGCGCGGCATCGCCGCGCGCCCGCGGCACGATATCGTTGCGGTAGGCTTCCGCCTCGTTGCGCATCCGCTCGGCATCGGTGTTCGCG
>JAIMBF010000020.1 GCA_023511585.1 Terriglobia bacterium
TTCGGGCCGCCATAGAGCTGATCGCCGTTGCCCCCGCCGACGAGGGTCACCGGGCCGCTCCCGCCGACCATGAGGTTGTTGCCGGCCGTGCCGCCGAAGAAAGTGCCGCCGCCTGTACCGCCCCAGACGGTAACGGAACCGACTCCTCCCTCTACCGTCATCATGCCCGAGCCGCCGACGATGATATTATTTTGCGCCCCGGGAACCGTATTGGCATCGATGAAGGTCATCGAACCGCTACCGCCGAACACGGTATCGTTGGTGCCGGTCGCAAAGACGGTATCATTGCCCGAGCCGCCGATAATCATGTCTTGCCCGGCCGAGGAAACGAGATCATTGCCGCTGCCGAGCCCGATCGTGTCCATACCGCTGGCGCCGGTGACAATGGTGTCGTTGCCGGCATTGGCCCAGACCTGATTGGTCCCGCCTTCCAGCACAAAGTTCCAGGAGCCCATGTGGCTGGCTCCCGTCACGATGATATTTGTGCCGCCCTCGGCCACGAAGGCACCATTCGCCGACTCCGCGAAGAAGGTCATGCCCCCGTTGCCGGTCGCCACATATTGGAAGGGCTGGGCGCTATCCACCACAGTCAACGGCACGGTGCTGTCGCTGATCAGCCCGACGATATTGTTGCCGGTCAGATCCAGAAGCGGCGCGCCGGGGGTTGTAATATCCGCAAACAGCAAGGTCGGCTGCGAGAGCGGGTAGATATCATAGGGCGCAGAAGAGATCACCAGCGGCGACCACGGTATGCCGTTGACGGTCGCCGACATCATTGCCTGCACGAACCCCGGCGGCAGGCTGTCGACAAAGCTGGTGAACCCACTCGGAATAACAGGCGTCGGCGCGGGTGGGGGCGGTGGGCCAGGCGGGGCTATCCGATCATCGGGATCTTCGTTGCCGTTCGGAGCCTGGCCGTGCAGATCACCCTGCCAATCGGGATCGTTCGCGTCACCAAAGCCACCATCATAACCCTGATCAGCCATTATTGATCCTCCCTCTGCTGTGAGTGAGTCCGTGAGGGATTTATAAGTTCGAAAGGCGAGGAGAGGATATTAATATTCGTTTAAGGATATTCACGGCGCTGTGAGCCGGGAATCCGGTCCTCGGGGCCCGCCAGGGGCATCGAACGCACTGAGTTTGGTCGAATACGGCTTTTGAGGCGACGCTATCAGATGCCGTTGCGCCACCGCCGCTCCGCGTCATCCCATGCCGCCAACGGTTGCAAATCGGGAACCCAGGCAAGCCCGGTCTTGGAATCCGACGACACTGCCTCCGGGGTGACGACGACATCGAGCAAGGCAGGGCGATTGGCTAGGGCGCGTGCAATCGCGGGCTTGAGCTGGTCCTCACGCTCCACCCGCTCGGCATGCATGCCGAACCCGCGCGCCATCGCCGCGTAATCACTGAACTGCAGCCGCGTGCCGACAACCTTGCCGTGGGTTACGGTCTGATCATGGACCTCGATTTGCCAAGCACCATTGTTGGCGACGACAATCAGCACCGGCGCCTGATGACGCACCGCAGTATCGATCTCGATGGCGTTAAAGCCGAACGCGCCGTCGCCGGTCGCGACCACCACTAAGCGGTTGGGAAAGGCAAGGCTCGCGGCAATGCCATAGGGCACACCGATGCCGATGCAGCCAAACGGTCCCGGATCGAGCATCATCGAGGCCGAGAGTCCGACACGGGCAAAGCTGAGAAAATCACCGCCATCTATGATCGCGATGGCGGTCTCGTCCAGCGCTTCTTGTAGCGCCGCCAATACCCGGTTGGGATGCAGCCGGCCATCGCTGCCGGCCGGTGCGGTTGCCATCATCAGACGGAGCTTTTTCGCCCGCTCTTCATGTCCTTTGCGCAGTTTCGCCGCCCATGCCTGATCGATCGCGGAACGCCGATTGCCGCTTGCTTCGACGAGGGCGCGAAGAGCCGCGGCCGGTGTTGCGAGGATTTCGACATCGCCGCGGCGGTTGTCACGCAGCTCACCGGGAACGTCGGCGATCCGGACAAAGCGCGCTTCGCCAAAAATCGCCGGGGATCCATAGGCGAGCTGAAAATCGAGCCTCCGCCCGACCGTAAGCACAACATCGGCATCGCCCATCACGGCGCCCCGCATCGCCGCGACGACGGCGGGGTGGCTGTCAGGAACCAGACCACGGCTCTCTCCTGTGTCGAGGTAAACCGCACCCAGCTTGTCGAGAAGAGTGACGAGTTCGGGGCCGGCACCGCGGGCGCCACGCCCGGAGATCACCAGGACACGCCGCGCCCCCCAGAGGAGATCAACCGCCTCGGCGACACGCGCGGGATCAGGGAGCATGACCGGGCGCTGCTTGGCGCGCAAATGTTCTTCTCGTTGCATCGGTTTAGGTACTTCGCGCCGCACGACATCGACCGGGAAATCGATGTAGGCTGGCCCGGGCTCACCGCCCTCGCCAAAGGCACGCGCAATCGCTTCATCGAGTTCGATCAGCGCCAAAGCGGGATCCCGCACCGTGCGGGCATATCGCGTGATCGCGCCAACGAGCCGCGTGTGATCGAGATCCTGCAAACCGCCGCGGTTTTCCTGAGCCATCGGGCTGGTGCCGGAGATCACGAGAACCGGGGCACGGGAGACATGGGCATTGGCGATACCGGTCATGGCGTTGGTGACGCCCGGGCCCGCGGTCACCAGGGCGACGCCGAGATTGCCCGTGAGCTCGGCATGAGCCTGCGCCATATGCACCGCCGCCCGCTCGTCGCGCACGTCAATGATGCGGATACCCTCTGCATCGAGCCGCATCCAAATCGGCATGATATGGCCGCCGCAAAGGGCGAAAACGCGATCGATGTCGCGCTGCTTCAACAAGCGGGCGATCTGGGCGGCGACACTGTCTGGGTGAATCGTCATGGTTTCGCTTTCAAGTGTGGGGAAAGATGTAGGGTTTCACGGCGCGCGCGCTGGCGGCTTGCCGGAAAAACGTTCTTTCAATACGCGATGAAGGATTTTTCCGGTCGCCGTACGTGGCATTTCGTCTTCGCGCAGGAACGAGCACGAGCGCGGGCGCTTGTAGCCGGCAATCCGGCTTTTGCACCAGGCAAGCAGCTCCGCCTCGCTCGTGCTTGCGCCCTCTTGAAGGATAATCACGGCGTGCACTCGCTCGCCCCATTTCTCGTCAGGAACACCAATCACCGCGACATCACGAACCGCGGGATGGGCAGCGAGAACCGATTCCACTTCGGATGGGTAAACATTTTCTCCGCCCGAAATGATCATGTTGCTTTTCCGGTCAACGAGGTAGATGTAACCATCCGCGTCGCGCCGTGCCATGTCGCCGACGGTGCAATAATCGCCGCGAAACGCCTCGCGGGTTTTCTCCGGTAATTTCCAATAACCGTCAAAAGTATGCGGATTGTTGGAGTAGAGCTCACCAACTTCGCCGGTCGGCACCTCGTTGCCGGCGTCATCGAGAAGCCGGATCGGCGCCGCACCGATACACTCGCGCCCGACCGAACCGAGCTTGGAAAATTGCTCCTCGGGGCGCAACACGGTAACCCAACCTGCCTCGCTCGAGCCGTAAATTTCATAGAGGCCGGAGTTTGGAAACATCTCCATGACCGCGCGCTTCGTTTCCTCGCGCGCCGGGGCCGAGGAGATCACCAGCTTGGCGATCTGGCTTCGCTCCGAAAGAGCGCGCGCGGCGGCAGAAAGGCCGAGCATCATGATGTAATGCGTTGGAACCAGCGAGGTGAAAGTGGCACCGCTCTCGACAAGCGTACGCACACAATGCTCAGGGTCGAAACTGCGGCGCGAGTAGATCGCCGTTTCGGCGCCGCAATAGACGAAAGCGCAAAAGAAATTCAGCGAATTAGCGTGACACATCGGCATCACCAAGAGCGCGCGGTCGGCGCGGTGAAGGCCGAATTCGATCTCTGTGACCAGCGAGAGCAACACAGCAGCCTGATGGCTGCGCAGCACGCCCTTGGGCCGGCCGCTGGTGCCCGAGGTATACATCAGCGTCCACGGATCGGAGGGCACGACGCGCTGCCCCGGCTCGTCATCTTTCGCTTCTGCGATCAGCGCTTCATATGTGCGGTATCGCGGTTCTGAAACCGCTGACCCCAAGAAGATGATATTGGCGCGGGGAACGGTAAGATTGACCTCGATTTCCTGAAGAACGCCCGCGAATGCATCCTCGAAAATCAGCGCCGCAGCCTCGGCGTTGTTCACGATATACGCGATCTCGGGGCCACTTAGACGGAAGTTGATCGGCACCGCGATCAATCCGGCCTTGGCCGTGGCGGCGTAGATTTCCAGCCACTCGAGCCGGTTGTAGGCAAGCACGGCAACGCGATCGCCTTTGACGAGACCAAGACCGAGCAACGCGTTGGCAAGGCGGCAGGCACGCTGGTTCCAGTTCCGGAACGTCATCGCGCGGGTAAGATCGCGGGCGCCGATCCGCTCGGGAAACAAATGGGCGTGAACGGAGAGCATAGCGCCGACGGTCAATGGTTCTCTCATGTAGTAGCTTCCCTGGAGATTACGAAACGAAAACGTAGACCACAGGCCTCTCTTGCCATTTTCACTTGTTGACGAACCTCGCCGGAATGGCGAGAACGAGCAAGCCGCTCAGCACCATCAGAGCAGCAAAGACAGAGAGGCTCACAGCGTTGCTGTGTGTCAGCGCAGCAAGCCAGCCGACGATATTGTTGGTCGTGAAGCCTGCGAGATTGCCGAGCGAATTGATGAGCGCGATCCCCGCGGCCGCCGCGGCCCCGCCCAGAAATGCGGCGGGTAAACTCCAAAACGCCGCCTGCGCGCTCAAGGCGCCGGCAACCGCCGCGACAAGCCCAACCATCGCCATTGCGATCCCACCGCCGGCCCAGGCCACGAGGACGAAGCCGAGCGCGGTTGCAAGACACGGCACCAGCGTGTGCCAGCGGCGCTCGCGCAGGCGATCGGCGCTGGCATTGACAACGATCATCGCAATCACCGCGGCTATATAGGGGATCGCGGTAAGCAGGCCGATTGCCAAAGGATCGGCCACCCCCGTCTGCTTGATGATGGTCGGAACCCAGAAGCTATTGAGGTAAATGCTGCTGACGATACCGAAATAGATGAGGCCGAGCAGCCACACCCGCGGTGTTCGGAAGGCCACCGACAAGTTTGAGAAATCTTCCTTTTTTCTATCTTCGTCAGCGATATTGCGGCCGATGAGCTGCTTCTCCGCATCGTTGAGCCATTTCGCGGAGGCGACGTGATCATCGAGATAAAACAGGGTGACGACGCCGAGCACCAGGGAGGGAATGGTTTCAATGAGGAACAGCCATTGCCAGCCGCTGAGGCCGTGCGCGCCGCTCACCGCTTTCAAGATCCAGCCGGAGATGGGACCGCCGAGGATGCTCGACATCGGGATCGCCGTAAGGAAAATTGCGGTAATCCGTCCGCGCCACCGCGCCGGATACCAGTAAGTGAGATAGAGCAACACACCGGGAATAAACCCAGCTTCGGCGACACCGAGCAGAAAACGCAAGATATAGAAACTCAGCGGAGTGCGGACAAAAATCATCGCGCCGGAGAGCAGGCCCCAGGTAATCATGATCCGCGCGATCCAGAGCCGCGCCCCCACCCGGTGCAAGACGATGTTGCTCGGCACCTCGACGAGAACGTAGCCGATGAAAAACACGCTCGCGCCAAATGCATAGACTTGCTCGCTGAATTTCAGTTCGTCGAGCATTTGCAGCTTAGCGAAGGCGACGTTTATGCGATCGAGATAGGCTGCGAAATAGCAAAGGAACAGGAACGGCACGATACGTAGGGTGACCTTACGATAAGTCGCGCTCTCGAAACGAAGCGGCAGAGAGTCGGCGGTGATACGGGCGGCCTGTGACATGGGTTTGCGTCCTCCCAAAAATTACCAACGTGGCCGAAACGACGTGCCGGTCGCGGTGGCCATCAAAGCTGCGTTTCGTGTTGCCACTTTACTTCGGCCGCATTGCCGTTTGGTGCGGCGGCCGCGAGTCTGGTTGCCGCGCTCTCGATATGGCTTAAAATGAGAGATTCGGCGTCGCCGGTGGCGCCGGTGGTGATCGCCACCAAGATTTCACGGTGCTGCTGCCAGATGCCGTTTGGCTCCGATTTGCGCAGCACCTCGCCCATGACGCGGCGGAGGAAACGCCAGTGGATTTCGGCTGTCGGGCGGATCATCGGATTGCCCGAGGCATCGTAAACGAAGGCATGAAACGCAATGTCGTGGGCGATCATGTCTCTGATCGCGCCGGCGGAAACGGCGGCGAATCCCGCTTGCAGGATGTACTCGCCCTGGCGCCTGATTTGCGCCGCGATCTCCGGTGAGGCGGCGCAGCGTCGTGCCGCAAGCCGCGCAGCGAGGGCATCCAAGCTTGCCCGCACCTGATAGCGGTCGCGCACAATCTGCATATCAAGCGGAGCGACGACGAGCCCACGTCGGCCGGCGTCTTGGACGATGGCGTCGCTTTTGAGCAGCAGCAAGGCTTGCTGGATAGGCTGGCGAGAGACGCCGTACCGCTCGGCCAGGACCTCCTGAACAAGGCGGGTGTTAGGTGGAAAGGTTCCATCGGCGATTTCGCCGACGATCGCATCATAAACCTGTTCGACGAGGCTGGGGTGGGGGGCAAGATGCATATACAGACCTGAATTCTGAATTCTACATTCGGAATTCTGAATTCAATAAAGCATGCTTGTCAAGCGGAATTTTGCCCCTATGGCCGAATGTGAGTGAGTCGAGCGGAAAGCCGGCGAGGAAATATTGTTTAAAGCCATTCGTGGCTATGTAATCCGGGGATTTCGGTCGTGGCGGCCGGCGGGGCGATCGAGGTCCAGGCGGCAAGCGCGCTCAGAGACGACGCGCCGCAAGCAGGGCTCTTGCCGTCCTTGGAAAATGCGCGCCCCTGAGAGAAGATCGCTCCTTGATTTTCCGTTTTGCCCGCGATGGGAAACGCAACCGCCCGACGGAACCCGTCGGATATGGAGAAAACGCCTCATGCGCCTCACAGAAGACCAAAAAACCCTGCAAGCGCGCGCCGCCGCCCTTTCCGACAGCTTGGTGCGCCAGCGCGCCGCCGAAATCGACCGCACCGGCCAATACCCCTGGGATATCGTCGAGGCACTCAAGGCCGAGGCCTTTCTCGGCATGACCATCCCCAAGGAGCTCGGCGGCCAAGGCCGCAGCTTTCTCGACGCCGTCTTGGTGATCGAGCAGATGGCGCGCTCCTGCACCGTTACCGCCCGTATCGTCGTCGAAACGAACATGGGTGCCATCTCGGCCATTATGGCCTACGGCACCGAAAAGCAGCGCAGGCTCGCCGCCGAGCTTGTTCTGAATGGCGACAAGCCGGCCATCTGCATCACGGAACCGAATGCCGGCTCCGATGCCGCCGCCATGCAAACGCGTGCCGACAAGCGCGGCAATCGCTATGTGCTCAACGGCCGCAAGCACTGGATCACCGGCGCCGGCGTCTCCCGTTTGCACCTGATCTTCGCCCGCGTTTTCGATGAACGCGGCGAAGAGCTCGGCATCGGCGGGTTCCTTGCCATCCGCGGTGAGGCCAAGGGGCTCGAAGTCACGCGGCGCGAGCCGACCATGGGCCTTTGCGGCATGCCGGAAGGGGAAATCACGTTCACGGATCTCGAGATCCCGCCCGAGATGGAGCTGCTGCCGCCCTCCGGCTTCCGACGCGGCTTCGCCGATCTCATGAACGCCTATAACAGCCAGCGGGTCGGGGCCGGCACCGTTGCCATGGGCATCGCCGCCGGGGCGCTGGAACACGCCGTCGCCTGGGCCAAATCCCGCGAGCAATTCGGCCGGCCGATCGGCGAGTTTCAGGGTCTGCAATGGATGCTTGCCGATATGCAAACGCAGCTTACGGCCTCACGTTTGATGCTGTACGCAGCAGCGGACTCGCGCGGCCCGAACGGCAGCGCCTTTCCGGATCCGAACCTTTCCGCACAGGCAAAAATTTTTGCCTCCGAAGCCGCTATCAAAATCGTCAACGACGCGCTGCAGATTTTCGGCGCGCGCGGCTATTCGCGGGATTTTCCACTGGAGCGCATGGCGCGCGACGTACGCATGTTCACCATCGGCGGCGGCACGGCGCAAGTGTTGCGTACCCTTGTCGCCGGCAAGCTTCTGGGTTGGAAACTGCCGCAGACGCGCGACGGTTATCTTCGCTAACCCGAAGGCGCAAGCGCGCGCGGCGCTTAACTTTAACGGGCGGAGGCAAAAGTCTCCGCCAGCATCGCATCGGTTTCGGGATCCAGAATCTCGTCAACCGCCGGCAGGAGGCCGATCTCCTCTTTCGTGATATGCGCCGTCATCAGGCTCGAAAACTCGGCGCCGGCGGCACGAAATGTCTGCCAAAGGGAAGCGGTGAAACCGCCCGATTGGCCTTCGCGCGCAAGGTTTCTCAAGGTTTGCGCGAGCGGGCGGATTTGCGCGTGCTCGTCGGTCAGCACCGCGACCATGGCCGCCGCGCCGGCGGCCTCCAGGCGGGGAAAGAGCGCGGTTTCCTCGAAATCGAAATGCGGGCCGATTTCCAGCACAATGGCGCGATCGCAGTCGCGAAGCAACGCCGCAACCGCAGGTGTGGCCGCAACCGGCGGATAATCCGCGCCATGGCGGCCGAGCAAGGCCTCAAGCCGCGCAATCAACGCCAACGCCGCCTCATGGTCATCGTGCAGGGTTCGTGCGATATGGGTTTGCATCTGCTGCCTCCTTGGTCTCGCATGCACTTGCGCCCGGGTTTCAGGCCGCCGCGCCGCCCTCCGCCGTCATGCCGCCGAGCGCAGCGGCAAGGCGGCGCGCGAGCGCGCTTGCGACACGGCGCCGATATTGTGCCGCCAGCAATGTCGTTCGCATCGGCGAAACCTGCTTTTGGACAAGCTTGCCCAGCCGATCGAGCCAGGACTCATCCAGGCGCTCTCCGTGCAGGGCTTCCACGCCGGCAAGCAAAAACGGGCGCGGGTTGGTGCCGGTGAGCGCAGCCCGAAGCCCGACAACCTCGCCCGCCTCGGCCCGCAGCGCCACCGCAACGCCGGCCAGCGGAAAATCGATCGCCCCGCGCGCGCGTGCCTTCGCATAGAGTGCCGGCCAAGGATCGGGAGGAAGGTAAATGCGGGTCAGCAACTCGTTCGGGGCAAGGCGCAGATGCGCCGCACCGTCTTCGGCATAGAGATCGGAAAGCGGCACGCGGCGCAAGCTCGCCTCGCCGGCGATCTCAATCGTGGCGCCGTACACCAAAAGCGCCGGCGCAAGATCGCCGCTGAAGGCGGCATGGCAACGCTGGCCGGTCGGTGCGACATGGCAGGTCTCGCCCCGGTGCTTGAGGCAGAAGCCGTTCGCCTCCCGTGCCCAGGCACTCCGGTTGTAAAACACGCAGCGGGTATCCAGGCAAAGATTGCCGCCGATTGTTGCTGCCTCGCGATGCGCCGGGGCGCCGACCGCACCGGCGGCGGTGGCGAGGGCGGGATAACGGTGGCGGATCTCGGGATGTGCGAGAATCTCGGCAAGCGTGACCGCCGCGCCGATGGTCATCCCGCCATTCTCGGTCGCAATCGTGCACAGTGCGGGGATATGGCGGAGATCGATCAGCCGCTCCGGCGTGCCGAGGCCGTGGCGCAGGTTCACCATAAGATCGGTGCCCCCGGCGACGAACCGGCTGGCCTGACCACCCTGATGCGCGGCAATCGCCGCCGCAACGGTGCTGGGGCGAACGACCTCAAATCGAGGGAGAACTTCCATCACAGGGCCTCCTCTAAGGCCTGCGCCAGGCGTTGCGCGCGCCGGCGGCGGGCGAGCGCGTCGAGAACCCGGTCCGGCGTCACCGGAAGCGTGTCGATCTCAAGGCCGAGCGCATCCGCAATGGCGTTGACAAGCGCCGGCGGAAAACTGGCAAGCGCGCCTTCGCTCGCCTCTTTGGCGCCAAACGGGCCGTTGGGATCCACGCTCTCGACGATATGCACCGAAATCGGCGGCGATTCACCGATCGTCGGCACGCGGTAGTCCAGGAAGCTCGTATGAACCGCAAGCCCCTTTTCATAGCGCGTCTCTTCGCCCAGCGCTTGGCCCATGCCCATCAAAACCGCGCCTTGGATCTGCCCTTCGACGGCGAGCGGATTGATGGCAAAGCCGCAATCCTGCGCAACCCAGACGTTTTCCACCGTCACCAGGCCGGTTTCGTCATCCACCGCAACCTCCACCACCTGGGCGGCATAGCTGAACCCCATGGTGGCGCCGACGGCGCCGCCTTTGTGCTTGCCGCCCTGGAAGGCGACCGGGCAGGTGAACGTGCCTTTGACGGTGATCGCGCCGCCCTCGCGTGCCAGTGCCGCGCGTACCACCTCGGCGAAGGCAAGGCCGGGGCCATCGTTGCCTGCGGCGAAGAAGGTCTCGTTCTCACACTGAACCGCTGTCTCGGGCACCCCAAGCCGCTCCGCCGCCGCTGCGGTCAGGCGGGCGAGCAAGGCACGGGCGGCGTCGATGGTGGCATTGCCCACCATGAAGGTCACGCGCGAGGAATAAGAACCGTTGTCTTTCGGAGTGAGCGCGCTATCGGCAGCGACGACCCGCACCCGATCGAGGCGAATGCCGAGCATTTCCGCCGCGATCTCGGCCATTACCGTGCTCGAGCCTTGGCCGATATCGGCCGCACCGGTCAGCAGCGTCACGCCGCCGTCGAAATCCAGCCGCAGATGCACAACGGCATGCGGCTCGCCGGTCCAGTGGATCGGCTTGGCGGCGCCGCTGACATAATGCGAACACGCCATGCCGAGGCCGCGCCCGTGCCCCAACCGGCCGCGACGCTGGCGCCAGCCGCTTGCCTCTTCCACCCGGTCGAGGCATTCGCCGAGCCCGTAGCTCTCGACACGCAAGCCGTTCAGGGTTTCGCACGGGGCGGTGAGAAGATTGGCCCGCCGTACCGCGAAGGGATCGAGCCCAAGCTCACGCGCCATGCGATCAAGCAGGGCTTCGAAGGCAAACCGCACATCGACCGAACCGTGCCCGCGCATCGCCCCGCAAGGCGGCGTATTCGTATAAACCCGCAGGCCGTCATAGGCCACCGCCGGCAGCTGGTAGAGCCCTTGCAGCAGCGCCCCGGCATAAAGGATCGTCACGATCCCGTAGCCGGCGTAGGCGCCGCCGCGCTGCACCACCTCGCACGCGCACGCGGTCAGCCGGCCGGCGCGGGTCATGCCGAGCTTGAGCCGGATTTCGGTCTCCGGCCGGCCGCGATGGGTCAGGAAGCTCTCTTCCCGCGACAAGGGCAGGAAAACCTTGCCGCCGGCGGCGCGGGCGAGCAGGGCGGCGATGATTTCGAAGTTCAGCGTTTCCACCCGGGCGCCGAAACCGCCGCCCACAAAGGGTTTGACGACGCGGATGCGGCTTGCCTCCATTTCCAGGCAGCGCGCCAGCATCAGATGCACGTAATAGGGCACCTGCGTCGTGCTCCAGATCGTCAGGGAATCGCGGGCGGGATCATATTCAACGAGGGCGGCGTTCCGCTCCATCTGCGCATGCGCAACCTCGGCGCATCGATAGACATGCTCGCGCACGAGGTCCGCCTGCGCAAATCCGGCATCGACATCGCCGAAGCGATGATGGACGGCGCGCTCGATATTGCCGGGTTTGTCGGGATGCAGCGGGATCGCATCCGGCGCGAGCGCCGCCGCCGCCGTCTCGTAGGCGGGAAGAATCTCGAACTCACAGCGAATTAAAGCCAGCGCCGCGGCGGCCGTTTCCGCATCGACCGCCGCAACCGCCGCCAGCGGCTCGCCGCGATAGCGCACACGCTCGCGCGCCAGCGGGTATTCGTTCATCGCAATCGGCAAGACGCCATAAGTCTGGGCGCAATCCTCGCCGGTGACGACGGCGCGCACGCCGGGCAGGGCACGCGCGGCTGCGGTATCGATGCGAAGGATGCGGGCGTGGCTCACGGGGCTGCGCAGAATCCGCCCGATCAGCGCATCGGCGATCGGCAGATCCGCGGTGTATTTCGCCGTCCCCGTAACTTTTTCGATGCCGTCGATCAGCGGTGTCGGCTGGCCGACGACAGCACGGCGGTTTTGCAGCATTGTCATGGCGCCTGCCGCGCGGCTTCTTCAACCGCCTCGATGATTTTGACATAGCCGGTGCAGCGGCAGAGATTGCCGGCGAGTGCCGCGCGGATCGCAGCCGCATCGGGCATGGGATTACGGCGCAACAGACCCTCGGCGGCCATGATCATGCCTGGCGTGCAATAGCCGCATTGGGTGCCGAGCCGCTCGTGAAACGCGCGTTGCAGCCGGCTCATGCGGCCATTTTTCGCAAGGCCTTCGATGGTCTCGACATCGCGGCCCTCGCATTCTTCGGTGCGGGTGAGGCAAGCAAGCCGCGGCTTGCCGTCGATCAAGACCGTGCACGCGCCGCATTCGCCGCCGTCACAGCCCTGCTTGGTGCCGGTAAGGCCGAAGGTTTCGCGGAGCGTCTCGACCAGCAAGGTTGAATCGGCAACGAGAACGTCCCGCATACGCCCGTTGAGACGAAACCTGCGGATTTTTACCTGCGAAGAAGGCGGATCTCGTTGCATTTTTGTCGTCTCCCCTGTCACCCGAAATTCCTAATTTGGTAATTCATTACCTCTTTAGCGGAACGGCGTTGGCCTCTGTTTGATCAAGATCAAAGCGGCGCGCGAGCCTCGGGCATCGGCGCGCCGGTGCTTTCGATTACCGTTGCCGGCGTCGCTTCGGGCGCGCGATCACGCAGCTTGAAGCGCTGAATTTTGCCGGTTGCGGTTTTCGGAAGATCGGAAACGAAACGGAACCAGCGCGGATATTTGTAAGGCGCAAGCCGCGTTTTGCAGAGTTGCACCAACTCCGCGGCAAGCCCGGGAGGTGCCGGCGCATCCTGGTTTTTCAGCACAATCCACGCTTCCGGCTTGATCAGCTGATCGGCATCGGCGCGGCCGACAACCGCCGCCTCCAGCACCGCCGGATGTTCGATCAGGACGGATTCGATCTCAACCGGCGAGCACCAAATGCCGCCCACCTTCAGCATATCATCGCTGCGGCCCGCATAGGTGTAGGTGCCGTCTTCATTGGCGCGATAGGTATCGCCGGTGTCGAACCAACCATCGACCACAATCGGCCGCGGATTGCGCCAATAGGCTTTGGCGACCGAAAGGCCGCGCACGAGCAAGCGCCCGGGCATGCCAACCGGCAGCTGGCGGCCGTCTTCATCGACGATTTTCACCTCATAACCGGGCACGGGGCGGCCGGTCGTGCCGGGCCGCACCTCGCCCGGGCGGTTGGAGATATACATATGTGTCATTTCGGTTGAACCGATGCCGTCGATGATTTCGGTTCCGGTCAGCTCGCGCCAAGCCGTGAAAAGATGCGCAGGCAACATCTCTCCGGCAGAAACGCAAAAGCGCAGCGATGAAAGATCGGGCTTCAGGCGTGCAAACTCGGCAATCTGGCGCGCAAACAAGGTCGGGACGCCGAAGAAAATGGTGGGGCGGAAACGCGCAATCGTCGCGAAAGTCGCCTCCGGCGTGGGCCGTTCGGGCATCAAGATCGACGTGCCGCCGACCCAAAGCGGAAACGCCAAGCCGTTGCCGAGACCATACGCAAAAAACAACTTGGCGGCGGAGAAGAACACATCGCTGGGGCGCACCCCCAACGTTTCTACCCCGTAACATCTGGCGACAACGGCAAGGTCGCGCTGGTGGTGGATCGCGCCTTTGGGCCGGCCGGTCGAGCCGGAGGAATAAAGCCAGAAGCAATCGTCCTCCGGGCCGCGCTCGGCAGGAGCAAGATGCGGCGCCGCCGCTTCCATCAATTTGGGCAAAGCCTCGCCCTCGCCCGCGGTGGGCAAGATGACGCCGGGGTGATGGCGGGCTTCGCGCAAGCCCGCGCTGACCTCGGCCGCGAATTCGGGCGAATAGGCCAAGGCGTGGGCGGCCGAATCGTCGATCAGCCAGGCATAATCGGCGGCACGCAGCAGGGTATTCACCGGAATCGGTACGATGCCGGCACGGATCGCCCCCAAAAACAAATAGAAAAACGCCGGCTCATCGCGCACCACCATCAACAAGCGGCCGTCGCGCGGCACGCCGAGCGCAAGCAACGCATTGCCGGCGCGCGCAATGCGCTCGGCGAGCAAGGCATAGGAGATGTCTTCGCTTGCGGTGCGTATGGCAAGCGCGTCGCCTCGGCCTTCCTGGAGATGACGGTCGATCAAGGCGGCGGCGAGGTTGAAGCGCGGGGAGAATTGAAGCCGAGCTGCGCCCTGCTCAGACGTCACGGTAAGACAATGATCCGGCATTGTTCTCTCCTTTCTTGGCTCTTGGCACGGCGAGCGTGCGCGCCTTGGCAAGCCGCGGCTTGGCGCAACGGCAAAACCATGCTTTTATGCCGCAATGGGTGCGGAACGAATGGGCATGGAGATGGCAAACGCGGGAGATAACATGGCACGACGAGGCAGAACGCAGCCGCCGCCCGAACCCGATGCCGATCCCGCCATCCGCCCGGCCACGCTTGCCGATGTCGCGGGGGTGATTGCGCTCGATGAAGAAGTCACCGGCCTGCGCAAGGCCGCGTATTGGCAAGACATGTTTGAACGTTACGGCGCCCGCCGTCGCGACCAGCGCTTTTTTCTGGTTGCCGGCGAGCCCGCGCGCATCGACGGTTTCATCATCGGTGAAGTGCGCGCCTGGGAATTCGGCTCGCCGCCCGCTGGTTGGATCTTCGCGGTGCAGGTACGCCCGCGGCTGCGCGTGCGCGGGCTCGGCTCGCGCCTGTTTGCCGCCGTCTGCGCGCGCTTTCGTGCCGCCGGGGTCGATCGCGTGCGCACCATGGTCGCGCGCGACAACGCCGTGATTCACGCCTTTTTCCGCAGCCAAGGCATGATGGCAGGCCCGTTTATCGAATTGGAGATGCGCCTTGACTGAGCTCCGATCGCTCCCGCCCCAACCGCTTCTCGTGCGGACATGAAGCTGCAGAAGGCGACGGTGTTCGCGCTCTACGCGGTGCTCGAACTTGCCGCCGCACCGGGGCGGCAGCGCACCGTGGTGGAAATTGCCGAGAAATACGGCATCTCCGCCCATCATCTTGCCAAGGTGCTGCGCGATCTCGGCCGCGCCGGCATCGTCGATGCGGTGCGCGGGGTTGGCGGCGGCTACCGCTTCACCGGCAATGCCAAGCGTCTTACCCTGATGGATGTGATCCGTTTGTTCGAGGAACCCAGCGCCGAAGCCGATCTGCCGCTGCCCTCGCGTGACGGGCAAGACATCGCCGAGGGGCTGCGGTTCGTGCTCGCCGAGCTCGACGCGCAAACCGGCGCGACGTTGCGCTCGATCAGCCTCTCCACCATGCTGAAGCTGATCGCGCGCCGTCCTTGGGAAAGCCAGGGCGCGGCTACACCGGCGCGCCGGGCGCAAGCCGGGCGCCGCAGCCGCTGAAGCGCCGCCGCCATGCGCGGGCGGCCTGCACGGAGGCCGATGCGTAAGCGATTTAACGGGCATGGCGTTGCACCAACGCCGGCGCCTTCCCATCGGCGGCGCTTTCCGGGCGGGCTCCTCGGATCGGCGTCACCGGAACGATGAGGGCGCCGGTGAACGCGGCGCGGGTGATCAAGAGCGCCTTCATCCCCCAGCTCGTAAGCGCCAAGAGCGCGCCGCCGCCGATGGCAAGCACGGCGGAAGCGGCATCGATGGCGGTTCCGGAAACTCCGGCAAGGGATACGATCAAAGCCGCGGCGATCAGGGCGAGACCGACCCGCTGCACGAAAGCAAGGCGCCGGGGGACGGGCGCGCCGAAGACCGCAAGGCTCGCCGCTGCTCCAGGCTCTCGTCTCAAGGCAGCGCAATAGCGATGCCAGGCGAACTCCCGCGCAAGCCCGGCGGCCACGGCAAGGCCAAGCCCGATGCCGCCGCGCAGCCCGACGATGAGGGCAAGGGCAAAGCCTTCGGCCAGCCCGGCGGCGAGAATCAGCCCCACAATCTCCTTCTGCCGCCAGGCAACAATCGCACGCGCAGCGCGCAGGATACGGGCTTGGCAATAGAGGAAACCGACCGCCAAGACCGCGGTAAGCCAGGTGAGGGCAGGGTTTGCCGCTGCCGCTGCAACCACGCCGAACGGGATCATCACACTGGCGACGATCCCCTCCCGCGTCATCCACGAAGTCCGGGGTTGAAAGAAAACATGCAGCGCCCGCCAAGGTTTGCCGATTTCCAGCCAAACCAAGGTGAGGCCGGCGGCAATCAAGGCCAGACCAAGCAGCAACGGCACGCGGAACGGCGTCCCGCTCGTCGCCGCCACGGCCGCGGCCACAATCAGCCCCGTGCCGCTGCCGCCGCCGATAAAATTCCCCGCCGCGCGGAGGTCCCAGTATCGCTGGCGCCGGGAGGCCAACGCCACGCCGCTGTTCTGCTGGCGGCCGGTCGCATTGGACGTGTTCATAGCGTTCCCTTGTCCCAGATGTAATAAAAACCGGGGTCGGTGCCTTCACGTTCCTTGAGGCGAAACCAACGATTTTCTGCAAGCAAACGGGCGACGGGCCCATCCGGGTCATCGATATCGCCGAAGCTCAGCGCGCCGGAGATGCAGGCATTCACGCAAAGCGGCGTCGCCTCCGGGTCTTGGCCCGGAACCAGCCCGCGCGCGGTGCCGGCATCGATGCGGCCGACGCAGAAGTTGCATTTGCTCGCAACCCCCACGAGGTTTTTGCGTCGTCGCGCCGCTTCCGCCTCGGTCGGCGTATCGCCGAACGCATAGTGTGGCTCTTCGACGAGACTGCGCGCATCATACGGGCAGGCCATGATGCAATAGCTGCAGCCGATGCAGAGATCTTCATCGATCGTGATGATACCGTCCGGCCGTTGTCGGGTCGCGGTGGATGGGCAGACCTCCATACAGGGCGGGTTGGCGCAGTGCTGGCAGCCGATGGGCACAAACACGCGGCTGACATCGGGATAGGTGCCGACCTCGAGATCCAGCACCCGCCGCCACTGCACGCCGGGCGGCGTTCCATTGCCCTCCTTGCACGCCGCGGTGCAGGTCTGGCAGCCGACGCAACGGCGGAGGTCGGCGACCATCACATAGCGGGTCATGCCGCACCTGCCCGCGCCGGCGGCGCGATTTTGCGCACTGCGACGCGCACCACATCGGCGCCCGAACCGGTGGCATCCGTTAACTCCAGCGACAACGGCACCAGGCGATTGAGCGAGGGATACGCCAGATCTTTCGCGATAGGGGTTTTCCAATGCGCGAATTGGCCGGGTATCACCACGGTATCCGGCCGGCATCCTTGCACGAGGCAGGCGCGCCCTTCGGTCGTTCCCGTCGGCGAACGAACCTCGACCCAATCGTTATGGTTGATGCCGAGACGCGCTGCCGTGTCGGCGTTCATAATCACCGCGCCATGGCCGCGCAGATTGGCGCTGACTTCGTCCATCAGGGGGATGCCGGCATTGTTGCCGGCGGCATAGGCCATCATTTTGGTGGTAATGCCCCAGAAGGGGAAATCCTCCGGGTCATAGCCCTGCGCCCGGATCGCACGCACCCAGCGTTCCGGCACGTCATGCCATTGCGGCAGCGGAAGATATTCGTCGAGTTGGCTGTCCCACCAATGGATATTGTGTTCGTGCAAACGTCGGCGGAGTTCCGCCCCGACCCGGAGCAGCCGTTCCTGATACGGCAGCTCGAAACGCAGCCCAAGCCGCACCATCGTCGGATAAAGATACCAATCCTCGCGCTTGAAAGGCACGACGTAGTGGCCATGGGCGCGAAACCAGTCGAGATCATGAACCTCCGCGCCATGGCTGAGCTCCGCGGTGGCTGCCTTGCAGACCGCATCCCAGATCGTATCGACACTGTGGATCTGCTCGATCGGCAGGCGAAAATCATAACCCTCGCCCGAGAGGGGGACACCGGCCGCACCGCGATTGAGCGCGGCATTGTAACGTTCGATCAGCCCGGTACGCGCGGCGAGCTCGGTTGCGATCCAGGTGAAATCCCGCGCTTGTCCGCGCGGCGCCACGGCCGGTGTGCGCAGCGCAAAGCCGTGATGGCTCCAGTACTGCTCGACATACTTGCTGCCGCCGATGCGAATAAGCTGCGTGCTTTCGAGATCCCCGGCCTCGGGCAGCAAAATATCGGCCATATGGTTGGTTTCATCGAAGGTATAGGCAAAGGCGACGATGAACGGCATGCGCGCCATCGCGTCGCTGATTTTCGCTGTATCCCAGAACGCGATCGCAGGGTTGGAGCGAAAGACGAACCAGAGTTCCGGCAATTCCGGCTGCGGCCATTCTTTCGGGGCATCGCGCGAGAACATCCAAGCGAGATGGGTCGGGCCGAGCGCCTGTGCCCAGGGCGAATTGCCCACAATCGGCACCAGCGTGCGGTGCGCGTTGCGCCCGCTCGGCGTTGCTTGCCACTCGTTCCGCCCGGTCGGGTTGAAATGCGCGGCCATGAAACCGTCTTCACCGGGAACCACGCTTTTCAGCCGATTCTCATGCGGCCGATTAAGCCGCACCGTGGTGCCCAGCGTGCCGCCCGGCACTTCCAGTGCCCCTACCAGGGTTGCGAGCATCGTGCGCGCCCAACAGCATTCATAAGCGCCCCAACCGTTATTGACGGTTTTGCCGAGCGTCACCGCAACCGGGCGGTAAGGCAGCGTCTCGCCGTCGATCTCGATGGTCTCGCCGACGCAGGCGTGATCGAGAAACTCGGCGGCGATGCGGCGGATCGTCGCTGCCGGAATCTCGCAAATCTCGGCTGCCCAGTCCGGCGAATAGGGGGCCATCGCGTCGACCATGGCGGTGAATGCGGTGCGGCAGGCAGCCTTGGTCCAGCTGCGAATTTCGCCGTCGGGGCCTTGCGTGATCGCATCGGCGACGGTGAAACGCCCCTCCAGCGTCGGGCGCGCGCCCTCTGTATCGAAGGCGACCGCGCGGCCGCTAATCTCATCCCAGAGCAAGGGTTTGCGGCTCTCGGGATCGCGCAGATAATAGCCGTCCTCCGCAACGAGATAAGGTGAAGCGGTGCGATCGCGGAGAAAAGCGAGATCCAGACGCTCGCGCGGATGCGCAAACAAAATCTCGTGGATCAGGGCAAAGAGAAAAGCGGCGTCCGTTTTCGGCTTGATCGGCACCCATTCCGTCGAACAGGCGGCCGTCGGCGAAAGATGGGGTTCGACCTGCACCCGCTTGACGCCGCGAATGCGCGCATCGGCATGGCGCCGCACCGCGCAAACACCCCCCGAGACTTCGACATTGGCGCCGCAGGAAATGATGTAGCGCGTATGCACGGTATCCGCGGCAACGGTGAAGCCGCGATGCCAGAACTCGCCATAGAGGTGCTCGGAATGCACGCATTTGACGCCTTGGCCGGAACCGAAACTGTAATCGATCGGGCCCCAGGCGGAGAGGAAAGCAGGGAAAGTTCCCATATAGCTCTGCGGCGTGCCGCCATGGCCGAAGGTCGCGGCAACGCGCGGCAAGCCGGCCTCATTCAGCAAGCCGCGCGCGCGAATGTCCTTAAGCCGGGCGGCAATCGTATCCAGCGCCTCATCCCAGGAAATAGGAACAAAACCCGGATCCTCGTTGCGGCCCTTGCGCGGATTCGTGCGCTTCATCGGCGTGAGCACCCGATGCGGGTTATAGGTCTTTTGCACCAGGCCGAAGGCCTTGACGCAGACCCGACCAAGCCCGGGATGAACGGCAGCAGCTTCTTGGCGCGGCTCAATGCGCACCGCAACACCGTTCTCCACGCGCACCGTCATCAGGTCGGGGCCGGCGACGCAGTTGTAGCAAAAGCTTGGAACTTCGCGGACGTCTCTCTTCACGGCTGCAGACATCGTCTGTGCTCCCTTACGCCCGAGGCCGGAGGTCGCGCACCCGCGCCGCCTTGCCCTCCGAGCGTGGCAATGTTCCCGGTGCTTCAATCGCGATCGTGGCGCTGATGCCGATCACGGATTTCACCCGGTGCGTGATCTCACGCGCGAGCGCCGGGTAGCCGGCCTCCGCTACCTCCGGCGCTGCCTCCACCCTGATTGTAAGGCTGTCCATGATGCCTTTGCGCTCGACGAGCAGCTGGTAATGCGGGCTTGCGCCATCGACCGCGAGCAGCGCCGCTTCGACTTGGCTCGGATAGATGTTGACGCCGCGGATGATCAGCATATCGTCGGAACGACCGGTAATGCGCATGATCCGCGCATGCGTCCGTCCGCACGCGCAGGGGCGAAGATCAAGCCGCGTGATATCGCGCGTGCGGTAACGGATCATCGGCAAGGCCTCTTTGGTGAGCGTGGTAACCACCAACTCCCCCACCGCCCCCGGCGGCAGAACCGCGCCGGTGTCCGGATCAACAATTTCGAATAGAAAATGATCCTCCCACCCGTGCAAGCCTTCGCCCGCGCTGCATTCGATCGCGACCCCGGGCCCCAGCACCTCGGAAAGGCCATAGACGTCACGCGCCGCGATCCCAAGGCGGGAGGCGAGTTCGGCACGCATTTTCTCTGACCAGGGTTCGGCACCGAAGAGGCCCAGTCGCAGTTTGCCGTTGCGGAGATCGATGCCTTCGCGCTCGGCGGTTTCGGCAAGATTGAGCGCATAAGACGGCGTCGCGCACAGTACGGTGGCGCCGAAATCGCGAAGCAGGGCAACCTGCCGCTCGGTCCCGCCGCCCGAGGCCGGCACCACCGTTGCGCCCAGACGCTCGGCGCCGCTGTGAAAGCCGAGGCCGCCGGTAAACAGCCCGTAGCCGTAAGCGTTATGAATCACATCCCCCGGCCGTGCCCCGGCGGTTGCAAGGCTGCGGGCGACAAGTTCCGCCCAGATATCCAAATCCCCGCGCGTGTAACCCACGACGGTCGGCCGTCCGGTAGTGCCCGAGGAAGCATGCAGGCGCAAAATCTCGTCACGCGGCACGGCAAAAAGGCCGAACGGATAAGCGTCGCGAAGATCGGTCTTCAGGCTGAAGGGAAAGAGGGCGAGATCTTCAAGCCCGCGGAGATCTTCCGGCCGTAGCCCGAGCGCTTGGCATTTCTCCCGATAGAGCGGGACACGCTCATAAACCCGCTGCAATACCGCGCGCAGCCGCTCGAACTGCAAAGCCGCAAGCGCATCGCGCGAGATCGTCTCGATATCGGAAAGTGTCCGCGCGTTCTCACCCCGCCGGAGGATAGCGGGGGCAGCAGGCGCGGGGCCGGGCGAGGCGCTCGCCGGAGCTTCATTGGTTGGCGCAGCGGCGGCAAACCTCGCAAGAGCGGCCAGGCGTTCGGCGACCTTGGCCTCGATCTCGGCAATCTCATCATCGGTGAGATGGCGGTATTTGCCGATACTCCCGAGATACTCGCGCACCGGGCGCGGCCGGTCGACAGCGCGGGTGAAACGAAGGCCCTGCTCCGGGGTGAACTCCCAGAGCGGGTGAAAATTCGTCTCCACGCCAAGGCGGGCGATCTCGGCCGTCTTCGCCGAGGGGAAACGCCAGCCCGAAGGGCAGGGGGCATAGACGTGCAGATAGGCGAAGCCGCGCCGCGATATCGCAATCGCTTTCTCGAGTTTCTCGTAGTAATCTTCAAGAAACGCGGTGGAAGCGGTGGCGACATAGGCGCATTCATGCATCACCATCACCAGCGGCAGGTTCTTGGCCGGCTCGCGCTTGCCCGGTAAGCCCGGCCCGACCGGCGTTGTCGAGGTCCACGAACCTTGCGGCGTGCTGCCTGAGGCCTGCATGCCGGTGTTCATGTAGCCTTCGTTATCGACGCAGACGTATAAGATGGGATCGTTACGCGCCGCCGCGCCGGAGAGAGAGTGGAACCCGGCATCCGCGGTGCCGCCGTCGCCGGCGAGCGCAAGCATGGTCACCTCGCGCCCTTGGCGGCGAAACTGCCGCGCAAGGCCGGAGAGCATGGCAGCGGTGTTGGTCAGCAGCGGGTGGAAAATCGGCACCTTGGCGCCGGTGCGGCCGTTATAGCCGACCGTCCCCATGCCGGGGATGCAGCCCGGCGGCGCCGCGACGACGACATTGCTGCCGACCTTGCGCAGCGTGTGGCGAATCAGAAGCTCCGAATGGCAGCCTTGACACGCCGAAAGCCCGGGCACGAACAAATCTTCCCGCGCGCCGTAGGTGTTGTAGATCTCGGCGGCTTTGCGCCAGCTCAGCGCCCCGCGCGAGCACGCGCGCACACAGGCCGGATCGCCCTCGCAGGTGTCGCATTTGCTCACATGCCCGATCGCCGGGTTATAGCTAATCCCGCCGTAAACGCAGCCGGCGGTGCACAGCAGGCAATCGACGCAGCGCTCCGCATCCCACTCCACAACGCCGCTTGTCGCGTTTTTTTGCAGGGCGCCGGCCGGGCAATGGGTCGCGCAGTCGGGCACGCTGCATTGGCGGCAGAGGGCAAGATCGGGCAGGGTGTCCGGCGTTGCCGCGGGGAAGACGCGAAGCCGGGCGTACGCATGATCGGGGGTGCCTGATTTCGCCTCGGCGCAGGCGGTCATACACGCGCCGCAGCCGTCGCAAAGTTCGCTGCGAAAGGCAATGGTGTTGAAGCTCATGCCCATATCGGTTCTCCCGCCTAACGCCAAAGCCGCGACATGATGCGACAGGCGGTCTCGCGTGGATCTGCAATGAAACGGGCCTTTTCGGGCGTGAGATCGATTTCGCGCCGAATCAGCTCGCAGAGGATGCCGGCATCCAGCGGCAGATTGACGGCAGCGATCCCGAGCAGGCGATTTTCAAGAAACGCAATCCGCCAATACGTCCCGGTGTCGGGGTCGCGGCGGATGTGGAGTTCGGCCGCCTCCGGCGGCGGGCCGGCGATGCCGGTGCCGACCGAAATCGCCGTCTCGCCGAAGAAACGATAGGTGTTGCGCGGGATGCTGCCGCGATAAGGCTGAAGCGCGGGATCGCCGACCATCGCCATGCCGGCGACCCGGCCCTGGGCCACCGCTTCGGGGAGGATGCCGGCCACCGTTCGGCCGGGGCTTAGGAAGCTCGGTGCTTCGGCAACATCGCCCGCAGCCCAGATCGCCTCCGCATTGGTCTGCATCGCGGCATCGACCAAAATGCCGCGCTCGGTCGCTATGCCCGAGCCGGCGAGATAGTCACAGGCCGGCCGCACGCCGGCGGCAATCAGCAGAAGATCGGCGATGATCTCCTCGCCGTTATCCAGCGTGAGCCGGCAACCTGCATCCGTTGCATCGCTGCGGGCGGCGGCAACGGCTTTCCGGCTGAACCGAAAGACAACGCCGTTGGCGACGAACCGCGCCGCGATTTCGGCCGCCGCCTCTTCGTCGAAATAGCCGGGAAGCACCTGCGCACGCGGCTCCACAACAGTCACCGCCACCCCGGCTTTAGCCAGGTTCTCCGCGGCATGCATGCCGATCAGCCCGGCCCCGAGCACCACCGCGCGCCGCGCCGTGCTCAGCCCGGCGCGCAGCGCCAACGCATCTTCCAGGCTGCGCAGGCAATGAAACCGTACCTCCTCAAGCCCGCGGATCGGAGGGATGGCGGGCACGGCGCCGGTCGCCAGCAGAAGCTTGTCGTATTGCCAGACGCTGCCATCCGCGAGCAGAACCTCGTGGGCTTCCGGCCGCACCGCAGCCACCGCGGCCGATCGCTCGAAACGCACGCGCTGGGCGGCAAAAAACGCGGCGTCGCAGAGAAAGGCTTTTGCCGGCTGGGCGCGCCCGGAAACGATGTACGGCAGCAGCGTCGGCGAGTAGGGAAAATGGCGGTCGCGGGTCAGAACCGTCACGCTTGCCGCCTCGTCGTGGGCGCGAATGGCCGCGATCGCCGCCATCGCCGCATGCGAACTGCCGACGATCAAATGCTCGCTGCTTGCTCTCATCGGGTTGCCTCCCCATCGGCATTGAGCCAAATCGGGCTCGGCGGGGCCGGAAGCGTCGCGTCGGCTTCCCGGAGCGCCGCACGTGTCATCGCGATCGCCCGCGCGAAATGCGCGCCGGTCAGGTCGGCGCCGGCAAGCCCGCCGATGAACGAAAGCACCGGCATGCGCAGGCCGGCGCTATAGAGCGCGGCCAAGACATCCTGATAAACGGGGCCGCAATTCCAGCCGTAAGAAACGGCGCGATCGACAACCCCGAGCGCGCCGACCTTGCTCGCCGCCGCCGCCACGGCCGCAATGGGAAACGGCCGGTACGTCTTGATTCGGATCACGCCAACCCGAACCCCTTCGGCGCGTGCCGCATCCGCAGCATCTTTGGCGGCGCCGCTCATGCTGCCGATCGTCACCAGCCCGATCTCGGCATCATCCAGGCGATATTCCTCCACCAACGCTGCATGCTCGCGGCCGAAGACGCGGGCCCAATCCGCATGAACCTCGCTGATCACCGCCAGCGCCGTTTGCATGCCTCGGCAGAGGCTCTGGCGATAGGCGACGAACCGCGCCGCCCCCTCGGCATCCGCCCCGCCGGTCAACGGATCAACCGCCATCGGCCGTTCGGGATCCAGCGCCACATGCCAGTTGACGTTCTTTTCGCCCAGGAACGCATCGACCGCCGCTTGATCCGGGATTTCGACCCGGCTCACGCCGTAGGAGAGATAATTGCCGTCGTGGTTCACATTCACGGGCAGCATCACCGCCGGGTGCTCGGCGATGCGATAGGCCATAATCACCGTGTCCAAAACTTCCTGCGCGGATTCGCAAAATATCTGGATCCAACCGGCATCGCGCACGGTCATCACGTCCTGCTGGCCGCCCCAGACGCATTGCGGGCTGAGCATGTCGCGATTGACCAAAGAGGCCACCATCGGCAATCGCAGGCCCGGGGTGCGGACATAAGGCTCGAACATGAAAGCAAGCCCCGGTCCCGAAGTGGCCGTATAGGTCCGCGCGCCGGCCAGGCAGGCGCCTTGCAGCGCCGAAAGCACGCTGTGCTCGCCCTCAAGCGGCATGACCTCGGCGTCGAGTTCGCCCTCGGCGACAAATTTTGCCAGCGTCTCGACCAGCGAGGATTGCGGCGTGATGGGGTAGACCGCAATCACGTCCGGGCGCGAAAGTTTCACCCCCCAGGCGGCGGCTTCGTTGCCGTCACAGACGATGATCCGCGAGAGATGGTTCATGCCGCTGCCTCCTCGACCATACGGATCGCCCGATGCGGGCATTCGGCCGCGCAAATCCCGCAGCCCTTGCAAGCGGCGAGGTTGATATCGAACCAATGCGCGCGCTCGACGATGCACTGCACCGGGCAGGCGAGCCAGCAGACGGCGCACTTCACGCAACGCTCGCGCGCCACCACCGGGCGCATCGCGCGCCAATCGCCGGCGAGCATGGTGCTGAGCGCGGTGGCGACCGGGGCCAGATCTTCGGGAATCGGGGGCATATTGCTGCGGGAAAGGCTCATGACACCGCCTCCGGTGCCGGCGCCAAAGTCAGGGTGCGGGTTTCGGCGTAGCCGCGCTCCAGCGCCAAGCGGTTTTGCGCCAGGTTCGCATCCCGGAATTCCACTTTCTCCAGCGCGGCGCGAAGAGCGTCGAGCGATATCAACCCGGTGGCGCGGGCAAAAGCGCCGAGCATGATGGCATTGGTGATCGGGCGGCCGAAGATCGCAAGCGCAATGGCAACGGCATCGCAAACGGCAAGCGTTGCCAAATCGGGGGGATGGGCAACCGCCTCGGGCGCGGCGCTGGTTGCTTGGATCAGCGTGCCTGCGGGTTTGATTCCCGCGAAAATATTCACCATCCGCGGCAAGGTCGGGTCGAGGCAAATGACGCAGTCCGGGTGATAGATATTCGTCAGCCCTCGGAGTGGGCGCCGATCGACGCGAAGGCAGGCGGAAACCGGCGCGCCCCGCCGCTCAAACCCAAAGCTTGGGATGGCGACGGCAAATCGCCCATCATCGACGAAGGCCTGGGCGAGTACGGCAGAGGCCAAAACCGCCCCTTGGCCGCCGCGGCCGTGAATGCGGATTTCATAGATGCCGTGGGTTTCGCGCGCTGCCATTGACCCCTCCTGCAAGACGTTTCCCAAGGTGCCATGATCAGGACGCGGCTTGTTTCGTAGCCTCCGCTTTGGCGATTTTTGCCAGCAGCCGTTGCTTGGCTTTGGCCATTTCCACGATGAAACGGGTGTGTTGCCCGCGCGAGATTTCCTCGACCGCATCGGCAGCGACGATATCGAAGACGACTCGGCGGCCCTCGACCTTGGCAACGGTCGCGGTGATGCGGACCGTCATGCCGAGGGGCGTTGCGGCGGAATGATCAAACGCCGCGCTCACACCAACCGAATCCTCGCCGACGTCGCAATACTCCAAAAGCAGGTTGCGGCAGGTGACTTCGATATCGCGCAGCAATTCCGGAGTCGCATAGATGCGCAGATCCTCGCCCATGAAATCGATCGTGCGGGCGGCATCGACGATCCGGGTTTCGGTTCGTGAGAGGCCGGGGCGCAGGGTGTCTTTCATCGACGTTTCTCCTTCACGTTGCGGCCCCTGCAAGAAGGGTCGCGCGATTCGGTGGCTTTCCATCGCCGGCGGTCGGCGATTTTCTCAAAGCGGTCTGAACGCAACCCCCGTTTACATAAACCATTTACATAAAAAGGTACGTCTTTACCGTTTATGGCCGCTTTGATAGGATGCATTATCGGCACCGAAAAAAGCATGCGACATTGATCTAGATCAAAGTATGGCCTCTTCTTTGCGGGCAAAAGTGCATCGTCATATCCGGTAATTCGGTGCCGGAATAGGATTTCAACCCGGCTTCCATGGCGAAGCCGAAGCGGCGGAGGAGGTCCTGAAGATGTCTGCAAGTGCCTATCAATGGGTGATGACCGCGCCCGCCGCACCGTTTGAGAAACGCGCGTTTGATCCGTTTCCGCCGGGGCCGGGCGAAGTGGTGGTCGAGGTGGCCGGCTGCGGCGTCTGCCATACCGATCTCGGCTATCTCTACGACGGCGTGCGCACCAATCAACCGCTGCCGCTCACGCTCGGCCATGAAATCAGCGGCCGTGTGGTCGCCGCCGGCCCCGGTGAGGAACGCTGGCTCGGCCAAGCGGTGATCGTCCCGGCGGTGCTTCCTTGCGGGGAGTGCGATCTCTGCCGGCGCGGCCGGGCAACCATCTGCCGGCGCCAGAAAATGCCCGGCAATGATATCGACGGCGGCTTTGCCACCCACATCCGCGTACCCGGGCGCGGCCTCTGCCCCGTGGACCTTACCCGCCTGGAGGCCGCAGGCCTGACGCTTCCCGATGTTTCCGTAGTCGCCGATGCGGTGACGACGCCCTACCAGGCGGTTCGTCGGGCAGGTGTGGGGCAAGGGGATCTCGCGATCGTCATCGGCGTCGGCGGAGTCGGCGGCTATGCCGCGCAGATCGCCGCTGCGTTTGGCGCAACCGTCGTCGCCGTTGATATCGATGCCGACAAACTCGCCGAGATCGGTGCGCATGGCGCCGCTTTGACGCTGAATGCGCAAACGCTTGATCCCCGCGCACAGAAAGCGGCGATCTCCGAGTTCGCGGCCTCACAAGGGCTCCGACAGACGGAGTGGAAAATTTTCGAATGCTCGGGCACGGCGGCCGGCCAAAGCAATGCCTGGGCGCTGCTCGTGCCCGGCGCGACGCTCGCGGTGGTCGGCTTCACCATGGCGCGCGTGGAAGTCCGGCTCTCCAACCTCATGGCCTTCGATGCGCGCGCGCTCGGCAATTGGGGCTGCCCGCCGGAGCTTTATCCCGATGCGCTTGCACTGGTGCTCGACGGCAAAGTGCAGGTCAAGCCCTTCGTCGAACACCACCCGCTGGATGCGATCAACGACGTCTTTGCCAAGGCGCACGCGCACACTCTGAAGCGTCGCGCCGTTCTGCTCCCCACCCTTTGAGAGGAAACCGCCCGATGGCCGAATCCCCCCTCGCCGTTGCCGCACGCACCAAGCCCCGCAAGCTCGTTTCGCACACTTTGGTCGAGGAATTTTCCGTCCCCGGCGTGCGCGTGGAAAAGCGCCCGGCGCGCCTCCCGGACGGTACGGTGGTCGAAGGGCTCTACAACACCTGGATTATTCTCGATAATCCCGAGCAGCTGAACTCCTACACCACCGAGATGGTGAAAGGCGTGATCCTCGCCTTTCGGGCCGCATCGGCTGCGCGCGACGTGGTCGCCGTGGTCTTCACCGGCACCGGCGATCGCGCCTTCTGCACCGGCGGCAACACCCGCGAATATGCCGAATACTACGCCGGAAACCCGCAGGAATATCGGCAATATATGCGGCTTTTCAACGACATGGTTTCGTCGATCCTCGGCTGCGACAAGCCGGTCATCTGCCGCGTCAACGGAATGCGCATCGGCGGCGGCCAAGAAATCGGCATGGCGTGCGATTTCTCCATCGCCCAAGACCTCGCGCGTTTCGGCCAAGCCGGGCCCAAGCACGGCTCGGCGGCAATCGGCGGCGCGACGGATTTTTTGCCGCTGATGATCGGGATGGAGCGGGCGCTGGAATCGGGCACGCTTTGCGAACACTGGTCGGCGCATAAAGCCTATCGCCTCGGCATGCTCCACGACATCGTCCCGGCCTTGAAGGTCGATGGCGTCTTTGTCCCAAACCCGCTGGTGATCACCGATCGTGTGCTCGACGAGTGGGGCCGCTTCGCGCTCGGGGAGCCGAAAACCGGGGCCGCGCTGGAGGAAGGAAAGCGCCTCCTCGCCCGCGGCCGCATCGATCTCTCGCTCCTCGATGAGCGGGTCGAGGCGCTTTGCGGCAAGCTGCTGCTGACCTTTCCCGAGTGCCTCACCAAGAGTTTCGAGGAATTGCGCAAGCCGAAGATCGCCGCGTGGAACGCCAATAAGGAAGATTCCCGCGCCTGGCTTGCGCTCAATATGTTGGCCGAGGCGCGCACCGGCTTCCGCGCTTTCAACGAAGGCCCGCGCGAACGCCGTGAAATCGATTTCGTCGCGCTCCGCCAAGCCCTGGCGCAAGGCGCCCCCTGGAGCGAGGATCTGGTCGAAAGCCTGATCCCGCGTGCCGGAGCCTGACGATGAACGCGGCAGCGGTGCGCGCCTGGCGGTCTTGCGGAGAGATGCTGCTACGCCTTCGCCTGAACCGCCCCAAGGCCAATATTCTGGATGCGGCCATGATTGCGGCGCTCGATACGGCGCTAAGCGAAGGCCTGGACGCGCGCCCGACGCTTGCGGTCTTGATCGACGCCGAGGGGCCGAATTTCAGCTTTGGCGCCAGCGTGGAGGAGCATCTCCCCGCGCACTGCGCCGACATGCTGCGCGGCTTTCACGCGCTCTTGCTCCGCCTGCTCGCCTTGCCGGTGCCGGTGCTGTTTGCGGTGCGCGGACAATGCCTCGGCGGTGGGCTGGAGCTTGCGCTCACGGGGCTCCGGATCTTCGCAAGTCCGGAAGCAAAGTTCGGCCAGCCGGAGATCAAACTCGGCGTCTTTGCACCGGCGGCCTCGGTCTTGCTTCCCGAACGCATCGCCCGCCCGGCCGCCGAAGACATGCTGCTCTCGGGCCGCAGTTTGAATGCCTCGGAGGCGCTGGCGCTCGGCCTGGTCCAGGCCGTGGCCGAGGATCCCGAACGCGCGGCCGAACTCTGGTTCGAAACCCATCTTGCCGACAAAAGCGCGGCCGCCTTGCGTCACGCAATGAAAGCCGCACGCGCCGACCTGTCGGCACGCACGCGCGCGCGCCTTGCCGCGCTGGAGACGCTCTATCTCGACGAATTGATGCAGACCCGCGATGCGCTGGAAGGTCTGCAGGCATTTCTTGCCAAGCGCACGCCGCATTGGGAGCACCGATAGACATGAGTACCACCAGTACCACCACCGCTGAAATCGTTGCCCGCTGCCAGGCGTTGTTTGATGACCTCCATTTCACCTACGCGCGGGAATGGAAGGCCGCCGTGCCGGGGCGCATCGTCGTCGGCTACATGCCGTTTTATGTCCCGCGCGAGCTGATCCATGCCGCGGGCGGGCTTCCGCTCGGCGTCCTCGGCGGCGGCGATCAGCTCGAGGTGATCCAGGGTGACGCCTATTACCAAAGCTATATCTGCCGCATCCCGCGCTCGACCATCGAACTCGGCCTCACCAACCGGCTCGACTTCGTCGATGTCATGCTGTTCCCCTCGATTTGCGACGTCATTCGCAATCTTTCGGGCATGTGGAAAATCATGTTCCCGAAGGTCAAAAGCCGCTATTTCGATGTCCCGCAGAACTACTGCGACGATGTCGGCGGCGAATTCTACATCCATGAATTAAACGAATTGCGGGATTTGCTGGCCGAAGCAAGCGGGCGGCCGGTCAGCGATGATGCACTGCGTGCTTCAATCGCGCTCTATAACGAAAACCGGGCCTTGGTGCGCGAAGTCTACGCGTTCCGCGCGCGCCAACCCTGGCAAGCGCCGTCGGCTGAAGTTTATCTTTTGATGCGCGCCGGCTTGATCGTTGCTGTCGAAGAACATAACCGCATGCTGCGCGAGTATTTGACGGCGGCCGCGGCGGAACAGCGGCCGCGGCGGGATAACTCGCGGGTTGTCGTCACCGGTGCGTTTTGTGAACAGCCGCCGCTCAATCTGATCAAATCGATCGAGCTCGCCGGTTGCTACATCGTCGATGACGATTTCATGCTGGTCAACCGCTGGGAGCGATCGGACATCCCCCTCGAGGGTGATCCGATCACCAACCTTGCCGCCGCCTACTTGCACAATTCCAACCACACTTCGGCAAAGTATGAACCCGATCCCGAGAAAAAAGGCCTCTATCTCGTCGAGGCCGTGAAGCGCTCTCGCGCCGAAGGGGTGATTTTCGCCTCGCCGAGCTTCTGCGATCCGGCACTCTTGGAGCGGCCGATGCTGCAGCGCGTCCTCGCCGCCCACGATATCCCGTTCATTGCCTTCAAATACGCCGAGAATTCCGGGCAAATGCAGCCGATCCGCGAACAAGCCGGCACATTTGCCGATTCCATCAAGCTCTGGAGCAACCCATGACCAACCGCGACGCACCCCAGGTGATCAAAGACAGCTCGATGCTGAAACAAAAGGAAATGATTGCCGGGAACTACGCCAAGTTGGAAGCCGCCCCGGCCACGGGGCAGAAGGTTGTCTCAACCTTCGTTCCGGGCAATCTCAACGAGCTGATCATGTGCTTTGACATGCTCAACAATCTGCCCGAGATCAACGCGCTCCAGAACGGCATGCGCAAGAGGACCGGCGCCTACATCATGGAAGCGGAAAAACGCGGCCATTCCGAGGATGTGTGCACTTACGTCAAAGCCGATCTCGGCATGATCGCCAAGGGCAATCTCGGCCCCGACGGGCAGAAATTGCCGGATCCCGATTTGTTGCTGCTCTCCTATACCGGCTGTTTCACCTTCATGAAGTGGTTCGAGCTTTTGCGCGATCACTACAAATGCGAAACGGCGATGCTGCATGTGCCCTATCAGGGCGATGGAAAGATCACCCCCAACATGATCGCCTACGTCGTCAAGCAGCTTAAGGAAGAGGTGATTCCGAAGCTGGAAAAGATAAGCGGCGTCAAGTTCGATATCGATCGGCTGCGCGAGTATCTCGCCCGTTCCGCGCGCGCCGAAGAGGATCTGGTGTGGGTCCTGGAAACGGCCAAGTCCAAACCCTCGCCGATCGATGCCTATTTCGGCGGCGTCTATTACATCGGGCCGATTTTCACGGCATTTCGCGGCACCGAGGATGCGGTCGAATATTATCGTCTGTTGCGGACCGAAATCACCGAACGTCTGGCGCGCGGGCAAGGGCCGGTGACGCCGACGGGCGAGCTGACGGAAGAGCGCTATCGGCTGGTGGTAGAGGGGCCGCCGAACTGGACCAGCTTCCGCGATTTCTGGAAAATGTTCTACGAGGAAGGCGCCGTCGTCGTCGCCAGCACCTACAGCAAAGTCGGCGGCCTCTATGATCTCGGCTTCCGCCACGATCCCGCGCGCCCGCTGGAAAGCCTCGCGGAATATTGCCTCGGCTGCTACACCAACCGCAATCTGCCCTCGCGTATCGATCTCATCGAGAGATATATGCATGAGTATCAAGCCGACGGTTTGGTGATCAATTCGATCAAGAGCTGCAACAGTTTCTCCGCCGGTCAGCTCTTGGTCCTGCGCGAGATCGAGCGTCGCACCGGCAAACCGGGCGCGTTCATCGAAAGCGATCTTGTCGATCCGCGCTATTTCTCGCCCGCAAACATCAAGAACCGGCTTGAGAGCTATTTCCAAATGATCGACCAACGGCGCGCGGGCAGCCGCGCCGCCCGTGCCGCTTAAGGAGGGTCCGGACATGCGCGTTTTCATCGGCATCGATCTCGGCTCAACCACCACCAAGGCGGTGGTGCTCGATGAGGATATGAATGTGCTCGGGCGCGGGATCACCAATTCTCGCGCGAATTACGACACCGCCTGCAAAGTCGCGAAATACGAGGCATTGCTCTCGGCGCGGTTCACGCTGCTGCAACGCAAGCTTGCCGAAGTTGCGGCGGCGGAAGGGCGGCTTGCCGATTTTCTCGCCTCCTGGGAGCGAAGCTTTCGCCTCGGCCAATTCCTCGAACAGATCGACGATCTTGAAAACACCTGCCTGGAAAAAGCCAAAGGCGCACGCTTTGCCGGGCGCGAAGGCGCGGTTGCCGAGGCCATCCGCGATGTTTTTGCAAGCTTGCGCGCTGACGCGCCGGCGCTCTTTGCGCCCAACGCGCGCCGAAAGTCGGATTTCTTCCGTGATCTCGCCGGCTCGCGCGTCATGGCGGTGGGCGAGAGCGTGGCAAAAACCGTGGGCATTCCGTATGATTGGCTCTTGAATATTTATGACAAGTCGATCATCGAAGTCGAAAACCGCCCGCCGAGCGGCGATATCACCGAGAAACTCCGCCGCGCCTTTACGCGGCTGATGGAAATGTCGCCGGAACTTGCGGATCTCGCCGGGCAAGTTTCGGCTTCGGTCGCCACCGTGCTCGGCACGGATATCGAGGAAGCTTCGGTGGTCGGCACCGGTTACGGTCGTGTCACGCTGCCGTTTCCGAAAGAAAAAATCCGCTCTGAAATTCTCTGTCATGGGCTCGGCGCGCATATGATGTACCCGAACACGCGCACCGTGCTCGATATCGGCGGCCAAGACACCAAAGCGATTCAAGTCGACAGCAACGGCATCGTCGAGAATTTCCAAATGAACGATCGCTGCGCCGCCGGCTGCGGGCGCTATCTCGGTTACATCGCCGATGAAATGAATATCGGCGTGCATGAACTCGGGCCGCTGGCTATGCAGGCGACACGCACCGTGCGCATCAACTCCACCTGCACCGTGTTCGCCGGCGCCGAGCTCAGGGATCGTCTCGCGCTCGGTGAAAAGCGCGAAGACATCATCGCCGGTCTCCATCGCGCCATCATCCTGCGCGCGATGTCGATCATTTCGCGCTCGGGCGGCGTTCGCGATCAGTTCACCTTCACCGGCGGCGTTGCGAAAAACGAAGCCGCCGTCAAGGCGTTGCGTGAATTGATCACGGAAAACTATGGCGATGTCGTCATCAATATCAATCCGGATTCGATCTATACCGGGGCGCTCGGCGCCGCCGCCTTCGCGCGCCGCGCCGTGAATTAGGTCGAAACGCCAATCAAGGAGTAGAACCCATGACCCTCACCGCGGGAATCGACGTCGGCACCAGCGCCATCAAAACAGTGATTTGCGAAACCGACGGCACGAACACACGCTGGCTTGTCAAGCGCATCGATCGGGTGCGCCAGCGCGATCCGTTCAAGTTGGCGCGCGAAGCCTATGAGGCGGCGCTGGCGGAGGCGGGACTGCGCCACGGCGATCTCGATTATGTCGCAACCACCGGCGAGGGTGAATCGCTCGAGTTTCACACCGGACATTTCTATTCCATGACCACGCACGGCCGGGGCGCAATTTATCTCGATCCTGAAGCGCGCGGCGCGCTTGATGTCGGCGCGCTGCACGGCCGGGCAATCCGCATCGATAGCCGCGGCAAGGTGTTGGGCTACAAAATGACCAGCCAATGCGCCTCCGGCTCCGGGCAGTTCCTGGAAAACATATCGCGCTATCTCGGCATTGCTCAGGATGAAATCGGCGTGCTCTCCAAACAAGGCGACAGCCCCGAGAAAGTCAGCGGCATTTGCGCCGTGCTCGCCGAAACCGACGTGATCAACATGGTCTCGCGCGGCATCAGCGCTGCGAACATTCTGCGCGGCATCCATCTCTCGATGGCCGACCGCCTGGCGAAACTCCTGAAGACCATCGGCAGCGTCGACGGCGTGGTGCTGATGACCGGCGGCCTTGCCCATGACGAAGGGCTGCTCGCCGCCATGCAGGAGGCCATGCAGCAGGAGAAAGTGCGCTGGCCGGTGCGCAATCACCCCGATTCCATTTACGCCGGGGCGTTCGGCGCCGCACTTTGGGGCGCGTTCCGGCATGAAAAACTGGCGCGAGAGGAAGCTTTGGCGGAAGCCGCCTGAGCGGCGGCGCAAGGGAGGCATCCATGGCCTTGTTGATCACCGAAAACTGCACGAGTTGCGACGCCTGCCGGCCGGTCTGCCCGAACGAGGCGATCTCGGTCGGCGAGCCGATCTACACCATCGACCCGTTGCGGTGCACAGAATGCGTCGGCGCCGAAGATGAGCCGCAATGCCGGCTCGTCTGCCCGGCCGATTGCATCGAAGACCACCCTGAGTTTCGCGAAACGCGCGAGGCCTTGCTGGCGAAATATCAGGCGCTGCATGCCTGAGGCTGTCGGATGTTCCGGCGCCGCAGGGCGCAGGCGAGGAGCGTTGCATGTACAGCGAACAAAGAGACAGAGCACAGAGAGACACCGCATCCGCCGGCATCGCCGGCGCCGCGGCGCCGGCGCTCGCCGAAACCGTCTCGCTCGCCATTGTCGGCTCGGGCGGGGCAGGGGCGATGCGGGCCGGCGAGATCCTGCTCGATGTTGCCGCCAAAGCCGGGTTTTTCGGGCTGATGAGCCGCGCCATGGGGCCGCAAATCCGCGGCGGCGAAGCGGCGGCGCTGCTCCGGCTAGCCAGCGCGCCGGTCTCCTCGCCCGATGATCATTTCGATCTTTTGATCGCGCTGGATTGGGCCAATTTCAGCCGTTTCGCGGCAGAACTTCCGCTTTCCTCGACAAGCCTGGTGCTCGCCGATCCCGATGAGGGCCCAGTGCCGGTAGAGATTACAGAAAGCGGCGCACGCATCGCCACGCTGGCCATGAAAGCCCTCGCCCGCAAGGTGCCGGGCGGGCGGGTGAACATGATCGCGCTCGGCGCCGCCGCTGCCTTGATCGGCCTGCCCACGGCGCTGCTCACCGCGGCGCTGGCGCGCCAGTTCGGCGGCAAGGACGAAGCGGTGCAGGCGGCCAACGCCGCCGCCGTAGCCCTTGGCATCGAGGCCGCTGCCGGCCTGCCGCCGGTGCGCCGCCTGACCGCGCCGCCGCCGGTTGCCGGGCCGCGCTGGAACATCAGCGGCAATCAGGCCACCGGTCTCGGCGCGCTTGCGGGCGGTGTCGGCTTCGTCGCCGCCTATCCGATCACCCCGGCGACCGAGGTACTGGAATGGTTGGCGCCGGCGCTGGCCGAGACCGGCGGAATACTGGTTCAGGCCGAGGATGAACTTGCCGCCGTCAACATGGTCATCGGCGCCTCCTTCGCCGGCACGCCGGCGCTGACTGCAACCTCCGGCCCGGGGCTTGCGCTGATGAGCGAGGCGCTCGGCCTTGCCGTTGCTTCCGAAACGCCGATTGTCGTCGTCGATGTCATGCGCGGCGGGCCGTCCACCGGCATTCCCACCAAGTCCGAGCAGACCGACCTCGATATTGCCGTGCACGGGCTGCACGGCGATGCGCCGCATCTCGTGCTGGCGCCCAACAGCATCGGAGATTGCCTGTTCACGACGCAATGGGCGGTCGGTCTTGCGGAAACCTTGCAAACCCCGGCGATCGTGCTTTCCGATCAGGCGCTCGGCCAATCTCGCGCCATTATCGCGCCGCCGCCCACCGCGCCTGCGCTGCCCGGCCGGCTAATTGCCTCGGCATCGGCGACGGGCGAGGGGAAGGGTTATCAGCGCTATGCCCTCACCGAGAGCGGGGTTTCGCCCATGGCGATTCCGGGCACGCCGGGCATGACCTATGTCGCCGACGGGCTCGAACACACGCCGCGCGGCGTGCCCTCGGCGCAGGCCGCTGACCATGACGCGCAACTCGCCAAGCGGGCGCGCAAATTGACAACCTTCGATTATGGCCCGGCATGGGCGGATATTTCGGGCGAGGAGGGGGCCGAAGTCGCGATCCTCACCTGGGGCTCGGCAACCGGGCCGGCCCGCGAAGCCGTGCAGCGGGCACGGCGTGCCGGGCGTGCGGTCCGGTTGATCTCGCTCCGCCTTTTGCTTCCGGCCCGGCCGGCGGCCTTGGCCGCGGCACTTGCGGGCGTGCGCCGGGTGCTCGTCGTCGAGCAAAGCGCGGGGCGGCAATTCCACAAATTTCTCCGCGCCAATTACGACTTGCCGGGCGAGGTCGCGGTCTTCAACCGCCCCGGGCCGCTGCCTATCCGTCCCGCCGAAATCCTTGCCCGCCTTGCTTCGTGGGAGTGACGCTCATGTCCGAGACCCTGCTTGCGCCTGCCCCCGTTTTGACGAAGCCGCCGCCGCCGCGCGATGGCGCTTTCACCATGCAGGACTTCAAATCCGACATTAAGCCGATTTGGTGTCCGGGTTGCGGGGATTATTCGGTGCTGACGGCGCTCGCCAAGGCTCTGGCCGAGCTCGGCCGCCCGCGCGAGCAGGTCGCGTTGATTTCCGGCATCGGCTGTTCCTCGCGCCTGCCGGCCTATACCAGCGTCTACGGCTTTCACGGCGTCCATGGCCGCGCCTTGGCGCTCGCCACCGGCGTCAAGCTCGCGCGCCCGGATCTGACCGTGATTGCCGCCGGCGGTGACGGCGACGGGCTTTCGATCGGCGGCAATCATTTCCTCCACGCCTGCCGGCGCAATGTCGATATGACCTATATCCTCATGGACAATCAGGTCTACGGCATGACCAAGGGCCAAGCTTCGCCCACTACCGCGCCCGATTGGTGCGAGGGCAAGCTCACGCCCGAGGGCCCCGGCATCGCACCGGTTGCGCCGCTGCGTCTTGCGCTTGCCGCCGGGGTCAGTTTCTTCGCCCGCGGCTTTGCCGGCAATCCCAACGAGCTCGCGCGCCTCATCGTCGCCGGCATTACCCATCCCGGATTTGCGGTGATCCATGTGCTGAGCCCTTGCGTTACGTTCCGCCCCGAACAGCGGGCCTGGAAGCAGGCGGTGCACCCGCTGGAAGGCGCGCCGGCGACCGATCTCGCGACGGCCATGGCCCGATTTGCGGCCGATGACGGCTTCACCACCGGCATCTTCTACGCCTGCGCCGCGCCGCCTTTTATGCCGGAGCGAAAACGCACCAAACAGGCTTCGGATTTCGCCAAACGCTTTCTTGTGGAGATCTGAGCCACGAGCCTCGGCACTTGCCGCCGCGGTGCGCAGCGTCTACCGTTGGGGCCGATCTTTCCAGGTTCGGCCCCGGAGCACGAAAATGATGATGCGAGGAAATGGTTCAGAGTGGCGCGCCGCGCTGATGGTAGCCGCGCTCGCCATGCCCTTTGCCGCGCGGGCGGCCGATGCCCCGCCGTCGCAGGCCGCACAGGCGGCGCTCCAGCAAGCGGTTCAGAAAGGCGCGGATCTCTTCGCGCATGAGAGTTTCGGAGGCGCCGGCACTTGTGAAACCTGCCATCTCAATGGCGGGCGCGATCGCGGCAAGCTTCCGAACGGCAAGGAGATCCCGAGCCTGGTCGGCGCGGCCGCCTCGTACCCGCGCTATAACCCGCGCGCCCAAAGCGTGGTCACGCTTTCGCAGCGGATCAGCGGCTGCATCCGCAACGCGCTCAAAGGCACGCCGCCGCCGCTCGGCAGTCCCGATATGGTTGCGCTCGAAACCTATCTCACCTACCTTTCCAAAGGCACGGTGATGGGCCGCCAATTCCAATAAAGC
>JAIMBF010000114.1 GCA_023511585.1 Terriglobia bacterium
GGCTTTTCAACAGAGGTAACCTTAGATGAGCCAAGCGGCAAGCGGCACCGGGTTGGCGCAAAAATCGTGCAAAAGATCCGGCTTGGCATTTTCAATCGTTTTGCGCGGTCGGCCCTCGGCTTTCGCTTTGCTATCGCGGTGCCTTGCGCCTGGGCCGACTCGCTCGGCGATCCGGGTAGGCTTCGTCTGGGAGATGCAAAGACGGGTTGGGGGCTTAACGGCCTTAATAAAGCCGCTCGCGCGGACCGAACGGTATGATGACATCCTCGGGACTGGCCAGGTTCAGCATGGCACGCGCCCGCTCGTCCAAAAGATCCGGATCGAGGTGGCTCGCGCGCAATGCCGCCACCCTCCGTTCCCATTCCGTAAGCTCCTGCTGGGCGTGGGCAAGCCCGAGCTGGGCAGTTTTGAGGTCTTGTTCCCGCTGCGCATAGGCCTTTAGCCCCAGCGTTCCTTGCGTTGCGTTCCAGGCGAAATACCCCGCTATGAGGAGGAAAATCAGCGGCGGGATTGCCGCCCGGATGCGACGCCGAAGAGCCCGTGTCCAAGTCATTCGCAACCCCCCAAGGGTACGGCCAACCGGCGCAATTACCTTGCCCGTAACAATCGGTGACACAATTGTAAGCGGAACGGCCCTTTCATGCCACAATTGAAATTACTTTATTAGCCGGTGCACATGCCGGGTTCGGCATTGCCAATCAAGGAAGGAGAAACGGATATGCGTGCCCATCGCTTTATTCTGGCTACAGCCGGAAGCTTAGCCGTATTGGCCGCAACTCTACCGGCGAAAGCCGATCCACCGTGGCGGCGGGAATGGCGCGACCACGAATGGTGGGAACACCATCACGGGTGGTGGCGCGGCCCTTATGTTTATGGTTATGCCGCCCCTCCGCCGGTGGTTTACGCGCCCCCGCCGCCGCCCCCGCCGCCGGTGGTTTATGCTCCGCCGCCGATTGTTGCTTATCCGCCAGGGGTGAACATCGGGGTCGGCATTCACATACCGTAATCAAAATTAAGAATGTTGATTGGCCGGGCGCGGCCCGTCGTTTCGCTAGGCTCTGAGCACGGTGCGGCCGGCGTAACGGGCCGAAGGGCCAAGCTCGGCTTCAATGCGTATCAACTGATTGTATTTCGCCGTGCGATCGGTCCGCGAAAGGCTGCCGGTTTTGATTTGGCCGACATTCGTTGCCACGGCGAGATCTGCGATCGTGGTATCTTCCGTCTCCCCGGAACGATGGCTGATGACGCAGCGAAAGCCCGAGCGTTTCGCAATCTCGATCGTCTCCAAAGTTTCGGAGAGCGTGCCGATTTGGTTGAGTTTGACCAAAATGGAATTGGCCGCACCTTCGGCAATGCCGCGGCGCAGGCGGTCGGGGTTGGTTACGAAGAGGTCGTCACCGACAATCTGCACCCGGTTACCGAGCGTCTGGGTGAGGTGCTTCCACCCCTGCCAGTCATCCTCGGCGCAGGCGTCCTCGACCGAAGATATCGGGAAGCGAGATATCAGATCGGCGAGATAGGCCGTCATTCCCGCCGCATCGAGTTGCCGCCCCTCCCCCGCGAGATCGTAAACGCCGTTTTTGTAAAATTCGCTGGCGGCGAAGTCGAGCGCGATCATGACATCAAAGCCCGGCCGATAGCCTGACTGCTCGCAGGCGCGCATGATAAAGCCGAGAGCTTCTTCGGCGGAACGAAGGTTGGGGGCAAACCCGCCTTCGTCGCCGACATTCGTGCTATGGCCGGCCGCGGCCAGCAGTTTTCGCAAGGCCGCGAAAATTTCCGCTCCCATGCGCACCGCTTCGGCCAAAGTCGGCGCGCCCACGGGCTGGATCATAAACTCCTGGATATCCAGTGCGTTGGCGGCGTGCTTGCCACCGTTGATGATGTTCATCATCGGCACCGGAAGGGTGCGGGCGTAGACTCCACCGAGATAGCGATAGAATGGGAGCCCGACCTCGGCTGCGGCAGCCTTGGCCACCGCCAGGGACACGGCTAAAATGGCGTTGGCACCGAGTCTTGACTTATTCGGTGTGCCGTCGAGATCGATCAACGCCTCATCGATCCGGACCTGCTCCAGCGGGTCAAAGCCCGTGATGGCGTCGCGGATCTCGCCCTGGATGTGGGAGATTGCGGTTCGTACCCCCTTGCCGCCGAACCGCGCGGGATCGTTATCGCGAAGCTCCACCGCTTCATGGGCACCGGTCGAGGCGCCTGAGGGAACCGCAACCCTCCCGCGTGCGCCGCTTGCCAATACCACTTCTACCTCGACCGTCGGGTTCCCGCGGCTATCCAGAATTTCTCGGGCGATCATATCCGCGATTGCAGCCATAGCGAATGCCTCTCCTTTCTCGTGAGAGCCGCATAGGGCCCCCGTGCCGGAAGGGCAAGAGGCCGCGTATGCAACGGACGTGAACAGATGTCGGCCAAAAGCCGTGAAGAGCTATGAAAAGCTCACCAACGCGAACACCAGAGCAACAGAAATAAGGAAAACCGCGACCGCAAGCAGCGGGTTCGCCATTCGCGGAGGGCGCAACGTCGCCGGCAGGCGTTTCTTGCCCGTGATCATAGGGCGCACCAGGTTTTGGCCCTTAAACACGGCATAGGCCAAGATTGCCAAAATGTGCAGAACAATCGCGGCGAGCAGAAAATCCCAAACAATATCATGAACGGCGCTGAAGACGTCGCTCGTGTGTTTGCTGACGTATTTCGCCAACGGTCCTTCGGCGGCAATGTCGTCGTTGCTGAAGAGCCCGCTGACGGCGGAGACCAGCAAGAGCGCGAGTAAAAGCAGCACCATCCAGCCCCCGGCGGGGTTGTGGCCGATCTCATCATCCGGTTCACGCCGAAAGAGGCGCGCCAGATGACGCGCAGCAAGCACCGGATTCTTCACAAAATTTCCGAAGCGGGCCGTTTGGCTGCCGAGGAAACCCCAAACGATGCGAAATATCAAAAGCGTGAGTACCGCATAGCCGCAAAGGAAGTGCAGATCCATCCAATACGCCTGTTCGGTGACATAACAGGCGGCGACCAAAACCACCAAAGCCCAATGGAACAGGCGGGTCGGTATATCCCAAACCCGCATGGAGAGCCGAAGTTCCTTTCCTCGCGAGATCGACATTCTTCATCCCCTCTCGAACCTTCGCTTGACGCGACTCGCTCGCCACGCCATGCCTGGAGCCATGCCGATGCATCTCGTGGGAGCAAGTGGGGTTTCGCTCTTTTTCGGGCGTGATTGGCGCGCCGGTTTACTGGCCGGGTTGGCAGCGCTGGCCACTGTTTTGGGCGCTCGTTTGCTCGGCCTCGGCAAACTGCAGAAAGCCGCGGAAAGCCTTGGACTTGCCGCCGGTTTCTCGGTATTGGCGACCCCCTATTTTGTGCCCCACAGCCTGCCCGAACGTTTGCCCCTTCTCGCCTTGCTGGCTCAGATAAGCGCATGGCTGCTCGGCCGCTACCGCTTGAAGCGTACCCGGCGCTGGGCCGCGTTTCTGACGCTTTCTCTTCTTGCGAGTTGGTGGCTTTGGGGAGCGCCACTGCGCATCGGCACGGTTCTTGCCGCTTGGCCGATGTTCCTGATTATCGCCGGCTGGAGCGCCGCCCTTGCGGCGTTGCTCGTGGATACCGACGCCTGGTGCGTGGCCGCAAGCAGTCTGAGCCTTGCCGGGGCGCTTCACGCTGTGGGAGCGCCGGGGATTTGGGAGCTGCTCGCCTTGATTCCTGCCGGTGCCGCCTTGGGCGCGATCACGGCTCCGGCGCAACCCTTGGCGCATTTGGCATCCGCCCTGTCGTTGGGAGGAGTGGCGGGCGGCGCCGTGGTTTTTGCCGGCCGCTTGCGGCATGCCGCGCTTAACCCGGTGGATTTTGCGGCCTTCGCCCCGCTTCTGACGGTCTGGGTTGCCGGAAAGCTCACGAATCGGCCGTTTCGGCGTTTGGGGAGAATCGGGAAAGCCGGGGGAGCAGTGTTTGCTTTGCTTTTCGTGGGTTTTCTTGTGTATAGTATCGCCGCTTTGGCCGGCTTACGTTGAACGAGGCTTGTGCCCAATTATTTCATCTTTTAGGTTTTTACGATGTCGGATCCAAAGCCGTCTTCGGATTCATCAACGCCTTCCAAGCGCGGCTCATGGCTGCTCGTTACGGTTGTAGCACTGGCTTTGGTCGCCATCGGCGCTTATGCCGTGGCCCCTTATTTCGAAAAGCCGAGCGAGACTCCGGACGAGAACGCCCAGCCATACCCAGCCCCTTCCCACCCAAACGAGCCTGTAGCGGAAGAACCTCACTCAGCGGATTCCGCACAAAAGCCGCCGTCGGCCACGCCGTCGGCGCCCGATACGGCGAAGGCGGGGGCGAACGAAACGAGCCCGACCGCCACGGCGAACATGCCTGCCGCGACAGCATCGCCCGCTCTGCCACCGTCGGCCGCACCGCAGCCGCCGAGCAACCCGGCTCAGGCATCGCCGCAAGACAGTTCGGGCTCGGCCCCAACCGCGCCAGCCCCAAGCTTCGACATTGTGCGGGTCGATCCGCAGGGCATGGCGGTGATGGCCGGCCGCGCGCCCCCCGATGCGGAGCTTGTGATCCAAGATCACGGAGAGGAGCTCGCCCATTTCAAGGCGGATCCGGACGGACAGTGGGTGTTCACATCGGAAACCCCGCTTGCGCCCGGTTCGCACGCGTTGAGCCTGCTGGCGAAGCTGCCGAACGGAAACCAACTGGCTTCAACCGGGCAGGTGCTGGTTTCCGTGCCTTCCCAGAATACCGCCGCGGCCAAGCAGGGTAAGGAGGCCCCGCTTGTGGTGCTTGCGACGAAGCCCTCATCCTCGGAACCCGGCCTGAAAGTTTTGCAGACGCCGGATTCTGCAAAGCCGGCGGCTTCGAGTGGCGCCAAAAACGTTGAAAACGCCGCGCTCAGCCTGCACCTCGTCGAATACGACCAGGAAGGGGATGTCCGCTTCGGAGGCCATGCCCCTCCCGGGGCGCCAGTGCGGGTTTATGTCGATAATCAACCGGTGGGAGATGCGCTTGCGGACAGTAAGGGGCAATGGATCCTTAAGCCGAACGAGCCGATTGCGCCCGGCAAGCATGCGGTCCGCGTGGATGAGCTCAAACCGGATGGCAAAGTCGTCGCCCGTGTGGAACTGCCGTTTCAACGCGAGCAGATTGTCCCCCCGCATCAGCTTAAGCCCGGTCAGGTTGTGGTGCAGCCCGGTGAAAGTCTTTGGAAGCTTGCCTATCGCGCTTACGGCAGTGGCGCCCGATATGGGGTGATCTATCGGGCAAACCGTAAATATATCCGTGATCCGAACCGAATTTATCCCGGCCAAGTGTTGACCGTTCCGCTGCTCTCGGCAACGAGAGCCAAAGCTTTGAGCAAAGCGCATTAGGGGTTATCCGGAGGGAGTAACGGCCTTTGCGCTCATGCGCGGCGGCAATGCCGAGGAACGTGAAGGCATAGTGCGCAACAACGCCCGTGCGAGGAATTCGACCCGAAAAAGCCCGGCGCAACGTGTTGAATCAAACCCTACGAGGCAAGCCTCATAGGGCGGGAAAATTCCTCCTTCGGCTTGTTGTCATAAAGAGGTGAGAGATTCATAAAGCCCGATGATGCGTGTCTGAAAGGAAATTCCCCGGCCTTCCCCATGTTGCCCTCCGCGAGACTTGTTTTTGCCCCGCCTCATCCGGCTTCAAAGCCATTTCTGGTCGGCGGTATCATTGTTTTTCTTCTTGGCCTTCTGTTCAGCTGGTGGCTTGTCTGGCTCGGTGCCGCATTCACGCTGTTCTGCCTTTATTTCTTTCGGGATCCCGAGCGCGTCCCGCCGGGCCGCGTCGGCGTTATTCTTGCCCCGGCAGACGGCAAGGTGGTCACCCTTACCACCGGTGTTCCGCCGCCGGAACTCGGATTGGGAGACAAACCGCGCTGGCGGATTGGAATTTTTCTCTCGCTCTTTAACGTGCACGTCAATCGCATCCCGGCGGATGGTACCGTCACCCGGATTGTCTATCGTCACGGCCGGTTTCTTGACGCCAGCACCGAGGAGGCAGCCACAAGCAATGAGCGAAACGCCCTTGCTATTCGGCTTGCTGATGACAAAGATCTTGCGGTGGTACAAATCGCCGGTTGGGTGGCGCGGCGGAT
>JAIMBF010000115.1 GCA_023511585.1 Terriglobia bacterium
TTCCCGGTCCGTCGCATCTATTGCGTCGGCCGAAACTATGCCGAGCATGTGCGCGAAATGGGCGGTGATGCGGAGCGCGAATTGCCGTTTTTCTTTGCCAAGCCTGCCGATGCCGTTGTTGTCCGCGGCGCGGATATGCCTTATCCGCCGATGACCAAAGAGCTTCACCATGAAATGGAATTGGTGGTTGCGATCGGCAAAGGCGGAGCGAATATTCCGGAACGCGAGGCTCTGAACCACGTTTACGGATACGCGGCCGGCATCGATATGACCAGGCGGGATTTGCAGGCGGAAGCAAAAAAGGCCGGGCGACCCTGGGAGATGAGCAAAGGCTTCGACCATTCCGCCCCGATCGGCGAAATCGCTCCGGCAAGCCAAATCGGCCATCCTGCGCAAGGTAAAATCGTGCTCAGCGTGAATGGAAAAGTTCGGCAGAATTCGGACATCGCAAACATGATCTGGCCCGTCTCCGGCATTATCGCCGAGCTTTCCCGGTTTGTTCGCCTCGAACCCGGAGATCTGATCTTCACCGGCACGCCGGAAGGCGTGGGCCCCGTCTCCCGCGGAGACGTGTTGGAAGGGAGCATATCGGGTGTCGGCACAGTGCGCGTGCGTGTGGTTTAACGTAAAATCTTCTCTCAAGTTCGATGTCTCTTCGTATTGTAACCTGGAATATCAATTCGCTTAGGCTGCGGCAAGGTTTGCTTCCTGTGCTGATTGAAGCGCTTTCGCCGGATATTCTTTGTTTGCAGGAGACCAAGGTTCCGGATCCCATATTTCCGAAGGAGCTTGGCTCCGCCCTCGGTTTTCCCTACGTCGCGCATCGCGGAATGAAAGGCTATAATGGGGTTGCAATATTTTCGCGGGCTCCGTTTACGATATTGAACGAGCAGCCGGATTGGTGCGGCAAGGGCGATTGCCGGCATTTGGCGATCGCCTTGGAAAGTGTCGGCAAAGGCTTGGAGCTTCATAATTTTTACGTGCCGGCCGGCGGCGACGTGCCGGATCCGGAACTCAATCCGAAATTCGCCCACAAATTGGAATTTGTTGCCGAGACAAGAAAGCATTTTGCCGCGCGCAGCCCCATCACGAATCTGGTGCTTGTCGGGGATTTGAACATTGCGCCGTCGGAAAACGACGTTTGGAGCCACCGGCAACTTTTGAACGTGGTCAGCCACACGCCTGTGGAAACCACCGCTCTTTTGGCTTGGCGGGATGTCGGCTTTGCCGATGCCGTGCGTTATTTCGTGCCGGAAAGCAAAAAACTTTATACGTGGTGGTCGTATCGAAATCGTGACTGGCGAGCTTCCGATCGCGGCAGAAGGCTTGACCATATTTGGGTTTCACACGACCTTGTTCCCACTTTGCGTCAGCAGATCACGCTGAAGGACGCGCGTGACTGGCCGCAAGCCTCCGACCACGTGCCGGTTTGTGTCGAACTCGCTGTTTAGCCGCGTCTCGCCGGGCATTGCCGCGCCACGCAGAAAGCAGTGCAACAAAACGGGCGTATATGGAAACAACGCAATAATCGGCACGCTCTCGTTCGGCATTACAGCAGCCATGCGATGGCAAGCGAGCCTGGGGCAAGCACGCCCGTTGCCCAAACGATCGCCGAGGCGATATTGGCGATTTGAAAGGGAAGTTGCGGCATGCCGCAGATGCCGGCGATCAACGGCATAGCGGAACGTAACGGGCCGAAAAATCGGCCGAGAAAGACGCCTACGACACCCCATTTTTCGAAAAACGCATGGCCTCTCGGCAACAATTCGGGGTGCCGTGAAAGCGGCCAAATCTTGGCCAGTGCTTCCTTGTAATGATAGCCGACCCAGTAGGAAAGCCCATCGCCGAGAACTGCACCAAGAACAGCCGCAATCCAGCTTGGCCAGAAATCAATGCCCGCAGCGCCGAGCACTCCGCCGGCACCAAGGAGAATGGCCGTGGCCGGTAAAAGCAATGAAACAAAGGCAAGCGACTCCCCGAACGCGAGAATGAAAATAATCGGCGGAGCCCAAGCTTGATGATCCTTAAGCAGGGCCAACACCGCCCCAGAAAGATTGCTGATGGAACCCTCCTTTTCCCGCCGCGGCGCTTACGCGATGAGCTTGGCTCTCCAAAAGCCCTTGAGCCATTCCAGCGCCGCCAGCACGCTCAGGACGATGATCGCAACCAGCGCAAGATCATCGCTATGCAAGGGACCGAAGCGGAATAATTCTCGGCCGACCGGCCAGAGCAATACCAAGGCCAGCAGCGCCAGCGTCACCGCTGAGACCCACCAAAGCGCACGGTTGCCTTTGCCGAACACATCAGCAAGGGAGGTGGTGAAGGAGCGGTTGACCACCACCAGTCCCAGATCGAGCAGTACCAAAGAGACAAAAGTGAGCGCGCGCGCATCGCCTTCCGGCAGGCCACGGCGAAGCGCGAGAGAGTACAACAAGCCCAGCGGGATAAGCGCCGCAGCGCCTTGCAGTAAGCTCCAGACCACAAGAGCCGGCGAGAAAAGCGGGCTGGTTGCGGCACGCGGCGGGCGGGCCATAACATCGGCTTCCGCAGGTTCGGCTTCAAACACCATCGAGCACACCGGATCGATGACCATCTCAAGAAAAGCAATGTGTACCGGGCCGAAGATCAAAGGCATTCCGGCCAGAAGCGGCAGCAAGGCAAGCCCTGCGATGGGCACATGTACCGCAATGATGTAGGCCATAGCTTTGCGCAAATTGTCGTAAATGCGTCGGCCGAGCCGGATTGTCCTAACGATCGAGCCGAAATCGTCATCGAGCAGCACCAAAGAGGCAGCCTCGCGCGCCACATCCGTGCCGCGCCCGCCCATGGCGATGCCGATATCGGCGGCTTTCAACGAAGGGGCATCATTCACGCCGTCGCCGGTCATCGCAACCACGTCGCCCTTCGCCTTCAGTGCCTGCACAATGCGTAGTTTCTGCGCCGGTACGATGCGCGCGAAGATGCCAACATGCCGCACGGCCGCTTCGAGCTCGGCATCGCTCATCTGCGCGATTGTGGGGCCGTCCAACACGGTATCGGCGTCAAGCCCGGCCTGCCTTGCAATCGCTTTCGCGGTGATGGGGTAGTCGCCGGTAATCATCACAACGCGGATGCCCGCTGCCTGACATTCACGGATTGCCGCCGGAACCGAAGGGCGAAGCGGATCGGCGAGCCCGACCAGGCCGAGCAGGTTAAAGGCAAAGCTGCGCGGCGTCTCCGGAAGCGGCGCGCTCGCCGATGCTTCCGCAACGGCCAACACGCGCATGCCGGCCGCCGCCATGCGGTCGGCTTCTTCTACGAGGGCCGCACGCTTTTCCGCATCCAGGCGGCAAAGCTCGGCAATGGCCTCCGGTGCGCCCTTCGCAGCCACCCGCAGCGGCTCGTCCTCGGCAGGCGTTCGCCATACCTGCGTAACAGCCATCAGTTCGGGTGTAAGGCCGTAGAGGCGCTCGAGCGAGAAACCGGCCGTATCGATGCCCGCCCGACGGGCAAGTTCCTGGCAAGCGCGATCCATCGGATCGTAAGCTTCCGACGCGCTTGCCAGCGCGGCGGTGATCGCCAGCCGGCTGAAGGGCGGAGCGAGCGGGGTTTGCTCGGTCACCGCCAGTGTCGATCCCGCTGCGTGCAAAGCCACCACAGACATGCGGTTCTCGGTCAGCGTGCCGGTTTTATCGGTGCAGAGCACGGTGGCTTCACCGAGCATTTCGATGGCCGCGGCCCTCCGGGTCAAGACGCGTGCCTGCGACAGCCGCCATGCCCCCATCACCATGAACACCGTCAGCACGAGCGGAAATTCTTCCGGCAACATCGACATCCCAAGCGTGATGCCTGCCAAAAGCGCAGCCAGCCATGACCCGCGCAACAACCCGTAGAGCACGAACACCAACACGCAGCACAGCAACCCGATTCCAGCTGCAATGCGCACCAACCTTGCGGTCTGACGGCTCAGCCGCGGCGGCGCGGTTTCGATTTCGCCGAGCGTCTGCCCGATCCGCCCGATTTCGCTCGACGCTCCGGTTGCATGGACTATGGCCAAGCCCTGCCCCCGCACCACCAACGTGCCGGAAAACACATAGGGCAGATCATCGCCGCCGGGTTGTGCCTTTGCTTCGGTTGTGCCTTTCGCAGCGCGCTTGCGCACCGGCACCGATTCCCCGGTGAGTAAGGATTCGTCGATCTCCAATTCCCGGGCCTGGATCAGCGTGGCGTCCGCAGGCACGCGATCGCCTTCGGAAAGCACGATGAGGTCACCGCGCACCACCTCGCGGCCGGCGATGCGTTTTCGCTCTCCATCGCGTATCACCAAGGCGCGAGGGCTGGTGAGGTCCCGCAGCGCTTCCAACACGCGCTCGCTGCGGGTCTCCTGCACCACAGCAATGACCACCGAAAGAGAAGCAAACACCAGAAGAAGCAGTGCTTCGACAGTATCGCCAAGAAAGAGGTAGATCAGGCCGGCGCCAAGCAGCAGTCCGAACATGGGTTCGCTCAGCACATCGCGCAGGATGCGCGGCAAACTCCGATGGCCGGCATGCGGCAGCTCGTTCGGCCCTTCAGCCGCAAGGCGCGCCGCCGCCTCTCTACTCGTCAGACCTTGAAACATGGCTTGCATCAAGAGGCTCCCGTGCGGCCCGCAAATTCTTCATAATAACCATACCGGGGTGCCCTCAAGGGAAACAAAGCCGGCACGATAAGGGGGTATCAGACCGGGGTCGTAAGGATTTTCGATTTGTGCCGCGCTGAGTTCGCTTCGTTAGCGTTTCTTCTCGCTCTCAGACCTTTTGGGACGATCGATCATAACCGAGCCGACGGGCTCTTCTTTTCGGCCGGAACAAATCCGCCATGGCTAGCCGCCAGGCGGATTTGGTGTAAAACGATTTCACATGACGTTTGGCCATCATCGCAATCGAGACGAGCGCTCTACGCGGGAATCCTACCATCATGGCAATCTGCGCGAGGCGCTGATCGAAGCGGCGCTGCGCCTTGTTGCCGAGCGTGGACCGGCAGGCTTTGCCTTTGTGGAGCTTGCGCGTGCGGCAGGTGTCAGCCCCGGCGCGCCGTATCGGCATTTTCGCGACCGCAACGCCTTGCTTGCCGAGGTGGCGCGGCGCGGCTTCCTCCGCTTTGCTGCCGAGTTGGAGCAGGCCTGGAACGAAGGCCGGCCGAACCCGATGACGGCCATCGAGAATTGTGGCAAGGCTTATCTTGCCTTCGCTCGGCGCGATCCGGCTTCGTATGCGGTGATGTTTGAAGCCGGTCCCGGCCTGGAAGAAGAACCGGGGGTGCGTCAAGCCGCCGATCTCGCCTTCGGAGTATTGCGTCGCGCTGCCGAGAGCGCGTGCGCGACCGCCCGCAATCGCCGCCCGCCGGCGTTAATGGTGGCGCTCCATCTTTGGGCGATGGCGCATGGCATTGCCTCGCTTTTTGTCAGCCGCCCGCACAGGTTGCCGATGGCCCCCGAAGAGCTGCTGGAAGCCGGGCTGCTCATCTATTTTCAATCACTCGGCCTCGGGGTCGCGCCCGATAGGGCCTGAGGGATGAACTTGACAAGCCCGTGTTGTCGCCGCAGGATGTAAAAAGTTTTTACATTCGCGGCCGTCACGCGAGGCATGGAGGGTCCTATGATACTCATCGAGAAGATGGACGAGTACGGCAGAGCAGCGTGGATCGCGGCGTTAATTCTCGCCTTCTGGGCCTTTTGGCCGCTCGGCCTTGCACTCCTTGCGTTTCTGCTGCTTTCCGGACGGCTGAGCGCTTGTTCTCCGCATGGCGCGGGGCGATGGCATCATGCCGGGCGTTGGTACAATTCCCAACCCTCCGGGCGTATGGGTGGGGGCTGGTGTGGCGGGCGCGCCCGCTGGGGCCGCGCACCTTCCAGCGGCAATGCCGCTTTTGATGAGTACCGCGCCGAAACACTGCGGCGGCTGGAGGAGGAACAGCAGGAATTTCAAGCTTTCTTAGAGCGGCTGCGTCGGGCGCGCGACAAGGCGGAGTTCGATCAGTTCATGGCCGAGCGGCGCAATCGCCCGCAGCAACCCGAACCGCCCCCGAGCGAGGGGTGAAAGGGCATGCTGCTTCCACCGCGCCGATTGATC